>JAMDDR010000063.1 GCA_023488685.1 Chloroflexota bacterium | reverse complement strand
CGACGCTCTTCCGATCTTTGGATTCACCGCGCCACCGTCCTGGTGGTGTCGCTGCTGGTGCTGTCGGCGGTGCGGCGGACATTCAAGGTGGCTGGCCGCCAGCCCCCGGAGCACGCGCATTCGGCCAAGCTCCTGCGGCTGGCAGCGACGGCGCTGGGGGGTGGGTTTGTGCTACAGGCCAGCATCGGAGCGCTCATGGTGCTCACCGGGCGGCCGCCTGCGGTGGCGACATTGCACAATGCCACGGGCGCGTTCGTGTGGGTGAGCGCGTTGTCACTTACGCTGCTGGCAAATCGATTGCCGGTCACAGTGCCGGCGCCAGTGCCTGTGGAGAAAGTAGTACCGGGCTGGCGGCAGACCATCAATGACTATGTGGCGCTGACCAAACCACGCGTCATTTCACTGTTGTTGGTGACGACGTTCGCGGGCATGTTCGTGACGCCGGCCGGCGCACCGCCGTTCCACCTGGTCGTCTGGACATTGATCGCGGGCTACCTGATGGCAGGCGGCGCGAATGCGGTGAACATGGCCTATGACGTCGATATCGACAGTGTGATGGGGCGCACCCGCTTCCGCCCGGTGCCGAGTGGGCGGATGACCTCTCAACGCGCATTCGTTTTTGGCATCGCACTGGCCGTGCTGGCATTTGTAATCCTGGTGTTGTTCGTCAACACGCTGGCGGCGTTGCTGGCGCTGCTGGGCTTTGTGTACTACACCGTGATCTACACGCGTTGGCTGAAGCGAACCACCTGGCAGAACATCGTCATTGGCGGCGGTGCGGGCGCAATCCCGCCGCTGGTGGGTTGGGCGGCCGCCTATGGTCAATTGACCCTGGCGGCGATCTTTCTGTTTGTGATCGTGTTCTACTGGACGCCCCCGCATTTCTGGGCTTTGGCCTTGCTCAAGCGCAAGGATTATGCCGTGGCTGGCGTTCCGATGCTGCCCGTGGTGGCAGGCGAAGCCGAAACGGCCAACCAGATGTGGCTGTACTCGTGGGGGATGGTGGCGCTGACGCTGGTATTAGTCCCGCTGCAGGCCATGGGCTTGATTTACCTGATCAGCGCTGTCGTGCTGGGCGGCATTTTTTTATGGCGGGCGTGGCAGGTAAGGCACGAACACTCGCAAGTGGCTACGTTGAGCCTATATAAGTTCTCGTTGCTATACCTGGCGTTGCTGTTTGTTGCCATGATCGTGGACCGGATGGTGGTCCACATGCTGTTGTAATTGGGCGATGGGTGCCCGTGCGGGGCCGTTCTGTCAAGGAGAGTGATGATTCCAAAGCATATGGAGCGGCGCGCCAAACTGGTCGCGCTGGCTTGTTGCGGTGTCGTATTGTTGAGTTCGTTGGTTGGGTTGTTGTGGATGAGCATGTATGCGGTGAGATAACGTTCGGGCATTCCTGCGGAATGCATCGTTACAACGTTAAACAAGGTGTAATGTTTTATGGAACAGACGAATCCATCTGAAAGGGCCGTTCAAGAGGCACACGAAGAGGCGGCAGAAGAGCACATTCATCTGCCACCGCCGAGTTGGGCGCCGATCATTCTCGCGCTCGGCATGGCGGGCGTTACCTTTGGTCTTGCGTTTGGCGCGTTCGTGCTGGCGATTGGTGTGGTGCTGCTGTTGGTTGGGCTGGGCATGTGGGTGTATGACGAGATCAAACATGCCGCCGTGGCCGACGCAGAAGCATCGCATTCGAATGGTACGACATGAATGCGATGACGACACGACGGTCACAAGCTGGCGTTGTGACGCCGGCGCCAGGCGTCACACGTCCAAACGTCGGGTTGCTGGGTGCGGCAGTGTTCATTGTGGCCGAGTCCGTCTTTTTCATGGGCCTGTTCCTGGCCTACTTCTACCTGCGCGCGGAGAGCGGCACCCCGTGGGTCCGGCCTGACGTATCGCTCATCCCGCCGCTCGCCAACACGGCTGTGCTGGCCGCGAGCGTCGTGGCCATTACCTGGGCAGAACGCGGTATTGCGCGTGGCGACCAAGGCCGCCTGACCGTCGGCGTGGTCATTGCAGCGGCGCTGGGGCTGGTGTTTATGGCGGTGCAGTCGTTCGAGTTCGCCAGCCTGGCACAACTGGGCTTTACGCCGCAAATCGGTGCGTTTGGGTCCACCTTCTTTGCGTTGCTGGTGTTCCACGTGCTGCGTGTGTTTGCCGGCGTGATCTTCATGGTGATCGTGCTCATTCGCGCGTTGCTGGGACAACTATCGCAACGACGCCGCACCGTGGTGCAGGCGTGCGCGCTGTACTGGTACTTCATCGCCACCGTGTGGCTGGTGGTGTTTTTGGTGCTGTATGGTGGTTAGTGGCTGGTACCAGCGACCAGCCACCAGCGACCAATTCCATGTCTTACCGCTTCGCCCTTCGCTGGACTTTGGTAGGGCTCTTCTGCGCGGCTTGCCTGCTTGGCATTGGCGTGCTCATCGAGCGGTTGCGGCCGGCGCCGCCCGTTCAGCAACAGGTATCCATCGATGATCTGATTGCAGCCGGCGAGATGCCGATGAGCGAGCAGGGCACG
>JAMDDR010000014.1 GCA_023488685.1 Chloroflexota bacterium | reverse complement strand
TTTGCGAACGAACCACTAGCGCCCCCCTCGCCCATGTTGATGCCCAGCATCCAGCGCAGGTTCTCGCGCAGGAATGCCTTGACACGCACGATGTTAAGATCGAGGTCGAGGGCCGTCACGCCGGGGATGGCCCCGCCGCCCTCGCCGCTGACGCCCAGCTTTCGGTCGTCATAAACAGCGATGCCGCGTAACAGGTTCTGCTGGCTGTAGCGCTTGAGCGTGAGTGGGTACTGCTTGGCGCGGTCGCGGCGGTCCCCCGTCTCGCCCACCGGGCAGAAGGGTTCGGGGCGCAACAGCTCGATCTTCCCGGGCGCCAGCCTTACGCCGACCTCGCCCATGGCCGGGATGGGGTAATCGATGTAAAACGTCGAAAGCCCCTCGCCATCGTGCTCCAGCACCTGGCGGGTGACCTCCTGTGCCACTTTGGCGCCGAACGTCCCGGCACCGATGGCCTGTATTCCCGGCGCAACAGGAGGTAATTCTGCCTTCACCGGCTCGGCCCTTTTGGCCGGAGTATCGGTATAAAACTCCAGTTGCCAACCATCGGGATTAAGGGTTTGTCCTATTTCATTCATACAATCCAACCTCCATTCATCTGTTTGATTCACGAGTGATTTAATCGCACACAGACGACAGAAAAAGCGACATTTCGGACAGTGCGGGCAGCGTCAGCCGGCTTTTCTCAACTTTGCCAACTCGACCGCGATCAGACGCGCGAGCTTGCGCTCGGTACGCCGCCGGAGTATCGGTATAAAACTCCAGTCATCCGCAACCTCACGCTGTGTCATCGCGTGTTCGAAGCGCATGCGAAAGCACCTCACCAACTGGCTGCGCCGTTCACCAGGGAGGTCCGCGACGGCATCGACCGCCTGCCGGATGGCCCGCCGCAGCGCCAGGCCGTCTGCGATGTGCGGCGGGTCATGCGCTTCGCGGTAACGCGACAGGTCGAGCAGCACGACCAGATGGTTGTCCGATAGATGAGTGGGCGACTGCAACTCCTCCAGGGCCGGCTGGACCCACAGCAGGATGTCGTCAATCACTGTTCCGTCCGGTTGCGAGGTTCGCCCCTCTTGCTGGAATAGTTCATCGGCTAGCGACGAATCCGCCCGTACTGGTTGCGTGACGACGATGTACTGCGAGATACCACCGGCAAGATCGAGCCGTGTGACGAGCATCCCGCCCAGCAGCGCATGCTGCTTCACCTGCGCCAGCCAGCGGTCTGTCTCGCTTTCGCTCGTGATGGAGAACGTTGCCACGTGCCCTCAAGTCATGCCGTGCAACCCGCCAATGCCGCTTAATGCGGCATGGTATTGAGTAGTCGCTCAACCAACTGCGCTGCGCCGTAAAGCGCAAAGCCGGCGCAGGCCAGAATAGCCAACACCAGCAGCACACACCCACAACCGCGCCGGGTAAACCAACCCATCAGTCGCTTCATGCTGTTCCTCCTTCCAGTGGCTCGCCAGGTAAAGCCCTGTGCGAGCCACTGGCACGAAAACCTCAAACATGATGGCATGCCGAAAAACACAGCACAACGGGGCCCGCCCTAATCTTGGCTAGGGTGATCCCTAGCCATTACTGGGGGTCACGGCAGGAATCGTCTGAATGCGCGCCGCACGGAAGCCAATGCCAGCACCCCAACAAACGCGAGCACCGCCTCGACACACTTCAGCAGACCGGAGCAGGCCTGAGCGACGCGCGGCCCATTGTGTGCCGCGGCATCGACCGCGTAGGTGGCGTCGTCAAGGGCGACGAAGAGCGCAGTGATGCTGGCGGCGAGTTCGACAAAAGCGCTGCCCAAGTCATCACGCGGTTTGTGTGCAGCGTAAGCGCTTTGCGCAGGGTCAGACAGACCGCCGATGCCGATCAGAAGAAACAAAGCGATGACAACAATCGCAAGCGTCCGCACGTCGCACCTCCCTCAGCCAATCAGAACGGCTGCGACGTCAGCACCGCAGCCAGGCAGTAACGTGCAGACACATCTTAGGCAATAGAATAGCCGTTGAATGACAGAGTGGGTGCAGGAAGCCAGGGGGTTTTGGCATGGTCACCCGTGCGTTGATTGATGCACGGATATGGTGCGGGGTGAGGCAGCCTACATCGTCAGCGTAGGTTGCCTCAGGCGGAAGCAAAAATGGGGAAGATGAGTCAGGGCCGGCGATGCCGCCCGTAGCGGACCGCGTTCTCTTTATAGAATCGACTCAGTGCATCGCGGTATCGATTGGGGATAGGGCGGCGATCCTCAGTGTTCACGGTGATGTGGCCTAGTGCATTAAGTCGCCGCGCCATCCGGCTGATCTTGTCGGCAATGGTGCTTTCAGAGAAATGCGTCTCCTCTTTTATCTTTAGCGTTGACAGGCCTCGCGCAATCAGTTCAACAATCTGCCATTCATTGTCATCCAGGGGATCGGGATGGCGCACCACAACATGGCTCAACGTCTCGCTGACCGCCGGCGAATATATGCGGAAGCCCTGAGCGATCAACGGTAGCATCTGCGCATATGCCAGCAAGTCTTTGTCATGGTCGATGAT
>JAMDDR010000454.1:10717-13746 GCA_023488685.1 Chloroflexota bacterium | reverse complement strand
GCCGGCGTGACAACCAGTGACAACTGTTGTCACTTGTCACATGTCACAACGCCCGCCCTGACCAACCCTTGCGAAGGGTGTCTGGGCAAGCCGCGGTTCGGGCGTGCACCCTTCGCAAGGGTTGGTAGGCGTATTGCATGCCACTTTGGCGAAATACACCCACCATGTGGCTGGCGTATCGTGCCGTGGGCAATCGGGGCGTTAAGGTGATGCTAAACTTGTCCCGTGTTGTGTGACAGTTCCATGACACTCATGGGCTCTGCACGACGCACCGTAATTCTGTGCACTGATAAACTCGAACAAAACTATTCGGGCAAACCCTATCGGGCATAACCTTAAGGAAGGAACCAACATCATGAGCATGAGACCGACTCTTCGCGCGGGTGTGATCGGCTGCGGCGAAATTGGCCGGCGTGGGCACATCCCAGGCTTTCAGGCCGCGGGCGTTGACGTGGTCGCGGTGTGCGACACGAACCTGGAACGAGCACAAAGCGTTGCCAAAGAATTGCACGTCCCCAAGGCATACGCCACTTACCAGGAACTGCTGGCAGATCCAGCCGTCGACGTCGTCAGCGTCGGGCTGCCCAACTATTTGCACGCGCCGGTCACCATTGCGGCGCTCGGAGCCGGAAAGCACGTATTGTGCGAGAAACCGTTCGCCACCAGCAGTGAGGCCGCCACGCAAATGATTGAAACGGCCAGGCGCTGTGGCAAGACACTCAGCGTCAACCAGCACATGCGTTTTGAAGGCACCTCGCGCGCCATCCGTGACGCCGTGACTGACGGTCGATTCGGCAGCATCTACCTGGCCGAGGTGCGCATGATCCGCAGCGCCGGCATTCCCGGCTACGGCAGTTGGTTCACCAACAAGGACCTGGCCGGGGCGGGTGCGTTGTATGACATCGGCGTGCACATGCTCGACCTTGCCATGTTCCTGCTGGGTTTCCCCCAGGTCGCCGCAGTGCGCGGCCACTTGAGCCGTGCCCTGGGTGAGCAGAAGATCGGGCTGGGCGGCTGGGGGATCGACCGCGGCATCGCGGGTCGCTATGACGTGGATGACACTGCCATCGCGAATATCGCTCTTGCCGATGGCGGTTTGGTCCGGCTGATCGTGACGTGGGCGGCGTTCGGACCGGGCGAGGAGCGTGTGACGCTATTCGGCACTCACGGCGGCGCAGATCGCTCGCCGGACCGCTACGGGCGCGAGACGCCACTACGTTTCTACCAGGAACACAAAGGTGGCATCGAGACGGTCATTCCTGACCTGTCCCATTACCAGGGCGGCGGCACGTCTTCGTCAATTGCCTCATTCATCAAGGCCATCCGCGGTGAGGGGCCGCTGGTGGTGAAACCCGAGGAAGCGCTGATGACGACACGCATCCTGGAGATGATCCAACAATCCGCGGCCCGCGGACACGAGATTGTCGCGGCATGAGCGATGTAACGGTTCAAAACTTTCCGCCGGAAGTGCAGGCAGCATTGGGTCCGGTGCACCACCTGACCCAGCCGCCACAAGGCCTCACCTCGACAGTGGTCGTTGCCGAAACCGATCACGGCCTGCGAGCCGTCAAACGCGCCGTGGGTACGTTATATGGCGGCTGGTTAGCACGGGAATACCGAATGTTGACCGCACTTGCCCCCCTCTCCCTGCCAACCCCCAAACCGTATGCGTTCGCTCGCCGCGACACCGGCGTAGCCCCCGAGCGGTGGCTGGTGATGGACCACGTGCCTGGACAATCACTCGCCGAATTGCTTAATGTCGAGACGGATACGGCACAACGGGCCGCGCTCTTGCGCGCGTTCGGCGCAGCGCTTGCTGCCATTCATAACGCGCTGACCCCAGCGGACTTATCCGAACCGGCGCCGTCATGGCTCGATCACATGCTCGACGAAGCGGCGGAAAACCTGGAACACTTCAACGTCGATGGCACACCTGAATTGCTGGAGCGGTTACGGCGCGCACGGCCACAACCCATTCGTCCGGCGCTGATCCACGGCGACTACACCATCGACAACGTGCTGGTGGATCGTGCGCAGGTTACGGGTGTCATTGACTGGTCTGGTGGCGGCATCGGCGATCCGCGCTACGACATTGCGTTAGCCACCCGCCCACAGCGCGAAGCATTTGGCGCCCACAGAGACGCCGACCTGAATGCATTCTACGAAGGGTATGGCGGACATCCACTCAGCGATGAGATCTGCCAGTACTTCATCGATCTCTACGAATTCTTCTGACGTTAAGATGACAAGCACTTCAACAAACCTGCTACCGCCCCATTTACCACTGGGCTTTCGCGCCAGTGGTGTCGTGGCGCATATCAAGAAGAACGGCCAACCCGACCTGGCGCTCATCGTCAGCGACAGCGACTGTGCCGGCGCTGCACTGTTCACGACGAACAAGGTCAAGGCCGCGCCCGTGTTGCGGGATCAAGCCATCCTGCGCACACACGCCGATAGGTTGCGCGCTGTCGTCATAAATTCGGGTTGCGCCAACGCATGTACCGGCGCACAGGGCATACAAGACTGTGAAGATACGGCAAGGCTTGTGGCAAACGCATTAGATGACCAGCACTCCCCAACGACACAAAGCGCCGGTCAGCCAGCGCCACAGCAGGTTTTCGTCATGTCCACCGGTGTGATTGGCGTCAACCTGCCCATGGATAAGCTCCGTGCTGGCATCCCAGCCGCGGTACACGAACTGTCGACGGATGGCCTGGGTCGTGCTGCACGCGCGATCATGACAACGGATACGGTGCCGAAGATCGCAACGACAGAAGTGGGTGGACAAGATATAGACGGTGAAGGGACCTCCCGCTCGCCTCATTCGCCATACGTCATCAGTGGCATCGCCAAAGGCTCTGGCATGATCCACCCGAACATGGCGACGATGTTGAGCGTGGTCATGACCGATGCCGCCGTGGATACAGAAACATTGGCACACGCACTGAGGTTTGCGGCGGACCATTCCTTTCATCGCATCAGTGTAGATGGAGATACCAGCACCAATGACACACTGCTGGTGCTGGTAT
>JAMDDR010000454.1:317-10707 GCA_023488685.1 Chloroflexota bacterium | reverse complement strand
AGCCCGAACAGGTGGAGCAGTTCCAGTACGCACTGTCCGAAGTGTGCGCGAGCCTGGCGCAACAGATGGCGCGCGATGGCGAGGGCGCGACCAAGTTCATCACTCTCGATATCAGCAGTGCGCGAGATGAGAAGATGGCCGAGAGCGTTGGGCGTACCATCGCCAAGTCTCCACTGGTGAAAACTGCGTTTTATGGAGAGGATGCGAACTGGGGGCGCGTCGTCGCGGCGGCAGGATATAGCGGTGAGGACATCGACCCGCAGCGCATATCGCTATGGTTTGGGCCAGTCCTGGTATTTCAGAACGGCATGCCCACCCAATACTCCGAAGAGGAAGCCACCCGCGCCATCCAGACACGCGATGTGCATGTACGTTTGGACCTGGGGCTGGGCAGTGCCTGTGCCACCATCTGGACGTGTGACCTGTCGCACGACTACGTGACCATCAACGGCAAGTACCGCACCTGACTCCAGAAACCCGACTTCTGCTAGAAGTCGGGTTTCTAAATCTCTAAATCTATAATACGCCCCATGGCATACAAAAACGTGACTGTTCCTTCCGGCGGCGCACCCATCACCATGCAGCAAGGAGTGATGCAGGTGCCGGACAATCCGATCCTTCCTTTTATTCGCGGTGACGGTACCGGGCCGGACATTTGGGCGGCCGGCGTACGTGTATTCGATGCGGCTGTCGAAAAGTGCTATGCGGGCCGGCGCAAGATTCACTGGATGGAAGTGTTCGCCGGTGAATCGGCATTCCGCCAGTTCGGCGACTGGCTGCCGCAGGAGACGGTGGATGCCTTCGGCGAGTTCCTGGTGGGCATCAAAGGGCCGTTGACCACGCCAGTGGGCAAAGGCATCCGTTCGCTCAATGTAGCGCTACGCCAACTGCTCGATCTATATGTGTGCCTGCGCCCGGTCAAGTACTTCGACGGCGTCCCTTCCCCCGTCAAGCACCCGGAAAAGGTGAACATGGTGATCTTCCGTGAGAACACGGAGGACATCTACGCCGGGATCGACTTCGAAGCGGGCAGCGAAAACGCGATGAAGCTGCTGAGCTTCTTGAAGACCGAAATGCCCAAGGAGTTCAAAAAAGTCCGTTTCGGCGTAGAAGCCATGGACCAGATCGGCGTCGGTATGAAACCCATCTCGAAGCCGGGCACTGAGCGGCTGGTGCGCGCAGCCATTGAATACGCATTGCGCCTCAAGCGCAAGAGCCTGACGATCGTGCACAAGGGCAACATCATGAAGTTCACGTCGGGTGCGTTCCGCGATTGGTGCTATGGACTGGCCAAGCGCGAGTATCGCGACAAGGCCATCACACAGCGGGAGAGTTGGATTATCGGCAATAAGGACAAACACCCGGACCTCAGCGTCGAAGACAACGCCCGCCAGATCGACCCAGGGTATGACATGATGACCGGGCAACAGCAGGCCGAGATCCGCGCCGAGATCGAGGAGACACTGAAGTTGATGCCCACACACGGCAATGGCCAGTGGAAGAAGAAGCTGATGGTCAAGGACTCCATCGCCGATATCACCTTGCAGCAGGTCCTGACACGTCCGGATGAGTTCGACGTCATCGCCACACCCAATCTCAACGGCGACTACCTGAGCGATGCACTCGCGGCACAGGTCGGCGGTATCGGCATCGCGCCCGGTGGCAACATCAACTACGTCACCGGCCACGCCGTATTCGAAGCCACGCACGGCACTGCACCGAAATATGCCAACCTCGACAAGGTGAACCCTGGCTCGGTCATCCTGAGCGGCGAGATGATGCTGCGCTACATGGGCTGGAGTGAGGCTGCCGATGCCATCATCAACGGTCTGGAGAAGGCCATCGGACAGAAGACGGTGACGTATGACTTCGCCCGCTTGATGGAAGGCGCCAAAGAAGTCAAGTGTAGCGAGTTCGGCACCGCCATCATCCAGAACTTGTGACGACGTAAACACAGATGAGGCACCCATTGCCTTGCGCCTGGCATCAGACGAGAGCATGATTCAGCCTCATCCATATTCGACGCACGGCTCGCTCCCGCCAGGAACGAGCCGTGTATCCATTGGTTTTCTGCCGCCCTTGGGCACAGAAGAGGCTGCGCAGTACTGGCATGGGGTCATCGACGCATTGCGCACTCCCAACCGCATCCTGGTGATCGCCCAGCATGACGGGGCAATTGCGGGCACAGTGCAACTCAACCACAAACGCACCCACTCCGCCTGGCAGACATGTCTATGCGCCGAATGAGGCAGGCTGTATCATTGGCAGGACTACCCCAGCCCAGGAGTCGACCCGACCAATCAGAGAGGCGAAACCGTGCACCGGTTCTAAGCTGCTAAAGGCAAACCAGTAGAAGACAGGAGACATGCGATGCGCAGGTTGGAAATAGACTGGACAGAGCTGAGCGACGCATTCGAGAGTGATTATGAGAACGAGCGTGCCTACCTGGATCTGGAAACCGGCAAGGTCGTGAGTGTGTCGAGCGACGTCGTCGAGCACATCGAGGAGCTGTCCGGCGCTGGTGATTCGCTCGCCGATGAAACACGGGAAGCCATTCATGCTGCCATCCAGGTGGAGGAGGGTTACGGCACACGCTTCATCACCATCCCGACGTCCAACGCAGCCAACAGCTATGGTGATCTGGAGAATTTTATCGGGATCGTCGGCGACCAGCAATTGCAGAAGGAATTGCAGCGGGCCATCAGAGGTCCCGGCGCATTTCACCGTTTCAAAGAAATCCTGGAAAACGCACCTGCAGAGCACGAACGGTGGTTCGCATACCGCGAGAACTGTGAACATCAGCGCCTGATGGGATGGTTGAAGCAGCAAGAGATCGAGCCAATCAATCCTGCGCCCAAACCCACCCCACTGATCCCCACTGGTGATGGGCACGAATCCCCCGCCGCAGTCAAGCAGGAGTTCATCGAAGAACTGTCGCTCCTGCTCCTCTATCTGTGCTCGTGGGAAGAAAAGATAAACCCGGCGTTGTTTGTCCGGCGGGCCTGGAAGGGCTTTCCCTTCGACGTGCTTAACGTGCTTGAGGATCGCGGCCTGATCCACCAAAGCCGCAAGGCGAAATCCGTGAGCCTGACGGAAGAAGGGATCGAGTTGGCGCGCGAACTCGAAAAGCGTTATAAACCCTAAAGTGGCAGGCATTCCTGCGGAATGCACCCTCCCGCGGGTTGTAGGGCAAGCTGACAGCTTGCCCTACAACCCGCGGGAGGGTGCCCACGTATGTAAAGGCCGAGAATGTCACACCGGCAAATGCGATCTGTCGAATCGACAAACATCCCCCGACACTGGTTGACAATATGGATAAGCGCAAGTAATATGTATTGCACGTTCAATTGCTCTCCTATAGCGCTATCTTCTGTAGAGAAGTGACTGGCAGTGAAGCATTTATGGCACAGTAGACATACCCCTGTCGCGTTCCGAACGCGCGCAAGCTCGCATGTCCAGCGCTTGCAATTCAACCCAAAATGTCAACTGTCATGCTGGTACCGCCCGTCACCGCAAATACCATGTATAAGCCAGGGAGGGTGTTACACCTACGCCGTCACTCGGGGCGGTATCGCTCCAGAGTGCAGGTGAGTTGAGCGAAGGAGGAGATTTATCGAGAGAATTCCAGGCGAGTAACAAAGTTACTACAACCACAACCCGTCTCAATTTGTTAGGCCCTATCACTTAAACAAGGAGAGTGAGTTCACCATGAAAAAGCCATCGCATTTGCTGAAGTATGTGATGCTTTTCGCGTCCCTGTCGATGTTGGTGAGCTGTGCACAGACCCCGTCAGCACCAGCCACCCAACCACCTGCGGAGCAACCTGCCGCAACAGAGGCCCCTGCCGCAACAGAGGCCCCTGCCGCGACGGAAGCTCCCGCCGCAACAGAAGCCCCCGCCGCGACGGAAGCTCCCGCTGAACAGCCCGCTGCGGGCAAATACCAGGAAGCGCCGATGCTGGCCGATATGGTCAAGGCCGGCACCATCCCCGCTCTCGAAGAGCGTCTCCCGCTCGAACCGTTCGTGGTCGGCCCGGGCGTGCTGCTGCCCGAAGCAGATGTGGCCGACTGGCAACCCGGCAAGTATGGCGGCACGCTGCACAGCGCGCATGCCGTCGCCAACTGGTCGCCCGACATTTTCGTCATGATGAACGAGCCGCTGCTGAGCGCGCCAGGTCTGGGTGTACAGGACATCCGTCAGGTCTGGGTGTACAGGACATCCGTGGCAACGTCGTGCAGGACTTCAAAGTCGAGAACGACAACAAAGAGTTCACCTTCACCCTGCGCAAGGGCCTGAAGTGGTCTGACGGCGAGCCCGTGACCACCGAGGATGTCCGCTTCACGTGGGAGAACATCTACGGCAACGAGAAGCTCTATCCAAACGGCGTTCCCGCCCGCTTCCGCACCGGCTTTGCGCCCGATGGCGAGCCGGGCAAGCTGGAGATCATCGACGACTTCACCTTTAAGCTGTCGTTCGCCGCGCCCTACGGCGGCTTCCTGCGCTCGATCACCATCGAAGGCTGGAATGGCTACACCGAGCTGCTCAACCCCAGCCACTACCTCAAGAAGTTCCATCCTGACTTCACCTCGATGGAAGAGCTGAAGCCGTTGCTGGAGGAGAACAAGCTCACCGACGAATGGTGGAACCTGTTCACCTCGAAGCGCTGCCAGAACTGGGATATGACCAACCCACGCTGTGTCGATTACCCGGCGCTGAACCCGTGGATTGGCGCCCCGGCCGAACAGGGCGTGCTCAAGTTCAAGCGCAACCCGTACTACTACAAGGTCGACCCTGAGGGCAAGCAACTGCCATACATCGACGAGATCCTCTCCTCGCAGATGGAGAACGTCGAGATGGTGAACGTGAAGGTCGTCAGCGGCGACGTCGACTTCCTGCGCGAGAGCACGGCGCTGGTGAAGGTGCCGATGTACAAGGAGTCGGAAGAGAAGGCCAACATCAACGTCATCCTGTTGGACATGCACGTGGACTCCAGCGGCCTGCGCCTGAACCAGACCTACTCCGACACGAACTGGCAGAAGGTTGCCCAGGACATACGCTTCCGCAAGGCGGTCAGCCACGCCATCAACCGCCAGGAGCTCATCGACACGCTGTACTACGGCTATGCCAGCCTGCCCACGGTCACTGTCGGCGAAGAGAACATGACCTATGACGTCGACCTGGCCAACCAGATGCTCGACGAAATCGGCCTGAAGAAGGGCGCCGACGGTATGCGCACCTACGAGGACGGCAAACCGGTCGAGATCCTGATCGAGCACGCCGCCTGGGCGCCCGACATTGCGCCGGCAGCAGAGTTGGCAGCCCAGTACTTGACCGCGGTGGGTATCAAGACGTCGGCAAAGCAACTTGAGGGCAACACGTACGGCACCAAGAACACCGCCAACGAGGTACAGGCCAATACAGCGTGGAGCCACGACCAGGGCTGGGACAGCGACTGGACCCAGGGCGACGCCGCCCGCGCCGGCCAGATGTGGGAACTGTGGCGTGCCAACAATGGCAAGCAAGGCTCCGAACCGCCCGACTGGATCAAGAAGGCGTACCAGCTCGACAAGGACCGCTGGTCCTCGGTCTCCGGCTCTGAGGAGTACAACAAGTTGAAGGAGGAGGGTTATGCGTGGGAGCGCGAGAACCTGCCTTACATCAACTTCGTCGAGCAGGTCAAGTACCCGATGATCGCCAAGAAGAACCTGCGCAACGTGGCGCAGAGTGGCTTCGCCATCGCCTCCAACTTCGCCGGCGAACAGTTGTGGTTCGAGCAGTAATGCCCTAACCGCTTGAGGCGTAAAGTCACTGCCGGGCCTGTGCGCCCGGCAGTGGCCCCATCCCACACTGGCGTCAAAACCCGTGTGGGACTGCGCCCAAGTCGAATGACCGAGCATTTGTCCAGAGCCCGCGTGCGATCCGCACTGTTCAATCACAGCGCATCCGTCGGGAGGAAGAATTAAGTGTTAGCTTATATCGCGCGTCGTATCGTGACGCTCATCCCCATTTTGTTCCTCATCTCCGTCGTTTCCTTCGTCATTATCGAGCTGCCGCCGGGTGACTGGGTCAGCCGCCAGATTATCAACTTACGCAACTCCGGTATCCAGGTCTCTGAGGACGAGGCAGAACGCCTGACCAAGATGTACGGCCTGGATAAACCCGCGCAAGAGCGCTATGTCAAGTGGATCACAGGGATCCTCCTGGAGGGCAATTTCGGCTGGTCCTTCCAGTGGAATCGGCCGGTGAACGACCTCCTGTCTGATCGCATCCCCTTGACCATGCTCATCTCATTTTCATCTTTGATCCTTTCATGGATCATCGCCATTCCAATCGGCATTTACTCCGCGACACATCAGTATTCAGCCGCGGATTACGTCTTCACGTTCTTTGGCTTCATAGGCCTGGCGACGCCAGGATTCCTGGTGGCCCTGATCCTGGCCTGGGTCATCTACTCAGCCACGGGCTTCTCGCCGCTTGGCCTGGTCTCCAATCAATATCTTGACTCGCCGTGGACCGCAGAAAAGATTGGAGATATGTTGAAACATCTGATTCTGCCGCTCCTGATCGTCGGCCTCAGCAGCACCGGCGTCACTATCCGTGTCATGCGCGCCAACCTGCTCGACGAACTGAAGAAACAATACGTCATTACCGCGCGCGCGAAAGGTCTGACCGAGCTGAGCTTGCTGTTAAAATACCCGGTCCGCATGGCGATCAACCCGATCATCAGCACCGTCGGTTGGGTGTTGCCCGGACTTGTTTCGGGTGAGTTGTTGGTATCGATCGTGCTCAGCATTCAAACCACCGGGCCGCTACTGCTGCGATCGGTGCTGGAGCAGGATATGTACGTCGCCGGGAGTATCGTCATGATCCTGAGCACGCTGACCGTCGTTGGCACGTTGCTATCCGATATCCTGCTGGCGGCGATGGATCCGCGCATCCGGTATGGAGGGGTGTCCAAGTGAGTGTACAAAGTGCTAAAAGCCCCAAGGCTGTGGGCGAGCTGGTACAGCCAGAAGATACCGTCGCCCTCGAACAGCCGGTCATACGTGACGAACGCTTTTACTATGCCACACAGTGGGAGCTGGTCTGGTGGCGCTTCAAGAAGCACAAGCTCGCCATGATCGCAGCGGTGTTTATCATCCTGCTATACCTGTCGGCTATTTTTGCTGACTTCATGGCACCCTACACCGCAACGACCCGCTTTGAGGGGATGCAACAACAACCGCCCAGCACGATCTATTTGTACCGCGAAGGCACGGGCATCACCGGGCCATTCATTTATAAGGTCGTGCGCAAAGCGGACCCCAAGACGTTCAAGTTCATCTTTACGCCCGATACGAGCAAGCCCATCCCAATTCAGTTCTTCGTCAAGGGTGAACCCTATAAAATACTCGGCTTCATTTCATCGGATATTCACATATTCGGCACCGGCAAGGGCAACCCGGCCGTACACCTGTTCGGCACCGACCGGCTTGGCCGCGACCTGTTCTCGCGCACGCTCTTTGGCGCGCAGGTTTCGCTGTCGATTGGGTTGATCGGCGTGCTTGTCAGCTTCATGCTGGGCGTGATCCTGGGTGGTGTTTCGGGATACATGGGCGGTGTCGCAGATGAAATCATCCAGCGCACCATCGACTTCCTGCTGTCACTCCCGACGTTGCCCTTGTGGATGGCGTTATCGGCCGCCCTGCCGCGCGACTGGCCGGTGGTGCAAACTTATTTCGCCATTACCATGATCCTTTCCGTGATCGGCTGGGCAGGCCTGGCGCGCGTGGTGCGTGGCAAACTACTGCAGTTGCGCGAGGAGGATTATGCGCTGGCCGCGCAGGCGGCTGGAGCGAGCAAATGGCGCATCATCACCCGCCACCTGTTGCCCGGCTTCACCAGCCACCTGATCGTGTCAATTACGGTGTCCATCCCCGGCGTTATCCTGGGTGAGACGGCGCTGAGCTTCATTGGCGTCGGTATGCAACCACCCGCCGTGAGTTGGGGCACACTGCTCCAGGATGCCCAGAACATCGTCGCCGTTGCACAGCAGCAATGGCTGATGCTCCCTGCCTTGTTCGTCGTCGCCACCGTGCTGTTATTCAACTTTGTGGGTGACGGGTTGCGCGACGCCGCCGATCCTTACACGAGATGATCCACTGGCGCCCAGGGGTTGCACACCTCCAGCGCCGAAAGAACGAAAGAACATGACGAACGCAAACAATCTGTTTATCGAGGTGCGGGATCTTCACACCTACTTCTACCTTTACGAAGGGGTCGTCCGTGCCGTCGACGGCGTCAGCTACAACATCCGCGAAGGCAAATCGCTGGGCATCATCGGTGAAAGCGGTTGCGGCAAATCGGTGACGGCGCAATCGATCATGCGCATCGTGCCCTCGCCGCCGGGGAAAGATGTGGCCGGTGAAATTCTGCTGCACCTGAAGGGCGAGAACGGCCCGGAGACGGTGGACGTGCTGAAGCTGCCGGCCAACGGCCCGAAGATGCGCAGCATCCGCTGGAAGGAGATCGGCATGATATTCCAGGAGCCGATGACATCCTTCAGCCCGCTGTTTACCGTCGGCAACCAGATCATCGAGGCGATCAAGCTCCATATACCCGACACAAGCAATAAGGCAGCCCGAGAGAAAGCGATCGATCTGTTGCACAAGGTCGGCATCCCTCAGCCAAGCCGATTGGTTGACGCGTATCCGCATCAGCTCAGCGGCGGTATGCGCCAGCGCGCCATGATCGCCATGGCGCTGTCGTGCAATCCCAAGTTGTTGATTGCCGACGAACCTACCACGGCGCTCGACGTCACCATCGAGGCGCAGATCCTTGACCTGATCCGCTCGCTGCAGGAAGAGTTAGGCATGGCGCTCATGTATATCAGCCACGACCTTGCGGTGGTGAGCGAGATGTCGGACGAAATCATGGTCATGTACCTGGGCCGGGCCATGGAATACGCTTCAACGGAAGAGATCTTCGAGCACCCGCTCCATCCCTACACCCAGGCGCTGTGGCGCTCCATCCCTAAAATCGAAGGGGAGCTTTCACGCCTGGTTCCCATCAGCGGCGGTCTGCCCAACCCCTACATCGTCCAGAAGGGATGCCCCTTCTTTTCGCGCTGCGAGCACCGCATCCCAGGGCTTTGTGACGAAGTGCGCCCTCAGTTCATCGAGGCATCTCCCAATCACAAAGTGTATTGCCATCTGTATGACCCCAAGGTCATGGCTGAGCACAAGCCGGCCAGCCGGGTAGCAGCGGCATCGTGACCCTCGCGTGAGGCACCATCAATCTAGGAGTAAAGAGCGTGAGCGAACAACAAGAAGCTCTATTAGAGGTCAGGGGTCTTAAGAAGTATTTCCCCATCCAGAAAGGCTTTCTCAGGCGGACGGTCGGGTATGTGAAAGCCGTCGATGATGTCAACATCGGGGTGCTGGCTGGCGAGACACTCGGGGTGGTGGGCGAAAGCGGCAGTGGCAAAACAACGCTCGGCCGTTGCATCCTGCGACTGTACGAGCCGACCGCTGGCGAAGTCTTGCTGCGCACGAACGGCAACACAATGGATGTCATTCAACTGGAAGGCAAGGAAATGCATACGTTCCGGCGGAACGCACAGATGATCTTCCAGGATCCCTACGCCTCGCTGAACCCGCGCATGAACGTGCTCGAAACGGTCGGCGAACCGCTGCTCGTCAACGGCGTTGCCAAAGGCAAGGAATTGGAGGAGCGCGTCATGAAAGTCATCCTCCAGGTCGGCCTGCGCGTCGAGCACTTGCGACGATTTCCACATAGTTTCAGCGGCGGGCAGCGCCAGCGCATCGGGATCGCACGTGCGTTGGTCGTCAACCCTAACCTGATCGTCGCGGATGAGCCGGTCTCGGCGTTGGACGTGTCCATCCAGGCTCAAATCCTGAACCTGTTGAAAGACCTGCAGTCGCAGTATCATTTGACGTACATCTTCATCTCACACGCCATGAGCGTTATCCGTTACATGGCCGACCGCATCGCGGTGATGTACGCCGGTAAGCTGGTCGAAATCGGTCCGAAGCAGGCCGTATTGAGCCAACCGCTACACCCCTATTCTGAAGCGCTGTTGGCCGCTGTGCCGAAGGCCTCGCAACGCAACCGCCGCCTGCGCATGGCGTCTGCGGGCGAACCACCGGACCTGGCAAACCTGCCATCAGGATGTGTCTTCCACCCACGCTGCAAATATGCGACAGACAAGTGCAAGACCGAAGTACCGACGCTGCGAAGCATGGGACCGGGCCGTACCGTGAGCTGCCACTACGCAGATACACTGAAGCTGGAAGGCATTTAGGAAGCACGTAGGGCAAGCTGACAGCTTGCCCTACAAGCTTGCCCTACAACCTCGCACTCCCAACACACAACACGGCGCCCGGCCCTC
>JAMDDR010000454.1:0-307 GCA_023488685.1 Chloroflexota bacterium | reverse complement strand
GGCAGGGTTGTTCGTCGCTGCCTTCCTGTGCCTGCTCCCCAGCATTCGCAACACGCTCAATATCTATGACGAAGGCCTGATCGTCCTGGGAGCCGAACGCGTCTTGAATGGTCAGATCCCATACCGGGATTTCTGGACGATGTATGGGCCCGGTCAGATTTATATCCTGGCAGGACTTTTCAAATTATTCGGCGTTTCGCTCATTACTGAGCGCATTTACGATTTGATCGTTCGGTCGTTGCTCGCGCTGGCACTGTATCTCCTGGCTGCCCGGCTCAGTACGCGTGAGTTTGGCATCCTGACATGG
>JAMDDR010000207.1 GCA_023488685.1 Chloroflexota bacterium | reverse complement strand
CCAGGGTGGGTAGCCATCGTGGAGGAGGGATCGAAGGTGAGCCAACGATTGAATATCTCAACCGGCAGCGTGTGGGAAGGTGTGGCCGGCTATTCGCGCGCGGTGCGCCTGGGCGACGTGGTGGAGGTGGCCGGCACGACGGCGATGGATGAACAAGGGCAGGTCGTGGGTCTGGATAACCCGTACGAGCAGACCCGCTTCATTCTCGCCAAGATCGAGAAAGCATTACAGGCCGCTGGGGTGAGCATGCAGGACGTGATCCGCACGCGCATGTATGTGACCGACATCAGCCGGTGGGAGGAGATCGGCCGGGCCCACGGCGAGGTCTTCCGCGATATCCGGCCTGCCGCGACCATGGTGGAGGTGTGCGCCCTCATCAGCCCGGAATTATTAGTGGAAATCGAGGCCACCGCGCTCGTGAGTGCTCGTGAGTGCTCGTGAGTGAAGGGAGGATCTGAATCATGTTGCTGCTGCGCCGTGCCATGGCCGATGACGTGCCGTTCCTGGTGAGCACTGATTTGTTGGTTGACTTGCAGGACGAAACGGATGATACGTCACGGAGCGCGCCGGCTTATGCAGAGGGCTGGGGCGAGCATGAACGCGCTGAACATCGGGCCAAGATCGCAGCCTATGTCGACGATGCGGATAAGGGTGCCTGGGTGTACGAAGACACGGAACGTATGCGGAACGTCGGGCTGATCATGTGCTGGTTCCGCGACCGGCGTCGTGAGCCGCGCACAGCAGCCACCGATTTCCTGTTCCGCTTTATCGATGAGTCCGTTCTCCCACCGGACGGGTGCTTTTGTGAGGTGTTTCAATTGTGGGTGGACCCAGCCTACCGCCGGCGCGGGCTGGCTTCTGCGCTTAAACGGCAGGTGGAGGATGAGTCGCGCCAGCGCGGCATTGGCATGATCTACACCCACACGCGCGAGCGTAACGCGCATGTGGTCGAGTTGAACCGCAAGCTCGGCTATGTCGAGGTGCGGCGCGGTCCCATGTGGGATGACGTAGCGCGGGTGAGTCTGGTCAAGTGGCTTATGATGTAGGGTAGGAGATGCGAACTATGTCCGGCGTGACTTACGAACAAGTCATCGAGCGTGTGAAAGCACTGCCCCTTGACAAGTTGCCGAGTGTATATGACTTCGTTGGATACCTGGCAGCACAGACGGAGAGCGGTGCGGTGCCGCCGTGGCTGAACGCCAGCGAGGCACAAATGCGTGCCGAGGATGAGGTGTGGGACGCAATACTTGCGGCTGACCCCGACAAGTTGCGGCGGCTAGCAGAGCGCGCGGCCGAGGCATACCGGGCAGGGCAAACCAGTGGTATCAATAGTGACGGCGACGAACTCACACCAACCGAATGAACTCACGCGCAACAGATGCCTTTTGGGAACGGTACCGGCGTTTACCGCTCGAGGTGCGACGGCAGGCGGCACCATGATTTGGTTCTTCATCGGTACCCATGACGACTACATGCGCACCTTGAGCTAATATGTCGCACAACGACAACGATCATCTACTTGGTGAACAGATCGAGTACTACCGTGCCCGCGCAGGTGAATATGACGACTGGTTCCTGCGCCGCGACCGCTACGACCGCGGCCCGCAACTCAACCAACAGTGGTTTGACGAGGTCGAACAGGTGCGCCAGGCGCTGCATGCATTCCGACCGGCCGGCGATGTGCTGGAGTTCGCGAGCGGTACCGGTCTGTGGACGGAACAACTGCTGCCGCATGCCAGCCACATCACAGCCGTGGACGCCGCAGCAGAAACCATCGCGCTCAACCAGGCGCGCGTGCGCTCGGAGCGCGTTCAGTATGTGCTGGCCGATATTTTTACGTGGCAACCGCCCAGGCAGTACGACGTCGTGTTTTTCGGATTCTGGTTGTCGCACGTCCCAGTGGAACGCTTCGCGCCGTTTTGGGAGCTGGTGCGTAAGGCTCTCAAGCCGGCCGGGCGCGTCTTCTTCGTCGATTCGCGTTACGAGCCGACGTCGACTGCGCTCGATCACCGCCTGGAACAGCCACAATCCACGACATCAACGCGAAAACTGAAAGACGGCCGCACCTACCAGATCGTTAAGATCTTCTATGAACCCCACCAGCTTGAGACACGACTGGCACAACTGGGTTGGCATGTCGACGTCCAGCAAACGGCACACTATTACATCTTTGGTGCAGGCAATCTCTCTGCCAGCTAGGATTCTGTGAACTGCTCTAGAATCAACAAGGTTGTTCCGTGAAAATAAGCCATCTAAGAGGAGAAAGAGGGCCGTGTTGGAGACGTCGATTGTCAGCCGTGAATCCGTCGTCAGCCTGCGCGAGATCACCGCGCAAACCGTGCGTGACGTATGCCAGCTCAGTGACACGCTAAATGCTCAACAGAGCCGCATGGTTGCGCCAAATGTTTATTCGCTGGCGCAGGCTCACTTTACGCCGAACACCACATTCCGGGCAGTCTATGCAGACGAAACGTTGGTTGGCTTCATCATGTGGCGCTTGCGCACGACATCACAAGATGGTGTGACAGTGCTCAAAGGCTATTTGTGGCGCTTTATGATCGCTCACTCGTACCAGGGAATGGGTTTCGGGCGCAAGACCATTGAATTGCTGATGGAGCAGTTAAAGTCGCAGCAGGTGACCTTGCTGTTCACCAGTTGTGTCCAGGGTGAAGGCAGTCCCGAGGGGTTTTATCAGAAACTCGGCTTCCGGCGCACCGGCGATATATCGGGTGATGAGGTTGTACTGATTCGCAATTTGTAGACCGAGACACGTATGGACGACACCACCCTGGAAACCACGATCGCTGCAACGAGTCAAGCTGTCCCAATCGCCGTGGAGACCACGCCCCGTTCACGCGTGCGGTGGTTGCCGGTGGTGGTCGCTTTCGCGTCGATGTTGCTGTTTGGTTTTGTCGAGAACGTGAAGGGCACGCTTATCCCGCCTATTCGCGAGACGTTCCAGGTCAGCTACGCCAGCATCGGTATGATGCTGTTCATCGGCTCATCTGGTTACCTGTCGGCGACGTTCCTCGGTGGCATCGCAGGTGATCGCTTTGGTCAGAAACGCGTTCTCGCCGCCGGCTATGGGCTGATCCTGGTCGCCGGGTTGGGCATGTCTGCCGCCCATTCATTCGCGCTGGTATGTGTGCTGATGTTCCTGCTCAACGCCGGCTTTGGCTCGCTTGAGGTGGGTGTAAACGCGCTGGGCGCGCGCATCTTCGTGCGCAACGCGGCACTGATGATGAACCTGACTCACTTCTTTTACGGTGTCGGTTCGATGGCCGGACCGGAGTACGCGGCGCGCATGTTGCTGGCGGATCGCCCCTGGGGCGAGGTGTACGCGTTCGCGACGGCGCTGGTGGTGGTCGTTTTTGCCATCCTCGCGCTGACGAAGCTCCCCGGCATGACGAAACAGCAGGCCGAGCAACGTCTATCGATGCGCCACATCGCCGCAGATGGAAAAGTCTGGTTATTCGTCGCCGCGCTTAGTCTGTTCGTGGTGGTTGAGCTTGGCACCGGCAACTGGTTGATCAGCTTTCTACGCGGCGCGTACGGCATGGGTGCGGATGAGAGCGCGCGTTTCCTGTCCCTGTTCTTCGTCTTCTTTACGCTGGGCCGGCTCGTCGGTGGTTACGTAGCCGAACGCGTCGGCTATGTCCGCTGCCTGGCGCTGTTTGCCGTGGCTATTCTGTGCCTGTATGCCGGCGGGTTCGCGCTGGGACGCGACGGTGTGTTGCTGTTCTCGGTGACCGGCTTCTTCATCTCTGTCATGTATCCCACCTTCATGGCCATGATCATGAAGGAGTTTACGAGCGGCACCGGCTCGGTGATGGGCTTCATCATCACCGCGGTAGCTGCGGTGACGATGCTGTTCAATTGGGTCGTGGGCCAGACCAGCGACTTGTTAGGTGTGGCGGCAGGCTTCGCCAGTTTTATGCCATACACGGCGTTAGCCGGCGTCCTGCTGTTGCTGCTGAACCGGCGACTCAGGTTTAATAAAAGGGTTTGATGAAGCGTTTGATGAAGCGTTTGACGAATGAGGGCGGCACAGCCCTGAGCAGCGGGCCCGGCGACCGCGAGGAGTGATCATGACGAATCAATCAGACTCGACCCCACATGTCGACTATAACCGCATTGCGCCTTCCTTCAATCAGCGATACGTCACAAGCCCGCTGGAAGGTGTCAAGTCTGCGTTGCTCGCCCTGGCACGTGACTTGAATGCGTCCCGCATCCTGGAAGTGGGTTGTGGTACCGGCCACTGGCTGCATCAGTTCCAGGAGGCGTCAGGTGCCCCGGAAGCTGGCAAATCTGCCGTCGCTCTGTATGGTGTCGATCTTTCGACTGGCATGTTGCAGCAAGCGTTGGAACGTCCGGCGCCGTTGCGGCTGGCGTGTGGACATGCCCGCCGGCTGCCCTTCGCCGACGCCCAGTTCGACCTGATCGTGTGCGTCAACGCGATGCACCACTTTGGGCAGCCGCGCGCGTTTATTGCCGAGGCGCGCCGCTTGCTGCGGCCGGGTGGAGCGCTCGCCGTCATCGGTTCCGACCCGAACGACCGCAGGGACGATTGGTACGTCTACTCCTACTTTGAAGGCACGTATGACACAGACCTGCGCCGGTTTCCCTCCTGGGGCACCGTGCTGGATTGGATGGCGGCGGTCGGTTTTGCGCGCGTCGAGTGGCGCTGTGTGGAGCGCATTGAGAAAAACTGGCACGGGCGGGACGTTTTGAGCGATCTGTTCCTGCGCAAGGACGCCTGTTCGCAGCTCGCATTGCTCAGTAATGATGCCTATGATGCCGGGCGCAAGAAGATCGAAGCAGCCGTCGACGCCGCGGAGGCGCGCGGCGAGACGCTCACCGCCACGTCGGTGGTGACCCTCGGGATGATTACGGGCAGGGTGTAGATGCCATGTCAGTACTCAAAATCCATCTATCCTATCAATGCTCCGCCGAGTGCGATCACTGCCACCTGCGCGCTGGGCGGCGGCCGAACAAGGCCATCGCGTATGACCTGGCGCTCAATACGATTGTCGAACTGAAGCGCCTGAACAACCTCGAACTGGTCGTGTTGCTGGGTGGCGAGCCCGGTCTGTTCCCCGACCTGACCCATCGCCTGGTGGGCGCTGTGAGCACCATGGGCATCGCAACGCGCGTTGAGACGAACGCTTCCTGGGCAACCGACGATGCGGCAGCACGGGCGTTCCTCGGGCCGCTCTACGCGGCCGGGACGTCTGTCATGCTCAGCCTGGATGCCTTTCATGAGACATTCATCGACCCGGGCTGTGTTGAGCGGGCCATGCGTGTCTCAGAGGAATATGGCGGGCACTACAACCTGGAGATCCCTTACGTCGACGCGGAACGGCACAGCCATCCGCGCGACCGCCGCACCGACGTGCTGCTGCGCGAAGTGGAGCAGCACCTGGGCCACAGCGCGCCGGCGTACAAAGGCCCCGTTCTTTTCAAAGGCCGCGCGGCCCACACACTCGCGCCAGAAGTGGCGGGTGGGCGCGGTATCCCAGCGGAGGTTTGTGCAGAGGTGCCCTGGTGGCATAACGGCTCGCAGCGCACGCTGCAGTTGCTCGGGCTGGACCCGCATGGGTATCTCAGCAAAGAGTGCGGCATCGCCATCGGCAACGTGGCAACGGACTCAGTGCAGCACATCCTGGAGACGTTTGACGCCGAGCGCCATCCTATCCTGTCCACGTTGATCACCACAGGCCCACTTGGGTTGGCGCGCGAGGCACAGGCACAAGGCTACACGCTCAAACGTGACTATGCCGACAAGTGTCACCTGTGCCAGGAAGCGCGTGAGGCGTTGCGCGGGAAATATCCGCAGTACCTGGTGCCCGAACAACAATATACCGGGTAGGCGCCCGAAAGATGCCCGAAGTCTCAGACGAACGCTTCGTTCGCACGACTCGGGAGTCCAGGGGATTGTTGTTCGCCGTGCCACAGCCGCTGCATTTCGTCGCAGGTGGACAGCAGGTGGTCGAGCGTGCCCTCGGCCTCCACCCGCCCATCCTTCAGCACGACGATGTGGCCGGCCCGGTGCAGCGCCACCTTGCGGTGGGATACCACGAGACAGGTGAAGCCCGGCCGGTCATTCTGAATCATCTGCCCATCCAGCACGCGCTCCCATAGCGTCCGCTCGGTCTCCACGTCCAGCGCGCTGGACAGGTCGTCGAACACCAACAGCTCCGGCTCGCGCACGAACATGCGCGCCGCCGCCGCGCGTTGCAGTTGCCCGCCCGAAAGTTTGACGCCGCGTGGCCCCACCAACGTGTCCAGACCGTGATCCAGTTCGGCGAGGTCTCGTTCGAACACTGCCAGCCGAATGGCGCGTTGCAGATCGATCCTGTCCTCGGGCAGCCCCATCAGGATGTTGTCACCCAACTTCTCACTGAACAGGCGCGGCGTTTGCGCAGTGTAGGCCGTGCGTGGCGGCACAAAGAATGTTGCCGGGTCTGTGACGACGGCGCCATTCCAGCGGATCTCTCCGGCCTGTTTGGGCAGCAGACCGAGCAAGACGCGCAACAGCGTCGACTTGCCTGAGCCAATCTGGCCGGTGATCACCGTGAGCGTCCCGCGCTTGAGACACAGGCTGATATTTTCGATGCCACGCTCAGAGCCGGAGTAGTGGTAGGTCAGCCCCGTGACGTCGAGCTGGTGCAGGTGGTGTTCGTTTCCTTTGGGGGTGTAGGGCACCGCCGGCAACGGGCCGCGCATGTACACCGGCGCGTGCTTCACCAGCATGCGCGGCGCCGTGCTGCCGTGCGATTGGTCGACCTGCAACAAGTCGATCAAGCGTTGTAGCGACACACCCATCTGGCGATAATGCGCCAGGTAGTCGCCCACCATGCCCATCACGGTCGCCAGCCAGCCCAGGTATGACACGAACAGCGCAAAGTCGCCGATGGTGAACTGCCCGCTGCGCATCGCATCCGCCGCCACCAGGAGCAGGATGCCCGTGCCCAGGTTGGCAGCATTGTATGACACGGAATTGAGCAGTTGCGTGAACAACACGTCGTTGAGCGTCGCGCGCCGGCGTGTCTCGTTGATCTTGCGCATGTGATCCACGACATGCCGTTCGGCGCTGGCCACCTTCACTGCCGTCACGGCGCCGAACAGCTCGCCCAGCAGACCAGTCACTTCGCCGATGGCTTCCTGGTTGGCCTTGCGGTACTTGCGGATGCGCTTGTTGGCCAGGTTGACGACCGTGAGCACGATCACGAGCGGCACGAACACCGCCAGCGTGATCACTGGGCTGATCGAGGCCAGCACCACCACTGCCACGATGGTGACGGCGATCTGGCCGATCGGGTCCAGCGTCCAGGTGAGAAAGCTGACAATCGCCTGGATGTCGTCGCGGAAGCGGCTGATCGCTTCGCCCGGCGATGACCCGGTTGGCAGGGCGTTCGCACCGGGGTGTTGCAGGATGCGTTCCAGGATGTTCTGTCGCAGCAATGTGGCGACGATCATGCGTGTGGTCATTTCGGCCGCAACAGCCACGATGATGGCGGCCCCCCGCCCGATGGCGATGCCCACCAGTAGCGCAATCAACGTCTGCACCGGCGCGGCCCACACGCCCGCCGGCGTGCCCTCGGCCAGCAGGTCGAAGATGTGGCGCACGACCAACCCCGGCAACAGCGGGAACAGGTATAGCGTGGTGCTGGCGAGCGAACCGCTGAGCAGGTACAGCCCAAAGCGGAAGCGCGCCATCCGCCACAAATACCACCAGGTCTTCTCCACGCCTGGTTTAAGCTCCATCTTTATCTCGTCCACTGCCATAGGACCTCTTTTCACCACAGAGACACAGAGCGCGCAGAGTCCTCAAATGGACATTCTTCTCTGTGGTGCACCCACCCACTCACGCCAAAGCCTCTTCCAACCCGGTGTGCAGCAGGCGCGCAAAGCGCGAACCTGGGTCACGCGCCAGTTGCTCGCGCGGGCCGCTTTCGCCACAGGCGCCGTCTTCCAGGATGACGATATGATCCACACGCTGCACGGTGGCGAGCCGGTGCGCGATGATGATGCCGGTGCGACCGAGCAGCAACCGATCGACCGCCTGCTCCAGCCGGTGTTCTGTGGCCGGGTCCAGGCGCGAAGAGGCCTCGTCCAGGATCACCAGACCGGGTTCCTTGAGGAATACGCGTGCGAATGCCAGCAACTGCGCTTCACCTGCCGAGAGACCTGACCCACCGGGCGCGAGCTTGGTGTTCAGCCCATCCGGCAGGTGACTCAGCCAGTCGTTCAAGCCCATGTCGTCCAGCACCTGCAGAATGCGCCAGTCTGGGATGGCGGGGTTGAAGAACGTCAGGTTGTCGCGCACGCTGGCGTGAAAGAGTTGGATGTCTTGTGTGACGATGGCGACGCGCTGGCGCAGATCGGCAAGCGCCAGGTCCCGCACGTCGACGCCGTTGAGGCGAACGGTGCCCTGGCCGGGGTCGTACAGCCGAAACAACAGGCGCGTCAGCGTGGTTTTGCCGCTGCCGGTGCGCCCCAACAGCCCGAGGCGCTGCCCGGCGTCCACGCGCAGTGAAAGTCCGCGCACCACGGGTGTCTCGCTGGAATCTCCTTCGGCGGCGCCATATCCAAAGGTCACGCCGTCGAACTCGATGGATAACGGGCCATCCGGTAATGCCGCGCGCGGATGTTCGACGATGGTGCTGTGGGTGGCGAGCAGGTCCTGGATGCGGCTGATCCCTGCGCCAGCCTGTTGCAGATTTTGGATTTCGCGGCTGATCAGTTCGATGGGCCTGCTCAGCATGGTCGTGTAGGTGTAGATGAGGAAGATGGTGCCGACGGTGATGTTGCCTGCGGCGTACAGGGTTGCGCCCATGGCCAGTGCCACAGCGGTGCCCACTGCAAAGAGGAAAATGATTGCGCCCCAAGTGGACATGTCCACGATTGACGCGCTGACATTGCGGCGCAGCAAGTCGCGTGAGCGCTCGGCCAGCCGGCGCATCACGTAGGATGTCGCGCCGCAGGCGCGGATATCCTCGGTGCCCGCGAGACGTTCTTCGATAAACCCGAACAAAACAGCGCTCGCCTGGCGCGCCGCTGCCCAACGCGGGCCGGCCAGGTTGCTCATCGCGTTCAACACGACGAATGAGATGATGGTGAAGAGCGTGAGCGCCGCCCCCGCGCGCCAGTCCACCTGGAAGAGCAGGATCAACACGCCAAGGAGCAGCAGGCCATTGGCGAACAACTGCACTACGAACTGCGAGAAGAAATTGCCCAGCGTCGCGACGTCGCCGTCCACCCGCTCGATCAACTCACCGGGGGTGTGGGCGTTGTGGAAGGAGGAATCCAGGCTCAGGCAATGTGTGGTCAGGTCTGCGCGCATCTGGTTTGTGGCGGTCAGGCCGATATTCTGGGCCATGTAAGTCTCGCCGACCAGGATGATCTGGCCTGCGATGGCGATGCCCATGAACAGCACGCCTGCACCGAGCAGCGCCTGCACCGTCGCGCCGGCCGACGCCATGTCGATGAACGACTTGAGAATCTGTGGGTTGAACAGGCTCAGTCCGATGTTCGCCAGCACCAGCACGGCCAGCACGAGCACGCGTGGCCATTGTGGTTTGAGATAGGCTGATAACAGGTTGGCGTATTGTCGAAGTGGGATCTTCATGGTTCCCTCAATCAAACCCTCATTCAAGCTCTTACTCAAGCTCTTACTTGAACAGCAAAATAAAAAGCCACGGGGGCGAGAGCGCACCCGTGGCCATGGCAATTCCGGACTGCAGGCGATAATCTCAACCGTCCCCGAATTGATGACAGACAACAGGCGCATCCTGGAGATGCACGTGAGTGCCTTTATGCTCAACTATTGACACGTATCCACCTCCTTCGCCGTATATCGGGGTTGAATGACCGCTAGAGAATAGCACGGGTTGGATGATGGAGCAAGCCCTGCTTCCTGGCGGGTGTATCTCGCAAAAGTGGCATGCAATGGGCCCGCCAACCCTTGTGAAGGCGGCACGCCCGTATCACAGTCTGCCCAGACAACCTTCGCAAGGGTTGGCCAGAGCGGGCGTTGTGACATGTGACAAGTGACAACTGTTGTCACGGGTTGTCACACCGGCGGTGACAACCACAGGTAATGGCCACTGCGAGCCGCGCCAGCCGGTAGATGGGAACTCGTTCGGAACAAATGTTCTGTTCACAGAGCAAGTGTAGTTACCTTCGAGTGATTTGTCAAGGGGGTGTGGGCCGGTGGGCACGCCACTGTTGCGAAATGCTCCCTCCCTGGCTTGGCGATCCGGTCGTTGCCGCGTAGAATCAGGCGCAATGTTGTGTATTGTGTGTTGGTGGTTTGACGCATAACGGTTTGCTTACTGAAATGATAGATGGAGGATTTGCAGAATGATTTCATCACGGACATACAAAGTAGCTCTATCGCTCTGCCTCAGCATCCTGGCGGTCGCATGTGGTGAGCAGCCTCAGCCTTCACCCTCGACGCCCACAGCGCCGCCGGAAGCTGTTCCCACGTTTACGCCTGCGCCGTCGATAACGCCCGCGCCAACCCAAACGCCAGTGCCCCCCGAGGCGGTCTTGTGCGCTCAATTGTCGGGCGTAATGGCCCAAAAGTTAGGCCTGCCTTTTACGTTTTCGGTTGCCCAGTTCCAGGACCCGTTACAGGTCGTGGCTGCCAGCCCGGGTTGTGCGGCTGAGGCATCGGGCAGCAATGTGAATTTCGCCAACCCTGCCGGGGTGTACAACGTCATGGTGACAGAGCTGCAAACGTTGAATTGGCAGCAGGATCTGCGTTACCAGTCCGGTGGGGCGACCACCACCGCCAGTGGCTTTCGCAATGGCGAGCGCCTGTGTCTTGCCACCGTGAATTGGGCCCCCTCAGCCGATGCGAACTGCCCGAGCGATCAATCGATCGAGACGTGTGAGCTGGCGCCGGAGCAGCGTATCTACACGATCAAGCTGGAGTGCGGCGAATCCAAAATATTGAACCTGGATCGCCTGGTGCTGAGCGCCGATGCACGGTCGCCGGATCAACCCTACGCGTACCTGGACCTGGATAGTGGCGCCATCGGCGATGTAACGAACGGGGATATCAAACTGATTACCAGCCGCACGACGAAGAGTCGACTGGCGTTGGTGGCGGTAAACGGGGCCACTGCCTATGCGGCGGGCGAAAAAGACCCAGGTGTGAAAGGGTGCAGAAGGGCGCAGGATAAAGGGAGCTTCACCGCGGCGGACATCGATGCGGTGTTCGCCGGCAGTTACATCTGTGTGACGACAGACAAAGCCAACCTGGTCGTCGTGCGTTTTGATGAGGTGAGTGGCAATCAAACCGAATTGAGTTTTGTGATCAAAAATTGACAGGGCAGATAGAGAGGCCACATCACAGCCCAAGTGTAAAAGTAAAAGTCGTGCATTCGTTTTCTACACTTGTGACATGTATCTCGCCGCCCAACTTATCTATGATGCTTTTCGCAATCGATAGCCCTAAACCATAGCCACCGATCTCCTGCGCTCTGGAAGGGTCCGCTCTATAAAATCTGTCGAAAACTTTCGGCAAATCCTGTTTTGCTATTCCTTTTCCACTATTTTTTATAGAATATATAACTTGGCGTTTTGATTTTATTAGTGATATATCAATCCGCCCATTTTCATTTGAATATTTTATAGCGTTATCGAATAAAATCGTGACAACCTGTTTAACTCTTTCTGCGTCACCCTTAACGATTATGTTGGGTTCTATCGAATGGGAGAGTCTGATCCCTTTTTCAATGACTACGGCTTCCATCGACAACATCACATCATTTATAGCGTTGCTCATATCAAATGGCGTGTTTCGTGTTTCTAAATTTTCATCCTCTAGCTTAGCCAAAGACAAAAGGTCGTTTATCAGTTTTGTCATTCTGTCAGTTCCGATTCTTATATAGCCAAGCCATTTTAATTGGCTTTTTATGGTTTCCTCCTGACTTGCCAAAAGTGCGTCGTAGTTGGCGTTTATAATTGAAAGCGGTGTTTTCAACTCATGAGAAGCGTCTGCAACAAATTGTCTCTGCTTTTCCCATGTTTCGGCTATTGGTTTTATTGCCCGGTTGGCAAAGTAAAGGCTAATTATAAAAATAGCAAATAGCGTTATTAATCCCACGGTAAGCAGTGTAGTAAGCAGTTCGAACAGTGTTTTATTGGATTCCGTCACATCTAAAAACATGATCTGATACTTATTTTCCACGACGGTATATTGTTGCCCGTTTCTTTGAATCACATTCGTGGTCATTTGGGTTATGGCATATTGCCATTGTTTGCCCTCTATGGTTATCGTGGAATTGTTTTTATTATTCCAGGCAATCTCGGCAGCTTTATAGTAAGCTTCGTCAGGCATATCCATAATGGAGTTGATTCGTAGAATCTTGCCATCTGCGTCTACCTCGATATCAAAAGAAAGAGGAGCATCCAAAGCGGTATTTTGGGCAGTGTACATGGTTGCTTCTTTTTCCCTATCATCAGGCAAGTCGGTCCCTTCTGTTGTTATTTGCACAGCGGATCGCGAGTTCAATCTTTTTTGAATTTCCGAATGTATGCTGCCATAGGTGATGAAATAAATGGTGGCAAACGCAGCAATCATCACCATCGAAGTAATTGACATATTAAGAATGAGAAATTGGTTGCGCAGCTTTGTAAACATTCTATTCCCCATCCTTTACGCTGGGCAAAATATGCGCAGTGGAAACTTACCCCGTTTTTAATACGTATCCCGCGCCCCGAATAGTGCGAATGGAAACGTCAGATTCCAACTGGTTTAGTTTTTTTCGTAAAAGGGATACATGTATTTCTACGTGGTTATCTTCAGTGTCAGTATCATAACCCCATAGTTTTTCGATGATGATCTCTTTTGAAATAACCATGCTGTTTCTTTTTATTAGCAATTCCAACAACTGGGATTCTTTCAAGGTTAGCTTTATCTCCTTGTTTCCACAGCTAAGCAGGAGAGTAAGTGGATTCAGCTCAATATCTCCATATTTAAGTATGCCGTCATTGATCAGTTCCGTTTTTCTACGCCCCAATGCGCGCAAACGAGCTAACAGCTCGTCGGTGTGGAATGGTTTTGCCAAATAATCATCAGCACCGCTGTCTAGACCGCGTACCTTATCCTCTGTTCTTCCCCTTGCCGTTAAGAGAATAACCGGCGTTTCAATGCCGTTTTTACGCAATTCTTTGAGGATGCTGATGCCGTCCATTTTGGGGAGCATGATATCGAGAATGATCGTGTCATAAATGCCGGAGAGCCCACAGTCCAGTCCATCTTCCCCATTATGTTTCAGGTCGACGCTATAGTGGTTCTTTTTAAGGACTTGAGCGACAGCTTCAGCCATATACTTCTCATCTTCCACCATTAAGATCCTCATTTCATGCCTCCTTGTCATGCCTCCTTGCCCGCAGATTCAAACTGATTAAAAGATGTAACCATAGCACAGGGGCTGATACCAGCCCCTGTGCTATGGTTATTTTTGCCGTTACGTGTCTGTGCAGATTTGTCGCTTTTGCCGATTAGTCCCTGCCGATTGTCATACTATCCTCGGCGCCGTCGGGGGCCTTCCCATCAGCATCTGTAGGCGGAACACCATTCATGATGGTGACTTTGCCGTCTTCGTCGCTGACGGTTACACCATCAGGAGCCTTTTCACTCCAGGTCTTGCCGTCGTCCGTGGAATAGCTGCGAACGCCGTTTTCCACTTTGCTCAGCAAGCCCTTCCCATCAG
>JAMDDR010000028.1 GCA_023488685.1 Chloroflexota bacterium | reverse complement strand
AAATCCAAAATCTAAAATCTAAAATCGTTTTTGACGATCACAACTGTGAATACCTGCTGCAACGCCGCTCCTGCGAGACCGATCTGCGCCAGCCCCGGCGCTGGCACGCCGCCACATATTCATTCATACAATGGCAGCGCCTGCGCGCGTTCGAACGGCGCGCCGCACTCGCCGCCAGCGCCGTATTGTCCGTCTCACCTCAAGACGCCGCCGCGCTCGCGCAACTTGATCCGGCGGTCAAGCCACACATCATCTTCAACGGCATCGACGTTGCCAGTTACGCAACATACGTTGCTGGCCCAGATCACCCACCGTCATCCCCCAATCTCACCCAGTACACTGGGGCACAATCTCTAATCTCTAATCTCCAGTCTCCAACCCTGGTCTTCACCGGCAAGATGGATTTCCGCCCCAACATCGACGCCATGCTATGGTTCGGGCGCGAGGTGTTCCCACTCATCAAGCCGGCCATACCCGGGGTACAGCTTCTCATCGTCGGGCAGCAACCCAGTCCACGGCTCGACGTATTGCGCGCAGACACACACATCACCCTCACCGGTTGGGTGGACGACCAGCGTCCTTACATCGCACGGGCCGGCGTCTACATTGCTCCGCTGCGCGTAGGCGGGGGAACTCGCTTCAAATTGCTTGAGGCGATGGCGATGCAGCGCGCCATCGTCAGCACCACGCTCGGCTGTGAGGGTTTCGATGTCACCTCGGGCCGTGAGATGGCGATCGCCGACACACCGGCGGCGTTTGCGGACGCCGTCATTCAGCTCCTGCGCGACGAAGCCAGGCGGGCTGACATGGGTTGCCGCGCGCATGATTTCGTCGCGGCCACTTACGATTGGAGCGTGATTGTTCCAAAACTCGAGCGCGTGTATAACGACATGCAACGTTAAAACGAGGTTGAAACGATATGAGCTTGAACTATTCACTTACGGATAAGATCGTGCTGATCACTGGCGCCAGCAGCGGCATCGGCGAGGCATGCGCGCACGCCTTCGCGGACGCAGGCGCCAGGCTGATCCTGTGCGCGCGCCGAATGCAGCGTCTGCAGGAACTGGCCGCCGAACTGAAGGTTCCCACCCACCTGATCGCACTGGACGTGCGCGACCAGGTGGCGGTCGAGCACACCATTGCGTCACTACCGGCAGAGTGGCTGGAGATCGACATCCTGCTCAACAACGCCGGCCTCAGCCGCGCCTTGACCAAGCTGCACGAGTACGACATCCAGGATATCGATGAGATGGTGGACACCAACGTGAAAGGCCTGCTGTACGTCACGCATGCCGTCGCACCAGGCATGGTGGCACGCGGGTGGGGTCACATCATCAACATCGGCTCGATTGCCGGGCACTGGACGTACCCAAACGGCGCGGTGTACTGCGCCACCAAGGCCGCCGTCAAGTCCATCACCGAAGGGCTGAAGATGGACCTGAACGGCACACCTGTGCGCGTCACTTCGGTCGACCCGGGCCTGGTCGAGACCGAATTCAGCATCGTGCGCTTTCACGGCGATGCCGAACGGGCCAGGAAGGTGTACGAGGGGGTAAAGCCGTTGACCGGTGCGGACGTGGCGGACGTGGTGTTGTTTTGCGCCACACGTCCGGCACACGTCAACATTAACGACGTGATCCTGATGCCGGTGGCGCAAGCGTCGGCGACGCAGGTATATCGCCAGCCACTGCCGGCGTAGTGCAGAACCATGAACCTTGCGAAGGTTCTGGCCACCTTCGCAAGGCTCAGGCTTACTTCACGCCACGGACGATCATCCTGGCCGAACGAATCCAGGTGGTGTAATCCGGCTGGCGCCACTTGGGCGCCTTGATGATGGCTTCCAGTTGTCCGGGGGTCGCGTTCGCAAGGTCCCTGATCGTCGTGATGCCGGCGGCCTGCAGGCGTGCCGCATAGCCCGAACCAATCCCCTTGATCATCTCCAGCGACATCGCTTCCTCCGTTTCCTGGGGTGGTGCCTTGCCGTTGCCATTCGATGGTGGCGAGGGAGGCGCCGAAGCGGGCGCGTCATACGAGCGCACCGCAGTGGCCGGCGCAGGCGACACGCTATCAAGGTTTGTTTCACGCGACGTAACAGGCAGCCTTGTTTCCGATAGCTTGCCAGCCGACGGCGTAGAGGGCTCCGGGCGTTTGAGCGTTAGGGACTTTGAATCTTCCCCAGCCGGTGCTCGCCCCGGTGTCATCGCACGCAAAGCGTGTAACTGGCGGGTCAGTTGATCAATTTCACTTTGCAGCGCATCCACGCGGCCTGTACTGGCCGTAATGATGGCCATCTTCGATTCGGTGGGCGCAGGCATGGATGGTGGCTGGAACGGTGCCGTTATCGGGGGAGCGGAAGGCCGATCGCCCTGACTCTCTGCAACGGATGTGTTGACCAGGGCAGATTTCGCCACGGATGGCGCGAGCGCTTCCTTGGGCGTTTGCGCGCGCCGCTCGATTTCCGCCAGCCGCATGCGATGCGCTTCGAGTTGTGATCCCAACGACAGCAGCGTCGCCTGCATCTCGGCGGTCGAACTATCCG
>JAMDDR010000052.1 GCA_023488685.1 Chloroflexota bacterium | reverse complement strand
GACGCGCGATCCTTCCGTGTTGATCTCAGCCACCGGCGATTGGTAGCGGAAGCGCACACCCAGGCGCTGCGCGATCCCCTCCAGGCAGCGGATGACTTCGTACAGGCCGCCGCGCGGGTACCACACGCCTTCACCCATCTCGGTATATTGCAGCAGCGAGTACGTCGCCAGCGCGTCGTATGGGCTGACACCCAGGTACATGTTCTGGAACGAGAACGCGGCGCGCAGGCGCGGGTCGCGGAAGTAGCGCGAGACGTTGGCGTAGTGCTTGAGCAGCGCCTTTAGTTCGAACATCAGGGGCAGGTTGGCCGGGCTGAAGTATTGGAAGGCCGTCGTGAAGTTGCGCCCGACGAAGTGCTTCAGCGAGGCAGCATAGGCACGATAGCCCTCGGCCAGGAAGCGCAGCATATGCTCAAACGAGCCAGGCTCGATCGCGTCGAGCTGCTCGCGCATGCGCGTCATGTCGCTGGTCAGGTCGATGAACGAACTGTCGTGGAAGTGTACCCGATAGGTGGGGTCGATGCGCACCAGGTCGAGATGATCCTCCATGCGCTCGCCCAGCGCAGCGTACGTCTCGGCAAAGACTGCCGGCATGAGAAACAGGGTGGGACCGGTGTCGAAGTAATAGCCGTCGCGCTCAAGTTTGAACGTCCGGCCACCCGGTTCGGCATGCTTTTCAAAAACGGTAACCTGGTGTCCCTGGCGCGTGAGGCGCGCGGCCACGGCCAATCCGCCGATACCGGCGCCGATGACGATAACAGATGCCATAACTTTTATCTACCTGGCCCCGTTATCCGGCTCGTACGTGCCAGTCGCCTTCGCCCACCCACTTGTAGCTGGTCAGCTCGCGCAGACCCATCGGCCCGCGCGCGTGCACACGTTGCGTGCTGACGGCCACTTCCGCGCCCAGCCCGAACTGCCCACCGTCGGTGAAGCGCGTGCTGGCGTTGACGTATACCGCTGCCGAGTCCACTTCGTCCAGGAATTTTGCGATGTTGGCAGGGTCACGCGATAGGATGCCGTCGGAGTGGGCGGTGCCGTGCTGATCGATATGGGCAATGGCCTCGTCGATCGAATCGACCACCTTCACACTGAGGATGAGCGACAGCCACTCGATGTCGAAGTCGCCGGGCGCAGCACGCTCGACGATGGGTGCGCCGGTGGTGGGGGTTAGCACCGATTCCATGATGGCATAGGCGCGCTCGTCACACTTGAATGCCACGCCGGCCTCGCTCAGCCGCGTCACGACGCGCGGCAGCAGCACTGATGCGATCTCGCGCTGCACCAGCAGCGTGCCGAGTGCGTTGCACACCGTCGGGCGCTGCACCTTGGCGTTGTAGATCACATCCACGGCTTTGGCCACGTCGGCAGTCGTATCCACGTAGAAATGGTTGATGCCGATGCCGCCGGTGATGACCGGGATGTTGCTGTTCTCGCGGCACAGCTTGTGCAGCGCCGCGCCGCCGCGCGGGATGATCAGGTCGACGTACTCGTGCAACTGCAGCAGTTGATGGATGAGCGAGCGATCGATGTTGTCGATCAGTTGGACACACGCTGCCGGCAATCTGCTGGCCGTAAGTGCCTCGTGGATGACCTTCACCAGCGCGCGGTTGGAGTGGATCGTCTCACTGCCGCCGCGCAGGATGCTGGCGTTGCCGCTCTTGATGGCGAGTGTGGCGATGTCGATGGTGACGTTTGGGCGCGCTTCGTAGATCACGCCCAGCACTCCCAGCGGCACACGGCGCTTGTGCAGGCGCAAGCCGTTTGGCAGCACGGTGTGGTCGAACTGTTCGCCCACGGGGTCGGGCAGGCCGGCGACCGCGCGCGCGTCAGTGGCCATTCCTTGCAGGCGTGCCGGGTTGAGGGTGAGCCGGTCGATGAAATACGGCTGCACGCCGTGTGCCTTCGCGCCGGCGACGTCCTCGGCGTTGGCGGTCAGGATGGCCTCCTGGTGTTGGATCAGCCCAGCGGCGATGTGCTCCAGCACCTGATCCTTTTGCCTGGTGGAGGCACGCGCCAGGTTGCGGGCGGCATGCCTGGCCCGTGCGCCCATGGCCTGGAGGTCGACGGCGCCCGCGAGGAACGACACGCCCGTCATGTCGGTGATGCCCATCCGTGTGTCCGTCTGTGTACTCATACGCCGGAATTATAACGGCCCATTCCATCCCTGGCGAACATGGCGGGGCACGCGTCCCTTCACCCCTGGGAGCAGGCCACGGTGAGCGTCATATTCCCTCGCCCCTTGGGCGAGGGTTAGGGTGAGGGCAGGCCTACAATTTACTCATGTCACAGAAGCCACCACTGCCCACCGGTCTCCTCGCCCGTTCCCGCGCACTGCGCCAGCAACAGACAGATGCGGAAAAACACCTATGGAGGCTATTGCGCGACCGCCAATTCCATGGTGCCAAGTTCCGGCGACAACATCCAATCGGCAACTATATCCTCGACTTCTACTGCCACGAGGCCAAGCTTGCAATTGAGTTGGATGGCAGTCAACATGCCGAACCCGATCAAGCCGCGCATGATGCAGTACGTACAC
>JAMDDR010000376.1 GCA_023488685.1 Chloroflexota bacterium | reverse complement strand
GACGAACTGGTGACGATGGACCCCGAACGCGAGATCCCGCTGGTGTTCCAGTGTTGGGAGAAGTGGCTGCGCGACGCGGGCATCTGCCAGTCGTTGCGCGAGGTGGATTTCATCGAGATGCACGTGTTCGGCTGCCAGCCCAAGAGTCCCAACCCGTTGGTCGACCCGGCCGGGTACCAGCAGGAGATCGAGCGTCTGCGCGCGGCCTACTTCAAGGCTTATCGCAACTGGTGGGCCACGAACTGCCCCGACAATGGGTTGCCGAGCCGCTTCACCGTGCACGTGGTCGACGTCCCCGATCGCGCCGCGTCGTATGAGTTCTACAGCGTTGGGCTCTTGCAGCGCAAGCGTTGAGTCGTCTTGGGGCGCGCGTTAAAGTTTTGCGCGACCGCGTTTCGCCGGCGCCATACAGCGGCAAGGGTTACGTATAGATCGGTAGGATGTGCGCACCCACGAGGTTGCACAGGCGCGGTTGGGCCGTCACACAGGACGGCCCCTACGTATATACCGGGGGATGTGTGTACCCCATTCGAGCGCAAGAGAGTGACGCGCACCCGCCATTCTGGAATAAAAACGTATGCTGGCTCATCCCAAAGGAGGCTACGCGCCATGAGCAAGGATGATTCGAAGAAGGTTGCGATGCCGGCGTCGCTCGACCTGGTGGAGCGGGCCCGCCTTGGCATCAACGGTCTGATGGGGACGCTGAACCCAGACGTGGACTACGAGCCTTACTTTCTCACGTTCTATGCCGCGCGCCCAGCTTACATGGTGCATTGGAGCAGCATGGTGTCGGGCGTGCTCCCCAAGTACGCCGGCGCGATGGCGCTGCTGCGTTGCATGAGCGGTTGTGACGATCAGCGCGACGTCGAGCAGGGCATGCTGGCGGCGGTACTCGCCAATAGCGCGGAAGATGGCCTGATCTACGACCGCGTCGACCCGCGCCGGCCCTGGAACGTGGGGGTGGGCTACGGCCGCAAGGGCTGGAACGAGGACTATAGCTGCCTGGCGGGCGACGGCGAGCTCGTCTGCGCCATGGACTGGCACTACCAGCTCAGCGGCGACTGGGAATGGAAACGCCGCATGCAGCGCACGGCAGAGCGCATGCTGGCGTTGGCCATCGTGTATGAGGACTACGCCTACTATCCCAACGTCGGGTGCGGCAACGACTTCAGCTACCCGCGCCAGTCCGGCTGGATTCACACCCACGAGCCGCAGGGCCCCCAGGAGGGCGGCGAAGGCGCGACCGCCTTTTACCTGGCGCTCCCGATCCGCGGCATGATCCGCTGGTATCAGCATGGCGGGGACGAGCGCATGCTCGACCTGGCCGGAAAACTGGCGAAGTTCGTCACGCTGCCCAAGTTCTGGGGCGGCGCCGTCGAACTGGAGCCTTCCTACGGTCCCACCCGCGCGCACTGGTGGGGGCATTTCCACGGCACCCTGAAAGCGCTGCGCGGCCTGCTGGAGTACGCCATGGTCGCCGGCGACTACCGCGTCAAGTGTTTCGTCCGCGACGGCTACGAGTGGGCCCGCCATCACCTGGAGCCGCGGCTTGGGCTGGACAATTGCCTGGAAGGCTGCTCGACGGCCGACCTGGTGGCACTTGGGATTCAACTCTCCGACGCAGGGATCGGCGACTACTGGGATGACGTGGACCACGTGGTGCGCAACTCGCTGTGCGAGGCGCAGGTGACCGACCTGGACGGTTTGCGCCACATCGGCGAGGTAAGTCCCGAGCGGCCCAAGGATGCTGCGTGGGGAGCGGCGTATGACTGGCGCTTCTCCTCGGGCATCCTTTACGCGCCGCTGCCGGGCCAGGAGTGCACGGACCGCGTGCTGGAGCGCTCGATCGGCGCGTTCGCCTGCAACCTGCTGGGAGGGCGTTACCAGTCGCCGTTCCAGATGCATTGCTGCACGTCCAATGGGAACCAGGCCTTCTACTACGCGTGGGAGGCGGTGGTGCGGGGCCACGGTGAAGCCGCCGTGGTCAACCTGTGGTTCAACTGTTTCTCGCCGTGGCTCGATCTTGAGAGCTATCTGCCGTTCGAAGGCAAGATCATCCTCCGCACCAAGAGCGCCCGGCACCTCAGCATTCGTATCCCGGCCTGGGTGCAGCGGTCGCGGCTGGTCTGCCTGGTCGATCATCAGCCGGTGGCGCCGGTTTGGGCGGGCGCATATATCATCCTGAACAGCCTGCCGGCCGGCGCGGTCGTCACGTTGCAGTTCCCGTTGGAGCGCGAGACCGTCACGCTGCCGATCCCCAATATGAACAGCCGGCAGTACCGCGGCGTCGCCCAGGTCACGGCCACGTTCAAAGGCTCCACCTGCATCGGCCTGGCCGAGGCGGAGGAGGAAGTGCACGGCATGCAGCCGGCCTGGGTGCCCATGTTCCGGCGGCCGGCATATCAGCAGGATCACGCTCGTTTCGATGAATTTCGGTTGTTAAATCAAGGGCATGGAAACCGCCCTGATACACGAACGAATAGATGACATACCGTTGTTGATTGCGACGATGAGGCGACTGAAGTTGGCAGAGGCCATCG
>JAMDDR010000422.1 GCA_023488685.1 Chloroflexota bacterium | reverse complement strand
CGGCAAGCCGCCGCTCTGCCAGCTCAATCGCCTCAAGGATTTCAGAGCGCCCGATGGCATCCGCATTCTGCCAGGCGTACTGCATCACCAGCGGATTACAGTTGGAGGTAATGCGCGCCTTGTCGTTGTCAGCCAGTTGCCAGAAGTGGTAGGGTGAAAAACCTAGAATGCGCCTGAATTCATCCGAAGGAAGTAAAGGTGTCATGTTTATCCAGGCCGTCGGCGCAGAAACAACTCCCCAATTAGCGTTAGCTCAGCCGATGTAAGCGCCCGTGTAATCACTCTCGCCGAGCATGTGCAGCTCCATCAATCCGCGCCTGACCTCCGCGTCAGTCCTCATGGATTTAGCGTCCACTTTCGTGGTATCCCTGCCGTGCTTTTTGAGCATGTCCTTGATTTGCTTCTCGGTCTTTTTGGTAGGTGGCTTCGCGCTTGTGGGTTTCTCATTGGGTTTGTCAGCCATCAATAACCTCTTCAACAAAAACGTTGTCCGGGTCTTCGCTCATCGCCGCAATCGTTTCAGGTGACGAGTGCACCAGCACCATTACGGTGCTATCCGGCGCGTAGCTCACGCAGGTAAACCCGCCATGCTCGACGCCATACTCGTCGGTGTAAACGAGTTGCACACCGTTCTCAGCGCGCATCGGTGGTAATTTGGGCTGTCCGAGCGCGTAATCGAATGGAGTAACGAACATTGCTTTCATCATTTACCTCGTCCATTGGTCGAGAGAGGAATATTGCCCCTCGGTGCCGCGCGCCCACACGACGAAGTTATCGAGCGTATTCGCCGTGTCTGCCGTTCGAATGCCATGCAGATTGCTGGTTTGCAGCACGGCATCGCTGATGGTGGATGTGGAACCAATCTTCGCGCCGTTGTAGAACAGTTGGAAGCTAGTGCCATCCGCAATGAGTTGCAATCGTGCACCATCCACGTATGTTGCAGCGGCATTGATGATTGTCGTGGCAACTCCGCCAACGATTTTCACGAGCGCAGCATTTGTGCCATCGTGGATCGCTCTAATGTAGTTGGAAGCATCAACATACCTGCACACTAGTCCTGCGTTTACAGCACTTCTGAATACATCACATCCTATTAGTACATTAGGTGTGCCCGCATCGATGGTTGCCGCGGCGCTCCCGCCTGACAGTGCTGTAGCCTGCGCCTTCCCGCCACTCACGCCCCACGTGCCGAGTTGCGCCGTCCACGCCTTCCCTGCCCCACCGCTGCCTAAACCGCCCGTAATCCCTTCGGCGTGGCCCGCACTATCGGTTGTGCCGAACGCCGAGCCGAAACCATCACTCGCCAGCGGCGACGGCAGCCATAGTTGCTGCGGGATGCGGACGAAATCGACCGATGACACGCTCTGATAATTTGAAATCATCGGATATATGGCGGCAGTGCCGGGCGTGCTATGCACATACAACAATGTCCAGCCAGGATACGCGCCACCTTTTATCAGGGCGAACGAACCATTCGCGCGCAACAGGAGCGCAAGCTTATATGCCGTACTCGCCACAACATCGCCGACATGTATAGGTGAAATTGCTATGGCATATAGTGCCAATCCTGGCCTGAAGCCGAGTGAGGCATCTGATGCCTCACCAAGCCCGTTGGCATCCCAACCGATCTCAATTTCGTGGCCATTCGTTGCAGGTGAAGTGAGGGAGGCAGCCAACATTCGTCCTGCCACACGAGCAATGCTGCTATACTGAAGCGACGGATCACCCCAGGCTGGCACCGCCTTCCCGCCCGAGAACACCGCAAACCCACCACTCTGGCTCAGCAGTCCTTGTGCTGACAGCACCGACACGTCATCGTAGTAGCAGGTCTGCATGTTCCCACTGGGGCAGTACAGATATACCTGCACTGATGTACACCCAGCGGGCACAGTGAAGGTATCCTGTGTCTGAGCGTAGGTAGCATTTGACACACTTGTGTATGACCTGATGTTGGTACCGTGCGACTGGTCGTAGATGGAGTAAGCGCCTGACCCTGTGCCATTCTGTTCCCAAAATGACAGAATATAGGACAATCCGGGAATAACCGCGAACTGTGCCACTAGCTGTGTATCTAGCGCACCGCCGCCCGTCAGCTTGGCCGCGTGCCCGCCGCCGTGCACCAGCGTCGTTTCGTCCGCGATGGCACCGCCGCTTCCGATGATTTCCGACCAACTCCCGAACACATCAGCGCCACCTGCCCCCGCCGTCTCGAATCCACCGTTGGCGATGAGTTCGGTGGAGGCGTAGGTGTCCACCACCGTCCGCACATTCCTGCCATCCGTAGCTAGCGTACCATTGACGCTGCCCGCCGCGCGGTTATCGCCGAACTCATCGTTCAGCAGCCAGTCGATGCCCCGCCGCCACATCACCGCCAATCCCAGTGCACTACCTACTCTCATGTGTTGCCTCAGTTAGAACTAATTCGCCCACTTTGTGTTAACTGGCGTCAATTAGTTTTGCAGCACCCACAAGCGGAACGTCAGGTCGCCATCCGCATAGGTCGGCGCACCTCGTGTGACAAAACAAGCGAATAAATCACGGC
>JAMDDR010000503.1 GCA_023488685.1 Chloroflexota bacterium | reverse complement strand
ATGCAGCGCTATGCAAAATAGCCGTGATCGGTGTCGCGCAAATGCGCTATGGCTGGTGTGGGGAGGCCATGCTGGCCGCCTCGACGAGTGCTTCGCTGTGGTCGGACGTTCATGGCCAGAGCCAGGCCAGTTATTTGAGGAACAGGTATGCCTCTTTTTCAGCCACAACCCTGCGTGGCACGCTGGTCTTCACCGGCAGCGGCACGATCGTGGCCAGTGCAGCAGAACAGCGGGCGATCGCCGAGTGGGCGCTGAACCGTTTCGAGGCAGCCAACGTCAATTATCTGGCGGCCGACTATGGCCAAAGACTCTTCTGGCAGGAGGCATCGCAGACGCGCTGTGGGAGCGTGTGGGTCTTTCAAACCGGGCTGGCCTTGGCCTGGAATTGCAGTGGGACGGCGGTGGTGGCAACGGATTTTCTGACCCCAGCACAGATGCAGCAGTTCTACAAGTGGATAGACAGCGGCACGACCTGGAACATCATGCGCATTGGTCCGAATGGACAACGCATCTCGCTGTCTTTGTGGAGCAACCCTGGCGGGCAATTAACGGTACGCACGGACACGGAGAACATGCTGGGGTTTGCGAACGACGTCTACGAGCAACTCACGGCTGAGGATTCGGAGCCATAGCTTATTGACAATAGGGCGCATCAGTCACCTGGAAGCGATAATGGAGCCTGCTCAAGCCTGCGCTGGTAACTACATGCACACCTGACAGGTCTGCGGGACCTGTCAGGTGTGTGTATGTGCATCAATGATGGAATAACCTCACGCCGCAAAAGGCCATCAGCATGCCATACTCGTTGCACGCTTGAATGACTTGCGCGTCGCGGTTGGAACCACCCGGTTGAACGACGTACCCAACCCCACTCTGCTGAGCGCGATCGATCGAATCGCGGAAGGGGATATAGCCGTCTGAACCCAGCACGACATCCCGCATCCCAGCAAGCCACGCGCGCTTCTCGGACGCGCTCAAGCGCTGCGGCTGTTCGGAGAAAACGGCGCGCCAGGCGCTTTCCTCCACTGGGGTCAAATCGTCGCGCAGATACAGATCGACCGCGTTGTCTTTATCAGGTCGTTGTACCCCTGGCTTGAACTTCAAGTCGAGTACCGCCGGATGCTGGCGCAGGTACCAGTTGTCGGCCTTGGACGCCGCCAGGCGCGTGCAGTGAATGCGGGATTGCTGTCCCGCGCCCACCCCGATCACCTGCCCATCGACGGCCAGGCAAACGGAATTGGACTGCGTGTACTTCAACGTGATCAGCGCCACGAGCAGGTCAAGCATGGCCGCGTCGGACAGCGCCTGCCTATCGGTCACGATATTCTGGAGCAGCGCCGCATTGATCTGCGCATCGTTGCGCCGTTGTTCGACCGTCACGCCAAAGACATCGCGCGCCTCCAACGCGGGCGGCTCGTAGCCGGCGTCCATCTCCAGGATGATGTATTTCCCTTCTTTCTTTTTGCGCAGCAATGCCAGCGCCTGCGGCTCATAGCCCGGCGCAATGACCCCGTCTGAGACCTCGCGCCGCAGCAACTGCGCGGTGGGCACGTCCACCATGTCGCTGAGCGCGACCCAATCGCCAAAGGAACACAGGCGATCGGTGCCCCGCGCCCGCGCGTAGGCCGTGGCGAGCGGAGAAAGGTCCATGTCATCGACCCGGTAAGCGCGCCGCAGGACGCCGGCTAAGGGACGCCCCACAGCAGCCCCGCTCGGGCTGACATGCTTGAACGAAGCGGCGGCCGGCAATCCCGTCGCCTGCTTCAACTCCTTCACCAACTGCCATGAATTCAGGGCGTCCAGCACGTTGATGTACGACATACCGCCATTCAGCACGTTGAACGGTAACGCACCCTTCCGTGTGTACACGCGTGCAGGTGTCTGATGCGGATTACAACCATATCGTAGCGATCGCTCATTCTCTGCCACAACGTTATCTCCTGTTAAACGGCCCCAGGGGCCGTAAATTGATGAAAGGGGCCGAAAGGAGCCTTCCAGTAAACTGTAGGCTCAATGCACATCGGCAATCTGTTTCGGCTATCTTACTGGCTCGATCCTTCCGCGCTCGATCACCGCGCCGGCACCGTCATGTGGCTGGTGATCGCCGCCGGGCTGCTTTGGAGCAGCATAACGCTTATACTGGCCATACGCAAGCGAGCGAGGCATTCCGCAGGAATACCGTTCGATATCGCGCTCGCACAGGTCGCCGCCGGGCTGATCGCCGCCGCCGTCGCGCTGGGACGGCTGTACGCGCTGGCGCCACTTGGGCTGCGCGCGGGCTGGCTGATTGCCGGCGCCATCGCCGCCGCCCCACTCGCGCCGCGCATCCTGCGCCAGGTGCTGCGCGATGGCGTGCTCTCAGACGCTCTCGCGGTGATGGCATTCGTGCGGCCGGCGCCGTCACTGCAACCGTGGCATCCGGCCACAATCATGGCGTGGCTGGGATTGCACCTGCTCGGCCTGGCCGCTGTGCTGAGCATCGCCCGCTGGCCGATCTGGCTGGCGCCGGTGCTGCTTCTGCTGGTCCTCGCCCCCCCCCGTTCC
>JAMDDR010000341.1 GCA_023488685.1 Chloroflexota bacterium | reverse complement strand
CTGGATCACGTCGGCCACCTGTGAGAGCTGGTTTGCCGGAAACACGCCCAGCACGTCGCCTGGCTCGTAGCTGAGGCCGGAACCACGCAGCGAGAAGGCAATATGGCGTGTGTGCCTGGCGCTGGCGCCGGTTCCGCTGTGCAGATTCACATTGCGCAGCAGCGGCGCCGGGAAAGGGCGCGTCCTGGTGTATCCATCCGCCACCTCTGACGCCACGCCGGCTTGCACGACATCGACCGCGGCAGGGCGCGAGTGAGATGCGGTGGTGCTCGACGGGGCTGGCAATGGCGCGAGAGCGGGCGCGAGAGCGGGCGCAGGTACCGCTCGGAATGCTTGAATGGCGCGGCTCAACCAGGCCTGGTACGCCGGCTCGTCATCCGTGTCGCACGTCCCCACGTCGCACAGCCGCTGCGCGCCCAACGCTGCCAGCCGCGCATCAAAGTCCTTGCCCGACTTGCAAAACGTCGCATAGCTGCGATCGCCCAGCGCCAGCACGCCATACTCCAGATGCGCCAGACCCGGCGCCGTATCACTGTGGAGATGGCGGTAAAGGCCGGCGATATTATCGGGCGGCTCACCTTCGCCACAGGTGCTGGTGACGATGATCAGCCGGCGGGTCTGCGCCAGTCGGTCCGGCTTGAACCCGGCTGCATCCAGCACCTGTGTGGGAATGCCCGCGGTGGCGAACGCGTTCGACGCACGCCTGGCCAATGCTTCGGCGTTGCCGCTTTGCGAGCCGAACAGGATCGTGACGGGCGGTCCCTCCGGTGGCGTGAGCGCCGTCCCGGCGAGCGCCGTTGTTCCCGCCGGGATACTGGGCGCAGGCGCCTGGGCGGACTCGCCCACGCGTGTGTAGGGTTGGTGGTCCGGCAGTCTGTCCGACAGCCTGATCAACACGCGATGCACTGTGAGACACCCGACGCTGCCGCCGCTGAACCAGTACAGCGCGAGCACCCACGGGGAGCCGGCATCCGAACCGCTTTGCAACCCGTGCACCAACACCAGGGCAAACACGGCAAAGCTGAGATAGTGGATGAGGCGCCAGACGCGTTGCGTAATAATGCGCCGCACGTAGGTGCTCAACCCAACCACGGCCATGCCGTAGATGGCCAACTGGCCCACACCGACCCACAGCGTCCGGTAGGCATCGCTGTGAAAGGGAACCACCACGTCCAGAATAGGGATCGGCCACACCAATCGTCCAGGGCTCGCCGGCGCTGCGGGCCGTCATCACGATATCGCCGCCCGCGTCCACCAGCGCCGGGCCATGTGTCTGCAAACGGCGCGCAGCCTGCTGGGCGGCCCAACCCTTCGCCAGGCCGCCCAGGTCGAGCCGCACACCGGCGGGCAAGCGCACGGCACGCCTGCGCGCGTCCAATTCCAGGGCACAAGCCGGCATTGGGAGCGCCGGCATTGGGAGCGCCGGCATCCCTGCCGGCACGCATGGCGCCAGCAGATCGAACGAGCGATCGTAGCCGGCCGCTTCGAGCGCGTCCAGGAGCATCGGCGTGACCAGGCCATTGCTCCAACTCATGGCCCAATGCGCGGCGCTGAGCATCTGCCACAACACGTCGCTCACGCACACCCATCCAGCACTGCGATTCAAGCGGCTCAACTCACTGTCGCTGCGAAAGCGGCTTAAACACTGCTCCCATGCGCAGAACCAGCCAGGCACCTGGGCCAGGGCATCCGTCGCTGCACCTGCCTGTGAATCCACGAGCGCGGACATCCGGCAGTTCATGGCGCGAAATTCGATCTGCTGCATGGCTAATTCGACGAGCGTGTGATGGCAACCGGCTGAGGCGCGCTTGCGTCGGACGGGCGCAACGCGATTGGCAGCATGATCGCTGGCCTGCTGGCGCGAACCTGTTCGACCGGCAAGGGATGCGCCACGGATAGCACCAGCCAACCACCGAAGGTTGCGGCGACGGAGAGTACCAACGATTTGGGTTTTGGGTGTGATCGGTTGGCTGGGTTCACGCTCGGGGGCATGCTGGGGATACTGGCGATGTTGGGGGGACTTGGGGGGGTTTTTCTTGACGGGTTTCTTGATCGGCTTTTTCACGCGCTTCTTGACTGGCTTCTCAGCGCTCGGCTGCTTGACCGGCTGCTTGACCCGTGGTTTGGGAGGCGGGGTCGCCACGGGGCGTGAAGCCGCTGCTGGCTTATCCTCGACGAGGATAAACGAGTGATTGAGCTTGTTCGCCTGGGCAGCGGCTGTTGCGATCAGTATGTCGATCGCGTCGCCGCTGGGCGTTCGTATCGCCAACGTTGGCGCAGCCAGGGCATGAGCAGTTGGGGTGACGGTTGGGGTGACGGCCACCTTCTGTTTCATACACGAACCTCCTTCGAACCATAATGTTGTCCATCTTTCATCTACGCCGTCGTTGTGGACAAAGATAGATACTAGCGATTTCGTTTACGACAATCTTAAGAATTGCATGTGAACTCTTTCATGAAGACGGTTTGTGGTTAGAAAGTACGTAGAAAGTGATGGCAAAATGCCATGAAACCCATCCGCCAGGCCACTGGCAGCGGGTCGCCGCGCG
>JAMDDR010000283.1 GCA_023488685.1 Chloroflexota bacterium | reverse complement strand
CGGCCGGGACGATGACGCGCACGGCGCGTGGGAGCACCTTGACCTCGACCGGGGTCTGACCGAGCACTTCACCATCCGCGGTGATTCCCTGTGGCGGGTCGGCGACGATGCACACTTCGCGCGCCTGCCAATGTGGCAGTTGATCCTGCGGGTCTGCCAGGCCGGTGACCTTGGCCGCCAACGCCGCCAGGGAGGTCACGTCGACGCTGCGAACCACGATCACATCCAGTAGCCCATCGCTCACGCTGATGTTGTTCGACAGGGTCGCACCCAGCACACCAAGACTACCCAGGTTGGTAACCATGCAATTCAACCCGTCGATCTCAACCGTTTGCCCGTCCAATGTCAGGGTGTAATGAGACATGGGTGGCTCGCGCAAGGCCTGCAGCGCAGCCACCGGGTAAGCCAGGAAACCCAGCCGGTCTTTCGTGGGGCGATCGGCGTTCTCGTGCATATTGGCCTCAAGTCCAATCCCGACATGCCCCAGGAAGAGCCTGTCGCCAAGACGGCCCATATCCACCCAGCGGTAATCGCACGCAACGCCCACGACCAACGCCACTGCCTCCTCCAGCTTGCCCGGGATGCCCAACTCGATCGAGGTCACGTTCGCCGTCCCACCCGGGAAAATAGCCAGGGGCACGCCGCTGCCCAGCAGACCGCTGGCAGCCTCCGTCACCGTGCCGTCGCCGCCGTATACGCCGACCGCGTCCACGCCAGCAGCCACCGCACGCTGCGCATACTCGCACGCGTCGCCGCTCTTCTTGGTAATGAACACATCCCAGTCCACCTGGGCGGGTTGGAATACCTTGTTGAACACGCTGAGCACCGGCTCGTCGTTGCCCGAGGCGGGGTTGACGATGATGTGAATATGTTTGAGCATTTGGTTATCCATGCAGACAAACTACAGCCACAATGGTATGGATGTGGCAATACAGCACAAGACGATGGCGCTACAGACACAGACAATGAGCGTCGATGAGGTAGCAGCATTATAACGGCATGGTATACTCTTGCCACCATGAACTGCAGCGTTGCGTTTCGGATTCGAAAGTCGATGCGCATGCCCGGCGTGATCTGACGCGCGGGCCAGTCTGCTGTTGCATTACAGCCAACCATGGTTCATCAGAATGACCAACCGCTCGTGCGCACGCCGGGCGGTTTTTTTATTGGCGGACCTTAAGATAAGCGCACTTGAGATTGAGAAGAGGAAAACAGCAATGGCACCTGAAAACATACTTGTCTGCGTCGCCTGGCCCTACGCCAACGGCGACCTGCATGTGGGACACGTGGCAGGCGCGTACCTGCCCGCCGACATCTTCGCGCGCTACCAGCGCCTGAAGGGCAACCGCGTCGTAATGGTCAGCGGTAGTGACTCCCACGGCACGCCCATCGTCGTACGCGCCGAGAAAGAGGGCAAGACGCCGCGCGAGGTATTCGAATACTTTCACGGCCGCTTCCTGGAAACGCAAAAGAACATCGGCGTGAGCTACAACCTGTTCACGCATACCGACACGGCCAATCACCGCGCCATCGCGCAGCAGATGTTCTCGCGCCTGCTGGAGAACGAATACCTGTTCAAGGCCGAGCAAAAACAGTTGTACTCCGAGACGCAGGGCAAGTTCCTGCCGGACCGGCTGGTCGAGGGCACCTGCCCCATCTGCGGCTACGATAAGGCGCGCGGCGACCAGTGCGATAACTGCGGCAACCTGCTGGACGCCACCCAGTTGATCAACCCGCGCAGCCGCAACCATCCCGAGGATAAACTGGTCGTCCGCGAAAGCGAGCAATACATGTGGGACCTGCCCGCCGTGCGCGATCAGATCCTGAACTACCTGGCCGGCAAAGACAGCTACTGGCGCAGCACGGTGACGGAGTTCTCGCGCAGTTACGCGCGCGACATGGAGCCACGCGCCTTCACACGCGACCTGACGTGGGGCATCCCCATCCCTGTGGAAGGCGCAGACAACAAGTGCATCTACGTGTGGTGGGAGGCGCTGCTGGGTTACCTGACGGCCACGGTTGAGTGGGCGAGCATCACCGGCCAGCCGGACGCGTGGAAGGACTTCTGGTACGGCGACAACGTCAGGATCTACAACTTCATCGGCAAGGACAACATCCTGTTCCACACCGTGTTGTGGCAATCCATCCTGATCGGCATGCAGAAGCTGGGTGAGCCGTGGGACGGCAACGACCCGCGCGAATTCAACCTGCCCTACGACGTGCCCGCCAACCAATACCTCAACCTGAGCGGCCAGAAGTTCTCCAAGAGCCAGGGCATCTCGTTGGACGTGCTGGACCTGACGGTCAGGTACGGCCCCGACCCGGTGCGCTTCTATCTCACCAGCATCATGCCCGAGGCGAAGGATAGCGACTGGAGTTGGACCGACTTCGCGCAACGCAACAACAGCGAGTTGCTGGCAAAGTGGGGTAACCTGGTGCAGCGCACGCTATCACAGATCTGGAGAAACTTCGAGCAGCGCATCCCGACGCCGGGCGAACTGAGCGAGACCGACCGGGCATTGATTGCGCAACACGGTGTGGAACAGGATGTT
>JAMDDR010000372.1 GCA_023488685.1 Chloroflexota bacterium | reverse complement strand
TCACACGACCGCACGTTCTTGAACAACACTGTCTCGCGTATCCTGGCCCTGGACGCAAAGACACATCGTCTCAGCGACTATAGCGGCGACTACAGTGATTTTGAACTGACCAAGGCGGCAGAGGCGGACAAACAGTGGGTGGTCTGGAAGGACCAACAACTGGAGATCGAACGCCTGAGGGCCGACATCGAGCGTACCAAGGCACAGGCACGCCACAACGAGGAGGGGACGAACAACGACCACACGCGGCGCCTGGCCAAGAAAGTGGCGAAGAAGGCGAAAGCGCGCGAGCACCGCCTGGAGCGGCTGCTGCAATCCAAGGACCTGGCGGAGAAGCCAAAGACCGGCTGGCAGATGAAACTGGAATTCGGCGAACCCACGCGCAGCGGGCAGATCGTGGCGTCGCTCGAGGATCTCGGCCATGCGTTCGGCGATCACTGCCTGTTCCGGCACGTCGACCTGGTATTGCGGCATGGCGATCGGGTTGCCCTGGTCGGCCCGAACGGCACGGGCAAGACCACGCTCCTGCGCGCCATCGTGGGGGAGTTGGCGCCAACGGAGGGCCGTGTGCGGATCGGGGCTAACGTGCGATTGGGTTATATGCCGCAGGAACACGAGACGCTCAACCCAGGCGAGACGGCACTCAGCATCATCCAACAGGTGGCGCCGATGGGCGAAACGGAAACGCGCAACTTCCTGCACTACTTTCTGTTTGAAGGCGATGACGTCTTCGTGCCGGTGGGACAACTCAGTTACGGCGAGCGAGCGCGCCTGATCCTGGCACGATTGGTCGTCAGTGGGGCGAACTGCCTGGTGCTGGACGAGCCGATCAACCACCTGGATATTCAATCGAGGGAACGCTTCGAGGCAGCGCTGGAGGCATTCCCAGGCACGGTGCTGGTGGCCGCGCACGACCGCGCCTTCATCGATCGCTTTGCCGTGGCGTTGTGGGTCGTCGACGCTGGCACCATCAAGCTGCGCCTGCCGGCCTCTGTTGTGCTATAATCTTCGCGCGTGCCCCAATGGCGCAGTGGATAGCGCGTTTGGTTGCGGACCAAAAGGTCGGGAGTTCGAATCTCTCTTGGGGCATTTCGCAAGAGGCAAAAGGCGCGCATCGTCTTTTGCCTTTTTTATTGAGCGGAAATCGTAAAACGTAATGCGTAATGCGTAAAACGTAAAAAGCCCATTTACGCATTACGTTTCACGTTTCGTCATCCGTCCTTCGTCAAATGACATACCAAATCGAAGTCGATCATCTCTCAAAGCATTACCAGGTTCATGAAAAAGAGCCGGGCCTGCGAGGCAGCTTGCGCTCGTTTTTTGCCCGCAAGTATCACGCAGTGAAGGCCGTCGACGACGTATCGTTCTGCATCGCGCCGGGCGAGATGGTCGGGTTTCTCGGCCCCAACGGCGCAGGCAAAACCACCACGCTGAAGGTGCTCTCGGGCCTGCTCTACCCCACCGGCGGCCGCGCGACCGTCATGGGTTTTACGCCGCACAAACGCGAAACCGCTTACCTGAAGCAGTTCACACTGGTGATGGGCCAGAAGCAGCAACTCATGTGGGATCTGCCGGCCATCGAAACCTTCCTGGTGAACCAGGCCATCTACGAAATCCCCAGGGACCAATACACCGCCACCTTGCAGGAGTTGGATGACCTGCTCGACCTCACCCCGGTGATGAAGAAACAGGTGCGCAAGCTGTCGTTGGGCGAGCGCATGAAGTGCGAACTGGCCGCCGCGTTACTGCACCGGCCCAAAGTGCTATTCCTGGACGAGCCAACCATCGGTCTGGACGTGACCATGCAGGCGCGCATCCGCGAGTTCGTGGCCGCGTACAACCATCGCCATGGCGCAACCATCATCCTGACCAGCCACTACATGGCTGATGTGACCGCGCTGTGCGAGCGCATCATCGTGATCGACAAAGGGCACCTGTTCTACGACGGCAACTTCCGCGCGCTGATCGAGCGCGTGGCGCCATACAAGATCATCAAGCTGCAACTGCAAGAACCCACGCCGGCCGAGGCGTTGTCGCAGTTTGGGCACGTCGAATCGTGCGAGGGCCTGACCGCGGTGCTGCACGTGCCGCGCGCCCAGGCCACCGAGTCTGCCGCGCGTCTGTTGTCGCAGGTGAAAGTCGAGGACGTGACGTTTGAAGAGCCGCCGGTCGAGGACATCATCCGGGAGGTGTTCGCGGGCAGAGTTGAGAGGCAAACGGCACATGACGTTTGACGAGCGCAGTACGCTGCGCCTCTTACGCTCTACGCTCCAAACATTCCTTCACACAGATGATTCGTAAATACCTGGCCATGCTGCGCGCGTGCTGGTCGATGTCGCTGGAGTATCGGGCGGAGGGGTTCGTGTGGATGATGACGAACCTGCTGTCGATCATCATGATGCTGGTGTGGCTGAGCATCAGCAGCGCCGGCCCGGTGAACGGCTTCACCGCGGGCGACTTCGTGGCCTACTACATGGTGGGGCTGATCGTGCGCCAGATGACTGGGGCGTGGACGTCGTACGAACTCGACTTGGCGATCCGCGAGGGGACCCT
>JAMDDR010000023.1 GCA_023488685.1 Chloroflexota bacterium | reverse complement strand
TGCCGTCGGCTCGCCCAACGATCTAAACAATAACGCGAACGTGTGTGCGTTACGCAGGTCAAAAGGTTGGCCAAGCAGGTCATGTAGATTGTAGTAGATCAGCGGCGCCGCGCCAATGACAGCGCCGGCCATGACCCATGGCAGCGCTCTCAGAAGCCCCCCGGCTCCCTTGCTCCCACGCTCCGTCAACACCCATACCAGCGCCATCACGCCCAGGATGACGATCCACCATAGGAACAGCAGCTTGGCCCATAACCCAAGACCGATGAGCAAGCCGGCAAACAGTAGCTTGAGAGTGCGGCCCAGCGTACTGGACGAGATGAGAGATTGGAGATTGCGGCCCGGAGTACCGGGCGAGATTGGAGATTGGCCGTTCATCTCCAATCTCCAATCTCTACTCTCTGCTCTCCACCGATCCAACAACAAGAGACTGCCCAGTGAAAAGACAGTCATCACCGATGTGACACTGATACCCTGGCGGCTAAACCAGATAAATGAAGGATTGACGGCCAGCAGCAGTGCTGTGACGGCGGCGACGCCACGCCCGAACCACGCACGGGCCAAAGCATACGCCAATACAATGGTGAGCGCAGAGAACACAATCGGCTGCAATCGCGCGGCGATCACACCCGGCCCGAACAACGCCATGAACGGGATGGTCAGGTAACCATTCAAGTTACCCATGTAGTCCAACAGCATGACCGGGTAGGTATAGGTGCCAATCGTCACACCGATTCCACGCAGCAATTCTGTCGGTTCGCCGTGCATCACCTGCAACATCGGGGCAAGATCCAGCGCCTCGTCGTAATACAGACCGGGCAGATTCAACTGGCGCAGTGTGAGGGCAAGGAACAGCCCGACGGCAACTGGCAGCAACAGAAGAGAGAACAGGGAGACAAGGCGAGGGAATGACAAGGGGCATCTTGTCTCCGTGTCACCTTGTTCCCCAATCACCGTTGCATTCAACACGACACCCGGCCAATGCTACTCGGCCGCCACGATCTGCGCGAGCGCTTCAGCGCCGCCGGAGATGTCGAGCAGTTCGTTGGTAATGCCCTGCTGGCGCGCCTTGTTATACGATAGCGTCAGGCTGCTGATCAGGTCGGACGCGCTGTCCGTCGCGTTGCGCATCGCGACCATCCGGGCGGCATGCTCGCTCGCGAGCGACTCCAGCACGGCCTGGTACACCTGCATTTCGGTCAGGCGGGGCAGCAGCGTGTCGAGGATCTCCTGTGGTCCGGGTTCAAATTCGTATGCCGGACGCGGACCGGTGGTGGTTTCCTGTGGCAACAGGTCTTCCGCGGCCAGCGGCAGCAACTTCTTGAGCACCGGCTTCTGAGAAGCCATGCTCCTGAACTCGGTGTACACCAGGTACACTTCGTCCACCTTGCCATCCAGGAAATCGTCGGTCAGCGTGCGCGTTGCGCCGGTGGTATCGAGCAGGCTCGGACGCGCCGGCAGATTGGAAAAATCGGCGACCAACTGGCCACCACGCCGGTAAAGGAAATCGCGCCCCTTCCGGCCAATGGTCACGAAACCGACCGGTTTGCCGAACGCTCGCGCATAATCGAACGCGGTGCGTGCCACATTGGTATTGAACGCGCCGGCCAGCCCCCGGTCAGAGGAGACGAGCACGACATAGGCGCTATTCACCTTGTCCCGCTTTAACAGCAGCGGATGGCGTGTTTCTCCACCGGCGAGCGACGCGACACTGGCCAGCAACTCGCGCGCTTTCTGCGCATACGGGCGGGTTGCCAGCACGGCATCCTGGGCGCGGCGCACTTTGCTGGCGCTCACCGCCTCCAGCGCGCGCGTGATCTGGCGGATATTACGAACGCTGCGGATACGTCGTCGAATTTCTCGTGCGGTTGCCATAGGAATGACCGTAGCCAGGTGGCGGAAGAGGGCGGCCTAGCGGCCCACCATCCTCCGCCGCCAGCCTTGCATTAACCGTTCCAGCTTCGATTGAAGTTCTCAATGGCCGCTTTCAGTCTGGCGCTGGTGTCATCGCTCACGCGCTTCTCGGTCAGGATGATATTGACGATATCAGGGTGCGCCGAGTCCAGGTAGGCGATGAAGTCCGATTCCCAGGCCACCACGCGATTGACCGGCACCTTGTCCAGGTAGCCGTTGGTTGCGGCGAAAATGGCGCTGACTTCCGAAGCCAGCGAGCGCGGTTCGTACTGCTTCTGTTTCAGCAACTCGGTCAGGCGACGGCCGCGCTCCAACTGCGCCAGCGTGGCCTTATCCAGGTCGCTGCCGAAGCTGGCGAACGCCTGCAACTCGCGGAACTGCGCCAGCTCCAGCTTCAGGCGGCCGGCCACCTGCTTCATTGCGCGCGTCTGCGCATCGCCGCCCACGCGGCTTACGCTCAAACCTACGCTGATCGCCGGGCGGATGCCTGCGTTGAACAGTTCGGACTCCATGAACAACTGGCCGTCGGTGATCGAGATCACGTTGGTCGGCACATACGCCGAGATGTCGCCGAGCTGCGTCTCAATGATGGGCAGCGCGGTCAACGAGCCACCCGAGCGCGCATCGCGCGCCAAGGTGAATAGC
>JAMDDR010000298.1 GCA_023488685.1 Chloroflexota bacterium | reverse complement strand
ACACGCCCAGCATCCGCCTGATCGTCTCCGGGTCAAAACGACGGTTGTCATAGGCAACTTTCAACATGAGTTCTTGTGCCGGTCCAGCAACCACCGTCAGGGGATAGTTGGTTTGTTCAATCGAACGCACATTCGTGATCTGCAAGCCGCCTTTATCCAGCGACTCCGCTGAAACAGGGTAGTTCTCGAAGACGAGGATGCTGTCGAACAACGGTTGACCGCGCGGGATTTCGCTCCAGCCCTGGATCTGCACCAGCGGGCAGTGCTCGTACTGGCGAAGTTGTGCCTGTTGCGCCTGCAACTGCTGGAGCCAGGGGATGAGCCGGGCGTGTGGGGGCAGCGCCACCCGCACGGGTAGAGTGTTGATGAACAGCCCGACCATGGACTCGGCGCCGGGCAGGTGCGCCGGGCGGCCGGAGACGGTGGCGCCAAAGAGGATATCCTCCTCGCCGCTATAGCGGCTGAGCAGCAACGCCCAGGCCCCTTGCACCAGCGTGTTCATCGTCAGTTGTTGCTGCTGGGCCAGGGCTTGCAAGGATTGCGTTGTCGCTTGCGATAACCACGTCTCCAATTCCGCGTAAGCTGGTGCCTGTCCAGGTGTGTGCCCGGCTAGAGAATCTATCGCCAACCTCGTTGGTGCGGTGAGGCCTTTCAGCGTCGTCCGCCAGAATGTTTCAGCCTCTGACAAATTCTGTTGCTGCAACCAGGCAATGTAGTCGCGATATGGCCGGGCTGTCGGTAGCGTAATATCTCTCCCCAGGTGTATGGCTTCGTACAGGGTCATGACCTCATGCAGCAGGATGGGCACCGACCAACCATCGAGGAGCAGGTGATGGTGGCTCCAGATCAACTGCCATTCATGTTCGGCGCAGCGCGCCATCGTCACGCCCATGAGTGGTGCTGCCGAGAGATCGAAACCGTGCCTTTGCTCATCCTTGAGCAGGGCCGCGGTTTGTAACGCCTGCTCGGTGGAAGGCAGGCCGCGCCAGTCATGCCAGGCAATAGGCATATCAACGTGCTGGGCGACCACCTGGAGCGGCTCATCCAGGCCTTCCCACACAAATGATGTACGCAGGATTGAGTGACGGTTAGCTACCTGCTGCCAGGCTTGCTCAAATGCGTGTGTGTCCAAGGCACCTTTCAGCACACACGTCATTTGCTCGCAATACACCCCGGAGTCGGGGGCGTACAGGCTATGGAATAGCATGCCCTGTTGCATCGGCGAGAGGGCGTAAATATCCTCAATGTCTCTTCTCATATCCGTACACCCTGTGAACGCTTGATCTGCTTCAAAACCTTATCCAGGTTGCGCTGATCGAGCTGTGCCAACGGGAAGTCAGACGGCGTATATCCCCTTGCCTGCGACGATTGGCAATGTGCGATGTATGACCGTAGCGCGTCTTTAAACGCGTCAGCCAGCCCTTCAATAGTGGTGCGGCAATGGAAACGCTCACTGAAGGTCCAGTTAAGCCGCAACTGTCCTGCCACAACCCGACACGTAACGTCCAGCAGATGGCTGCGCTGTGCAGCGGGATCACGGTCGGCACCGCATGATGTCCCGGACAACACAAAGAGCGGCGACTCGGTCGACGATTCGGTCGACGATTCGGGCCGTGATCGGTCCAACTGCCCAAGATAGTTGAAGCTGATGTCCGCTTGCGGCAATGCCTGCAACTGCTGTTTGATCTTGGGATCGTCACACAGATAGCGCAACAATCCGTACCCGATTCCGTGTGCGGGAATGCGACGTAACCGTTCTTTGACGGTCTTCAACACTTCGCCGGGATTGATGGTCTGGCGGATGTCCAGCAGTACTGGATAAACCGTCGTGAACCAACCAGCGGTGCGCGATAAATCGATGCCGTCCAGAATGTCCTCGCGGCCATGTCCCTCCAGGTCCACTAGCAGCGTGCGCCGCCCAGCCCAGGAGGCATATCCCTGTGCCAGGGCAGCCAATAAGACTTCGTTGATTTCGGTCCCATAGGCTGCTGGGACTTGCCTCAGCAGAGTTTCTGTCTCGTCCGGGTCAAGCGCCGATTCCACATTGTGTGCGGAAGCCTCGATATTGGCTGCTGGGTCGGCTGGGATGTCCACGGGCATGCGTTCGGCGCTGGCAGGCAGCATGGACAACCAGTCATTCAGCTCATTTCGCGCTGTTTCGGACTGGGCATATTCGTTGAGCCGCCACGCCCACTGCCAGTACGACGTCGTTTTCGGCGGTAGCTGTGCAGGTTCTCCCCGGCTCAGCGACGTGTAGGCCATTTGCAGGTCCTGCAGCAGAATCAGCCACGACACGCCATCGACGACGAGATGATGGATGATCGTCGCCAAACGCCCACGCTGGCCCTCACCTCGGTCGAAGTAGGCTAATCGCAACAGCGGTCCCGTGGCAAGATCCAGGCTGCTCTGCAATTGTGCTCCGCGACTCTCGATCAACATTTCCTGCGCGTCTGCCGGCACTCCCGACAAGTCAACGCACTCAAGCGGCACTTCATCCTGTACGGGTGCGTTTCTGGCTTGCCACCCCGTCGCCACCTGCTCAAAGCGCATGCGAAGCGC
>JAMDDR010000077.1 GCA_023488685.1 Chloroflexota bacterium | reverse complement strand
GGGCTATCTCGCCACTGTGCGCAAGCAGGGCTACGCCGCCCTGGCGGCGTTGCGTGCCCTGTTTGACGGGCACCCCGTCGCCCTCAACTTGGGCTGAGCAGTTACTTACTCTTTACGTTTACGCGTCGTGGCCGTCGAGAGGCTGGGGTCTAGGATTGTGGCTGTGTCTCGAAGGCCCGGATCTTTTCCTCCATGTCAAGCACGTACCCGATTTCATCCACACCGTTCAACAGACACGCTTTTGAGAATCCGTCGATGGGGAATTGCACCCGGCGCCCGTCCGGGAGCGTCACCGTCTGTGCCGTCAAGTCCACAGCCAGTGCGGTGTCGGGGTCTTCCTGCACCAGGCTGAAGAGTTGGGCGTGTGTGTCCTGATCCACGATGATCGGCAGCAGCCCGTTCTTGAGCGAGTTGTTGCGGAAGATATCGGCGAACGACGTGCTGATGACGGCGCGGAAGCCATAGCCGGTGAGCGCCCAGGGCGCGTGCTCGCGCGACGAACCGCAGCCGAAATTGTCGCCGGCGAGCAGGATCTGGCGACCGCTCATCTCCGGTTCGTTCAGGATGAAGTCCGGCTTGGGCGAACCATCGGCGTTGTAGCGCCAGTCCGCAAACAGGTTATCGCCCAGCCCGGTTTTGTCGGTCACCTTGAGGAAGCGCGCCGGGATGATCTGGTCCGTGTCCACGTTCTCGCTAGGGAGCGGGACGATTTTGCTGGTAAAAGAAGCGAACTTTTTCATATTTCTTTATTCCGAAAGCGGCTAACACTCATCACGCAGTTTTCGCTGTTCTGCCACGGCATCACCCTGCCAGGCAAGCTGGCCGCTCAGATCGGAGAAATCGTAAGTCGCTTTGGTGTTGCGTTCTGCCGGCAGGTGTTGCGCGAGATCGCTCAATATCTGCTCCACAAGCTTAAGTCGCTCGCGCGGAGGTAGTTGCCGCACAGACTCGTAAATTTCATGAGGATACATACGTCTCACTCAATTGCCACGTCATAGTGGAAGATAGCGTACCTGGCCTTCGTATTCACCCTCAATACTGCATTCGACAATCAACAGTAGGTCCTCGATAGCGCGTCCAATAGGCACATCAGTGCTGACCTCGATAACGCCAGGCATTGCCTGACCCGCATTCACACGTTCGAATGCGTACTTGGTCATCGTTGAGACATCGTGAGTGAGCAGCACACGACCTTCACTCGCAGCCCACTCAAGAATTTGCCGGTCGTCTAAACCCGATAAACCCACATCCTGAATCCGAACAAGGTCGAGGTCAGGTCTGCGTAGCAACAGCCCACGAACAATGGCTCCATGAAAATTTTCGTCAATGACCAGTCGCAGCATGGTTGCCTTTTTGTTGTTGGTTACGACGGGTCATGAGCCTTTCGCGCCACTCGGCTGTGTTAAAGCGCGATTCGTTCTGTTGGCGAACTTGGGCAGCATAGGCTTTCCGCTGAAGAAGGTATGCCTCTACTTCATCGCGAAAGTTCAAGTAATAAGTAATAACGGCGTATACATTATTGAGTGTTAGCGTTGGATATTGTTGGGCAATTCCTTCGGCGGTTTCGCCATTCTTAAAGGCCGCGATGATGGTGTCGAGTGTCACGCGTGTTTTCTCTACGCGGATGACGCCATCCTCATCGACCCTGAGAGGCACTTTAAGCGTTGCTTCTACATCCAACATCCTGAACCTCACTCAATAGAATTATCCCAGCATCGTCCTGACATCGGTGACCACGCCGGTAATGGCGGATGCCGCGGCGGTGAGCGGGCTGGCCAGGAAGGTGCGCCCGCCCTTGCCCTGGCGGCCTTCGAAGTTGCGGTTGCTGGTGCTGATGGCGTACTGGCCTGGCGCCAGTTGGTCGCCGTTCATGGCGATGCACATGCTGCAGCCGGCCTCGCGCCACTCGGCGCCCGCGTCGCGGAAAATGCGGTCCAGTCCTTCTGCCTCGGCCTGCCGTTTGACTTGCGCCGAACCGGGCACGACCATCACGCGCACCCTGGGGTTCACCTTGCGCCCTTTGAGCAGATCTGCCGCGATGCGCAGATCGTTGATGCGCGAGTTGGTGCAACTGCCGATGAACACGACGTCGATGGGCTGGCCCAGCAGTGGCTGGTTTGGCTTGAGGTCCATGTATGCCAGCGCCTTGCCCAGTGCGTTGCGCGCACTCAGGTCGCCGGCACGCTCGGGGTCGGGCACGCGCCCGGTGATGCCGATGCCCATGCCGGGGTTGGTGCCATAGGTGATCATCGGCTCCAGTGCGTCCGCGTCCAGCGTGAGCGCCGCGTCGTAACTTGCCCCATCGTCGGTCGGCAATTGGCGCCATGCAGCCACGGATCGATCCCAATCCGCGCCCCTGGGCGCGAACTGGCGCCCGGCCACGTATTCGAACGTCGCATCGTCCGGCGCGATCATGCCGGCGCGCGCGCCACCCTCGATGCTCATGTTGCACACGGTCATGCGTTCTTCCATGCTGAGCCGGCGGATGGCGTCGCCGGTGAATTCGAACACATGCCCCGTGCCTGCGCCCACGCCGTACCTGGCGATGATGCCCAGGATGATGTCCTTGG
>JAMDDR010000389.1 GCA_023488685.1 Chloroflexota bacterium | reverse complement strand
CAAGGAGAGCGTGACGCCGGCAGTACCACATCGGCATGCTGCGCCAACGCGGTCAGGAACAACTCCTGCACAACGGTAAAGCCCGCCTTTGGCACGTCAGCCTTGTCGCCCACGCCGATCAGCCAGGCCACATCAGCGCCGAGTTCCGAGTTCCGAGTTCTGAGTTCTGAGTTCTGAGCACTCGGTACTCTCTGCTCGGTACTTGGCACTCGGTACTCGCTACTCATCACGTCGCACACCCCCTGCATGTTGGCGTGCGGGTAGAGCGGCAGCAGGCCGCTGTTGGCCTTGCCGGCATGACCGCTCGCGACCAACAAGTTGGCGAGCGAACGCGCCAGCGCGCGCGCGCCGCCCGCATCCAGGCGCTCGTCGCCGAATACGATCAGCAGATGGCGCGCGCCCTGCAGCGCTTCGGCCAGGCTCTGCTTCTGCGCAGCCTCCGCCGCCCAGTACGCCGCCTTGCCCACGTCGTAGTTGTCAATTTGCGTGGCGTAGCGGTGCATCTTGGTGCTGCGGCTGTGGGCGATGATCAGCCGGGCGCCGCGATCCACGATGGCCTGGCGCAGGCGCAGGAACCACACCGGCGCGCTCTCCTCCAGGTCGCCGTTGACGACCAGGATGATATCGCCCTTACCGAGCTGTTTGAAATCCGTGTCCTTACCCACACCGTAGGTGCGCACAATATCGGCAACCACCGCCGGCACGCGGGGCGACACGGCAACGTCGTCCGACTTGAGCACCTCGCGCAGCAGTTTGCCGAACAGATAGGCGTCCTCGTTCGCGATGCGGTCGCCGACGACGCCGGCAACGCGCTTGCCGCGCACCCGATCCGCGACCAGTTGCAGCGTGGCCTCCCAGGTGGACTCGACCAGCTTGCCCTTCGCGTCGCGCACCAGGGGCCGGGTAATGCGGTCCTGTGCGCGGGTGAAATGATGCACGAAGCGGCCCCTGTCACAGGTCCAAATCTCATTGACCTGTTCGTTCTGGCGCGGCATGACGCGCTTGATCTCGTAGCCGCCGCTGCGCGTCTCCAGGCGTGTGTTCAGCGACAGATTGCAGCCCACCGGGCAGTGCGTGCACACGCTGGGCGTGCTGTCCAGCTCCCAGGGGCGTGCCTTGAAGCGGAAGTCGGCCGTGGTCAGCGCGCCAACTGGGCAGATGTCGGTGGTGTTACCGCCGAAATAGGAGTCGAACGGTGGATCGCTGAACGTCACGATCTCCATGTGACGGCCGCGCTCGTGGAACTGCAGCACGTGATCGTCGGCAACATCATCCTGGAAGCGGACACAGCGACCGCACTGGATGCAGCGTTCGCGGTCCAGGAAGATCAGGTCGCCCAGCGGCACGTGCTTCTCGTTGTGCTGCTTGGCCTCATATTCGAAGCGGGTGACGCCCGGCCCATGTGCCAAGGTCAGGTTTTGCAGCGGGCACTCGCCCCCCTTGTCGCAGATGGGGCAATCCAGCGGATGGCTGGTCAGCAGGAACTCCAGGATGTCCTCGCGCGCCTCGATCACCTGTTTGGTGTTGGTGCGCACGGACATGCCCTCGCTCACCGGCGTGGTGCAGGCCGTCTGCAATTTCGGCATCCAGGCGATCACCGGGTTGCCATCCTCGCCCTTCACCACCTGTTTGGTGGCCGGGTCCACCTTGGGCGTACCGACCTCCACCAGGCACATGCGGCACATGCCCACCGGCCGCAGCTTGGGGTGATAACAGAAGACGGGGATGTCGTTGTCTATTGTTTTCGCGGCGTCGACGATCACCGTGCCCTTGGGCACTGCAACAGGCACGCCGTCAATCGTCAGATGAACCAAGTCTGCCATTTAGGAACCACACTCCTATAAACATGCACATACCACCACTCAAAGTCAAACGCCCGACGCTTCTCCCGGCTGTTCTGAACCAAGCACATATACGTCGTGTGGCAACGCCACCACGATCTCAAGCCCTACGCGCCGCTTCGCGCGCACACGCCCTACGACACTCACCCGCTGGCCCACCCACAGCAATTCCTGCTGCGGGATGCGCCGCGCGACCACATCATATAGCTTCACCCTCTGCGCGCCGGTGTCATCCCAGAGCAACAGATAGGTGCCGTCGGCGAACGGCTGAATATCGGCCACCGTACCCTCGACCCACACCACGGCGTTGTGGTCGTTACCATTCATGCGGCCCAGCTCATACTTGCGCCAATCCCGCCGTGCCCAGGTCACGACTTCCACGTCAGCGCCTCGATCGGGCACGATCTCCAACTGGCTCTGGTACACATTCACCTTGCCGGTGACGCGGATCATCGCGCCGGTGTTCAGATGAAAGCTGTTGTACACGTGATCCCAGTCATCGGCCCAAACCGTCGCGGTGATCTGTCCCGTCGTATCACGCACGGACAGCTTGAAGCCGGCCGAAAAGTTGCCCGTCTCGGCCACCGTGCCCTGCACAGTAACCTGTTTGCCCTCATCCGCCGTCGTGATCTGCCCGATAGCAGTCACGACTGGCGCCGCTGCCCGGACAGGCACAACGGCACTCGCCACGATGACAATGAAAAACGCAACGAACGACAGTGCAGGTTTCGATGTGCTCATGGATCTCCGTTGCCAGTCAGACGCTCAGACTCCCGGAGTCTCGGAGACTCCGGGAGTCTGAGCGTCTGACATCTAGAACACTATCCGCTCGACCCGTGCTCGCCTGGCGCGCCGGCAATCGCATGATCGACGATCGCGTGGTCGCGCATCAACTCGTCATGGTAACCGTTGGCGCGGCCACCCTGGTGCTCGCGCACGAACTGCTCGTACTCGGTCCGGAAGTGCTTGATCGTGCTCAGGATCGGGCTGGTGGCAAACTCGCCCAACAGGCAGAAACATTTGTTGGCCATGCCGTTTCCCACTTCCAACAACATGATGATGTCATGCAACGAACCGTGACCGCTGACGATCTTGTCATACAACTTCAAGGCCCAGTGTGTGCCCTCGCGGCAGGGCGTGCACTTGCCACACGACTCGTGCTTGAAGAAACGCACCATCTTGCGCGCCGCCCACACGATGTCCACGGTGTCGTCCAAAATCACGAACGACGCGGAACCGAGGATGGAGCCGGCCGCCTGCACGCTCTCGTAGTCCAGTTTGGTGTCGAGCGCGCTGGCCGGCAGGATCGGCGCGGAGGAGCCGGCAGGCAGGATGCCCTTGACCGGCCGGCCGTCGATCGTGCCGCCCGCCAACTCGATCAGTTCGCGGATGGTGTGCTTGCCCAGCGGCAGCTCGTAGTTGCCCGGCTTGTTCACACGCCCGCTGACACAAAAGATCTTGGTGCCGGGGCTTTTCTCGGTGCCAAACTGGCGATACCACTGCGCCCCGTTCAACACAATCGGGGGCACGTTCGCCAGCGTCTCGATGTTGTTGATCACCGTCGGCTTGGCGTACAGGCCCTGCACGGCTGGGAACGGCGGGCGCAGGCGCGGTTGGCCCAGCTTGCCCTCCAGCGACTCCAGCAGCGCCGTCTCCTCGCCACAAATGTACGCGCCCGCGCCGAGGTGGATGTAGATATCGAGGCTGTAAGTGCTGCCCTGGATGTTCTTGCCCAGCAGCCCGGCCGCGTAGGCCTCGTCGAGGGCCTGTTGCAGCACCCTGGACGGCTCGTAAAATTCGCCGCGCAGGTAGATATAGGCGGTGGCAGCCTGCACCGCGTAAGCGCACAGCGCCACGCCCTCGATCACCTGGTGCGGGTTCTTTTCAATCAACTGGTGATCTTTAAAGGTGCCGGCCTCGCTCTCGTCGCCGTTGACGACCACGTACTTGGGAAACACATCCTTGGGCAGGAAGCTCCACTTCACACCGGCCGGGAAGCCCGCGCCGCCGCGCCCGCGCAGGCCGGAATCCTTGACGACCTGGATGACCTCGTCGGGCTTCATGCCACCGACTGCCTTGCGCCACGCGGCGTAGCCCTCGTTGGCCTGGTACACGTTCAGCTCCCGGATGTTCGGGGTATCCAGATCGCGCAACAATACGTGTTTATCCATAGTTATTGGCAAATGACTACTTCAATTCGTCCCCAGCTTCGCCCATTTTGCGCCGCCGGAAAGCGAGCACTTGCTCATAAAGGGTATCAACTGTCTCCCCTGCAAAGAGCTCATCACGCACCTTCAGATAATCGCCCTCTCCAGGTTGTATGGCAGCCCAAAAGCGTGCCGCCTTCGATGCACCTAAATGCTGAAGCAGCACCTCATTTGCTTCCCGCAGGATTGCTATATCACTGCTCACATGAACATTCATACAGAACCTCATCGGCTTCCATCATCTGCAAAATGATTGCAAATGCCAACGACTCCAGCCGGATGCGAGACGGAGCCGACAATCACGCGCCACATAAGCAGCACGCCGGGCAACGATGAGCGTCACAGGAAACAGTTACACTCGTGGGAACATTTCAACGATTGTCGCTTGTCCAAGCGGCATCTATGCGCTTAGCCAAGTCATCTAATTGTGCGAACCATTCCTCTGGCGACTCAGTTGGATGGCTTGCCAGCGACTGCAACTGGACGATGAGCGCGCGTGGGTGGCCGTCCGCGTCCACGAGTGTAACTGTCTCACCCAACGAGAGACGATCCAACAGAGTATCCAATTCACGCTTGGCTGTTTCGACCGGTACAACAACTGACATATTCACTCACCCTCATTCACTATTTGTCGCTGGTCATTGGCTGCTGGTTGCTGGTCGTTAGTGCTTAATCTCCAATCTCTAATCTCCAATTACCAGCTACCAGCTACCAGCTACTTTAGCTCATCCACCATCTTGTCAAAGCTCTCCGGCGTGAGCGAGTACTTGTACTCGCGGTTCACCTGTGCCACCGGCGCGCGGTCGCACGCAGCGATGCACATCACCGTACGCAGGGTGAACTTACCATCGGGTGTGGTCTGGCCGGCGCGAATGCCCAGCTTGTGCTCGCAGTGCTGGACGAACTTGTCCGCGCCGCGCAGCGCGCACGGCAGATCGTCACATACCTCGATGACGTACTGGCCGGTCTTCTCCTCGAAGAACATGGTGTAGAAGCCGACGATTGACTTCACCTCCGTGGGGTCCAGCGCGGTCAGCTCCGCCACCTCGCGGATGGCCTGCTCGTCACAAAAGCCGTACTCCTGCTGCGCCACGTACAGAAGCGGCATCACCGCGCTGCGCTTGGTCGGGTACTTCGCCAGGATGGCCTCAATCTCGGTTGCGTGTTTTTCCTTTAACATGATGTCTTGTCGTGCGTAGTTCGTAACGTGTAAAACGTAAAAGACTTTACGCATTACGTTTTGCGTTTTTCTTTTTACGTCTTACCTATCCACCTCACCCAACACGATGTCAACCGAGCCGACGATGCCGACGATATCGGCGATCAACGCGCCCTTGCTCATGTGGGGTAGCGCCTGCAGATTGCATAGCGACGGCGCGCGGAAGTGCACGCGGCGCGGCTTCGGCCCGCCATCCGACGAGATGAAGACGCCGAACTCGCCCTTGCCGCTCTCCACGGCGTGATACACCTCACCCTCCGGCGCGTGGAAGCCCTCCGTCCACAGCTTGAAGTGATGGATCAGCGACTCCATGGAGTACGCGATCTCGTGTTTGGGCGGCGGCGCCACCTTGCGGTTGTCGGTCACGATTGGCCCGTTCGGAAGCCTGTCCAGCGCCTGCTCGATGATCTTCAGGCTTTGATAGAACTCGTCCATGCGGCAGCGGTAGCGGTCATACACGTCGCCGGTGCTCCCCAGCGGGACGCTGAAGTCGAAGTGGTCGTAGGACGAATAGGGCATCGCCTTGCGCACGTCGTAGTTCACGCCGCTGCCGCGCAACGACGGCCCCGTCATGCCATAGGCGATGGCATCCTCCCTGCCGATCACGCCCACGCCGACCGTGCGCTCCTTCCACAGGGGGTTCTCGCGCAGCAGCTTCTCGTAATCCAGCAATCGCTGCGGAAACACCTTCAATATATTGCGCACCGCGTCGACAAAGTGGTCGGGCACATCGCGCCACAGCCCGCCCACGCGGAAATAACTGGTCATCATGCGCGCGCCGGACACCAGCTCGAAGATGTCGAGCAGCATCTCGCGCTCGCGGAAGGTGTACAGGAACATGCTCATCGCGCCGATGTCGAGCGCGTGCGTGCCCAGCCACACCAGGTGGCTGTTCATGCGCGTCAACTCGGCCAGGATCACGCGAATGTACTGCGCGCGGATGGGCACGTCCACACCCACCAGCTTCTCAACCGCGCCCACGTAGGCCAGGTTGCAGATCAGTGGAGCCAGATAATCGATGCGGTCGGTCAGCACGATGCCCTTGGTGTAGTTCTTGCCCTCGTGCGTCTTTTCAATGCCCGTGTGCAGGAAGCCAATATCGGGCACGCAACTGATCACCGTCTCGCCATCCAGCTCCAGCAACAGGCGCAACACGCCGTGGGTGGAGGGGTGCTGCGGGCCCATGTTGAGCAGCATCGTATCGCCCGTCAGCGCGCGCGGGCTGACCAGCTTCTTCAACTGGTCGAGCGTGATATCCAGTTGCGTATCCGATGCCGTCACCGTATTCTGCGGCGACTCTTCAATCTGGAATTGTGGTTCAGCTACAGTCATGGTTCAGTTCCGAGTTTCGAGTTCCGAGTGCCCAGTTCACAGTGCTTAGTGCTCAGAAACTCTCTAATCTCTAATCTCCAATCACCCGCAACCAGCGTCCAGCTACCAGCCACCAATCTCTACTCACGCGCATACGGCTTCTCGGCGTCGATGCGGTTGCGGTTGAACGAGAACGCCACTTCCTCCACCTTGACCGGGTTCTCCTTCAACAGCGGGTGCCCCTCCCAGCCCGGCGGCATCATGATGCGGCGCAGGTCAGGATGGCCGTCGAACGTGATGCCGAACAGGTCATAGATCTCCCGCTCCAGCCAGTTGGCCGCCGTATAAACACCACAGGCCGTCGGGATCGTGCGCTCGTACTCCCCCAGCATCACCTTCACGCGCACGCGGATATTGCGCGACAACGAATACAACTGGTAGAGAATGCCGAAGCGCGGCTCCCTGGGGTAATAGTCCACACACGTCTCGTCGGTGAGCATCTCGAAGTGCTGCACGTCGCGCAGGTGTTGCAGCACCTCCAGCACACGTTCCTTCGTCGTGATGAGCGTGACCTCGTCGCGGAAGATGCGCACGTCGTTCACCGCATCACCCAACGCTGCGAGCACGGTCGAGCCAAGGTTTGTTGTGACTGATTGATCCATAGTGGTTGCTGGTGGCTGGTCGCTAGTAGCTGGTCATTGGTTGCCAGTCGTTGGTTGCTGGTCATTAGTGCTTAATCTCCAGCGACCAGCCACCAGCAACCAGCCACCTCTTATTGCCACTTCGTCAGCGGCTCTTTCTTGATCTTGTCCTGGAGCTTCAGAATGCCATCGATCAAGGCCTCGGGGCGCGGCGGGCAGCCAGCCACGTATACGTCCACCGGCACAATCTCGTCCACACCCTGCACCACGGCGTAGTTGTTGAATACGCCGCCGCACGAGGCGCAGTCACCCATGGCAATGACCCATTTGGGATCGGGCATCTGGTCGTACAGGTTGCGCAGGACGGGCGCCATCTTGCGGCTTACACGCCCCGCGACGATCATCAAATCCGATTGGCGCGGGCTGGCTCGCATCAGCTCCATACCAAACCGGGACATGTCATAGTTGCTGGCCTGGGTGCTCATCATCTCGATCGCGCAACAGGCCAGACCGAACAGCATCGGCCAGATGGCGTTCGAGCGTGCCCAGCCCACGGCCTGCTCCAATGAGGTCGTCACCACACCCATGTTGCCTAACTTCTGTTCCAAACCCATCACATACTCTCCCACTCAAGCGCACCCTTCTTCCATACCCACACATACCCTGCCAGCAGGATGCCTATGAAGATCAGCATCTCAATGAACCCAAACCAACCCAACTGCCGGTACGCCACCGCCCAGGGGTAAAAGAAGATGATCTCGACATCAAACAGGATAAACAAGACAGCAATCAGATAAAAACGCACCGGGAAACGCCGCTGCGCTACGCCAATGGCTGTCATGCCGCTCTCATACGGGGCCAGTTTGCGCGATGCTTTCGACCGCCGCTTGGGGCCAAAGAGAATGGAGATGAGGATCACGAGACCGGCGAGGGCAGTAGAGAGAGCTAGCAGGATAAAAATAGGCACAAAGTCAGAAAGTTCAGAGTGCATGATTCACCAAGTTTTTCAGCCCGCCTAAAACCCAATAAATTGATTTGCGCATTTTATCACAAGCAACTTCGATTTTCGCTGAGAGTTCTCTTAATATTTTCTGGCACAAGTTCTGGCGCAACGCGCCATCCATAAGAAAAAGTGTATTCCCATTGGTACGCAAAGAGACCTGGGCTAATCATTAACGAGTTAACGATTGGCGCCAAAACAAACGGCGGCAACAGCATACTGTTGACACCATGAAACACATAAAGAGACACATCAGATGCTCATCCGTTGCACGGCCAGATATTCGCGCATGAAAGAATTCTCACCATTCCTTCATCGTCTCTTAGCATTTGCTCTCTATCTTTGCCTCCAGGATCTAACAAGGAGTGGAATGACGTGAAAAGACCTATTGCGATGATCGTTGCTGGAATGGTTACGACATTATCGATGATCGGGGGAACTGTCGCCGCCGTTCAGACAGGGGTATTCTCCCCCTCCACCACGGTGATTCAAGCCGGCGGCGAGATCGATGTGCCGGCCGCTGTGTCGCCGGCTGAACAACCCCAGGTTTCGACAGGCACCCCAACCGCCGAAGTGGATGAAGACGCGACCAGTGCGCCCATCGGCACGCCCCAAACCACGGCGCAGCCCAACATCAGCAACGAGGCGCTGCTGCTGGCGAAGTTGAACGAAGCCTACCGCATCATGAAAGAGCGCGACGACGCCTACCAAGCCAGGTTGAAAGAGGCCTTTGACAAACTAAAAGCCAGCCCGTCCACCATCTCACGGCCCAGCACCGCCGTACAGGTGCGCAATACACAGCCACAACCCACCAATACCCGTACCAGCACCCCCGCCAATACGCCAGTCCCTGCGCCGACGGCCCCCACGGGCGGCGAACATGAGACAGAGCATGAGACGGAATATCAAGAAGAGGAACACAAAGAGGAAGAGCACGAGAGCGAAGATCAACACCAGGAGGAAGACAGACATGAGGATGATGGTGGCGATCAACACGAGGATGGGGACGATTAACCATGCGGCCACATCAAAAGACGCTGCTGGCCATGAGGCTCTCCACCGTGTTCATGAGCCTTTGCGCCGCGATACTGGTCGTCCTGCTGCTTACGTTCAATGCCACCAAACCAGGCAGCGCCGCCGTGGCGAAGAAACAGGTGGTTGTAGCGACGCCGGCGAGCATAGCGGCGGTGCCAACCGCCAAGTTATTGACACGGTTGCCATTGCCCACTGCGACAGCGGTACTACCAACAGTGCAACCGGCGGTTGAAGTGCCTGCCGGCGCGGCCAATAGCAACCTACCGGCCATGCCTGAGCTGGCTCCCATCCCAGACGTGCCGAACGTCGTCGTCGCCATCGAGGCACCAGTCATTGATGCCGCACCGGCTGCCGCAGCCGCACCAGCAGCGCCAGAACCACAGGCGGCGGCACCACAACCCCCACCCCCGCCAGCGCAGGAACAACCGCCCGTATCGACAACAAGTTCATGAGATGGGTTGAGTTGGACATGGGTTTGGGTTGGACATAGGTTTATTTATGGGAGGAGATTGCGATGGCTTTGACAAACATCACGCCGATGAACCCAAAACCCGGCCAATCAGCTAAAACAAGCGCGCCACAACCGCGCCTTGTCATATCGGACACCCCTCCCCTCCTGGCGGACCTGTCGTGGCTGTCGGTCGGCGCGCTGGCCGTTATCGTGGTCGCGCTTGCCATCAGCCTGACGCTACTGTTGCGTTCGCTCAGCGGCGAAGTCACCATGGCCTGGTTCCTTTCGCGGGGCGCCGGCATCGTCGGCTACCTGTTGATCAGCGGTGCCATGGTCTACGGCCTGATGATCACCACCAGGACTGCCAGTGGCGCGGTGCCTGCCCCGGTATCGTTCGGCATGCACGAGTTCATCTCATGGCTCGGGCTTATCTTCGTCGCGGCGCACGCCGTGGTGCTGCTTTGGGATACCTATATCAAATACTCGCTCATCACGATCGTGGTGCCCTTCAGTTCGTCCTTCAAGCCGATCCCGGTAGGCCTGGGGCAACTCGCCTTCTATGCCTCCGCCGGCCTGATCGCCAGCTTCTACGCCAGGAAGCGCATCGGCCAGAAGACATGGCGGCTGATCCACTATGCCAGCTTCGCCACCTATCTCCTGGCGACGTTGCACGGCATCCTCAGTGGCAGCGACACCAGGACGATTCCCATGCAGGCGGTCTACATCGGCTCCGTCGCGCTGGTGTTGTTCCTCACCGTGTTGCGCGCGCTCATCTCACGGCGCGCGCGGGTTTAGACTCCCGGAGTCGTGCGAACGCTCCGCGTTCGCCTGACACTCCGGGAATCTGATACCATGGGGGGACGGGTCCATTTGAGTTCAACCAATACGTCTATGCGTGTCTTAGTGGCTGAAGACGACCAGCGAATAGCCGGTTTTATCGTCAAGGGGTTGCGCGAGGAAGGGTATCTGGTTCAGCACGTCACGGATGGCGAGCAGGCGTTAGCCTTTGCCCTGGCCGAACCGGAGAACCCATATGACCTGCTCATCCTCGATATCCTCATGCCCCAACGTGATGGGGTCACCGTATGCCGCGAACTGCGCACGCGTGGGATGCATGCGCCGATCCTGATGCTCACGGCCCTGGACAGCCTGGATGACCGCGTGCGCGGGTTGGACAGCGGTGCCGACGATTACCTGGTCAAACCCTTCGCCTTCCCTGAGTTGCTGGCACGCCTGCGCGCGCTGTCGCGCCGCATGCCCGTCACCGCCAGGAGCATGCTGCTCCAGGTTGCCGACCTGACCCTGGACACCACGACGCACGTCGCCCAGCGCGGCCAGCGCAAGATTGAGCTGAGCCCGCGCGAGTACCACCTGTTGGAATATCTGATGCGCAACGCCGGCCGGTCGGTCAGCCGCACCAACATCCTGCAGGCCATCTGGTCGTTCGACTACGACGGCGCGTCCAATGTGGTGGACGTGTATGTCGGCTATCTGCGCCGAAAAATTGACCTTGAGGGAGAGCCACAGCTCGTGCACACCGTGCGGGGCGTAGGCTACAAGATCGCGGAGTCAACGTAGTGCGCACCTCAAACGAGGCAGGCGCAGCAACAGTGACCCGCCATCGCGCCCGCAACCGCGCCCGTACTCGCGCCAGTTTCTTCGGCACCATCCGGTTTCGACTGACGCTATGGTTCGTCGGCGTGCTGGCACTGGTCATTCTCACCATCAGCACCATCCTGTACTTCGGCCTGGAGCGCGTCTTGCTGCAGAGCGTCGACGCCAATCTGCGTGCCGCCGCGCAGCGCAGTGTGGTCCCTGCCGACAACCAGGGAAAGCAGACTGAACAGCAGGAAGCAGGCTACCCGGAAGATGAGGAGTACGAACATTTGCGCCAACTCGTGCTGCAGAGCAACACCCCGGCGCGCCTGCTCTCGTTGGACGGGAGCCTGCTGCAGAACGATCCGCTCTTTCCGCGCGGCATCACAGTCACACAGGAGATGCTTGCGACGGCCAACGCCGGCAGCGCCCGCTACGAGACGGTTCAGGCCGGCGGGCACATGTACCGTATATACACGGCGCCCCTCCGCATGGAAGACACGCGCATCGCGATCGTGCAGGTGGTGGACGCGCTGGACGAGCCAATGAACACCCTGGCCGACCTGCGCGCTTTGCTGGCCGGGCTGATCCCGCTATCGCTCGTCTTCGCCGGCATCGGCGGGTCCTTCCTGGCCGGGCGTGCGCTCGCGCCGGCAGAGCGGGTGCGCCAGGACGTGCAGACCATCATCGAGCATTCCGACCTGACGCACCGGGTAAGCGCGGGACTGCCCAACGACGAGGTGGGATTGCTGGCGCGCACGTTCGACGAATTGCTGGCGCGGGTACAGCAGGCCATGGAGCGTGAGCGCCGGTTCACCTCCGATGCCTCGCACGAGTTGCGCACGCCGCTGACGGTACTGAAGGGCGAAATCTCCGTCGCGCTGAGCCGTCCGCGTGACACGCGCGACTATCGCCAGACGCTGGCGCGGCTCGAGTCGACCGTGGACGACATGAGCCAACTGGTCGAAGACCTGTTGACGCTGACACGCGCGTCGTCGAACACACTGCCCCTACCCCAAACGCCGGTCAATGTGTCGGATCTACTGGAACAGGTTTGCGAGCGCCTGCGCGTCATCGCCGATGGCAAGGGCATCACACTCAACCGGGAGCTGCCGCCCGGCCGGGCGCTGGTCACCCTGGGCGACCGCATCAAACTCCAGCGCGTGTTCGTCAACCTGATCGACAACGCCACACGCTACACGCCCACAGGCGGCCATGTGGACGTGGGCGCGCGTCACTCGGGCCAGCAGGTGGTGGTTGAAGTGCGCGACACGGGCCGCGGCATCGCGCCGGAACATCTGCCCAGCCTGTTCCAGCGCTTCTACCGCGCCGACAGCGGGCGCGCACGCGAAAGCGGCGGCAGCGGGCTAGGCCTGGCCATTGCGAGGACCATCGCCAGGGCGCACGGCGGTGACATCACGGTCACCAGCCAGTTGGGCCGTGGTTCGTGCTTTACCGTCACACTCCCCGCCATGCGGCCCCCGCTCGCCGCAACGCCGGCACTGACGCCATCCAGCAGTAGCGCAGAAACCACTGGGATGGATATACCCATGAGCGATCACAAGCCAGAGATGGCTCGACCCCAGGCCCAGCCAGTGCCCAAGCCCAGCGCCGCTGGCGCGCGACAGACCCTTTACGAGCGCGCGTTCCGCGCCATGAACACCGACATCCATCTGCTGCTGTTGAGCCACGACGAGCGACGCGCCAATTGCGTGCTCGACGCGGCCGAATGGTTCTTCGTGCAGGTGGAGTGGCGCTTGAGCCGCTTCCGCGAGAGCAGCGAACTGTCCACGCTCAACCGGCAAGGCCGCCTGCGCGCCTCGCGCCTGTTGCTGGAAGTGCTGTGGCAGGCGGCGCGCGCCTACGCCGACACTGGCGGCTGTTTCAACCCGCTGATTGGGCCGGCGCTGATCACCGCCGGCTACAACCGCACGTTCGATGAGATCGGCACCGACCACGTCTTCACCACACCAGGCGCCGGCCCGCACACCATGGTGCCTCCTTTTACAGATGCCGTCACCGTGGAGCCTGCCAGTGGGACAGTCTCCCTTGTCGACGGTGCGCAACTCGACCTGGGCGGCATCGCCAAGGGCTGGGCGGTCGACCGCGCGTTCCGCACCCTGGCAAAGTTGGGGCCGTGTTGCGTCAACGCCGGCGGCGACGTGCGCGTGGGCGGCTCGTTCCACCCCAACGGCGACGGGTGGCAGGTGGACATCGCCGACCCCTTCGCGCCCGAGACGGAGGCAGGCGCGCGCGCGGCGGCAGTGCGCGTAGTCACGTTGTGTGATCGCGCCATCGCCACCTCCGGCATCATGAAGCGACGCTGGATCGTGGCCGGGGAAGAGCAGCATCACCTGATCGACCCGCGCACCGGCCGGCCCGCGCACAACGAGCTACTCTTCGTCAGCGCCATCGCGGACACCGCCGTGCAGGCCGAGGTGGCAGCCAAGACCGCCTTCATCCTGGGTGAGGAAGAGGGCAGCCTGTGGCTGGAGGCGCGCCACATCCCCGCGCTGATCATGTTCCGCAACGGCGAGTACCTGTGCAACGAATGGTTCCCTCAAGG
>JAMDDR010000129.1:2108-2573 GCA_023488685.1 Chloroflexota bacterium | reverse complement strand
GACGTGTTCGAGGGTCGTGATCGCGCAACGGGCGAACTCAAGTGGACCGGCACGCGTGTCGACCTTGTCTTCGGTTCGAACTCCCAACTCCGGGCCTTGGCGGAAGTCTACGCATGTGAGGACTCCCAGGAGAAGTTCCTGCACGACTTTGTAGCGGTGTGGAACAAAGTCATGAACCTCGACCGTTTCGACCTCGCCTGATCGTAGCGTAAACGTCATCCAGGGCTTCTGACAGGGCGGCAAGAAATGGTCAGCTAACAACCGGTTCAGCGGACGGCGGTACGCCGTCCGCTGAACCGGAACGTTGGGCGGTCCCTGTGAGTCGGGGGATGGCGTGACCTCGAATTGGGATCGGTTCGCCACGACCTACGGGCTCTTCCCGCACCCGGCCCAGCGCTCGGCCCTCACAGAGATGGCCCGCGTGGCCCGCAATGAGAGCCGCGCGGCTGGTATGGGGACCCGATC
>JAMDDR010000129.1:0-2098 GCA_023488685.1 Chloroflexota bacterium | reverse complement strand
CCGCTACCACGCTGCGCGCAAGATCAGCGGGCCGTTGCTGGACCGCATCGACACGCCCTTTGGGCGATCTGGAGGTGGCTCGAGTGGACTACGACGCGAAGCGGCTGAGCGACGTGCGTGTCGGCGAGCGATCGGAGGCCATCCGCGCCCGTGTGCAAGCCGCCCGTGCTTGGCAGGCCACTCGATTCACAGGTACACCGCTCACGTGCAATGCCGACATGGGTGTGGCGGATGTAAGGGTGCATTGCGTGAAGGAAAGACCGCGTAGGCGCTGCCGGCCCAGGAAGGCACTACAATTTGAGCCGGGGCGAAACCACCTATTCTTCTATCGGGGACTACGGAGTATGTCGATATATTCGTCGATAGCCGGATGCACACCACAGGCAAAATGGATTGGGATGACTTGATGAGCGAGCGCCACTATGATGCGTGGGGGGTCTACCGGCAAAGCAAGCTCGCCGATTTGCTGTTCACCTTCGAACTCAACCGCAGGTTGGCGGCCAAGGGCGCGACGACAAAAGCCATCGCCGCACACCCCGGCCTTGCTGCCACGCGTTGGCCGGAAAACAACCTGACGGGGTTCCAGAGATGGATGATGAAAACCTTGACTGCGCTTGTTTCCCAGAGCGCGGCGATGGGGGCGTTACCCCTGCTCTACGCCGCGGTGGATCCGAACGCGAAGGCCGGTTGCTATTACGGCCCGGAACATGACCAACGCGGGTATCCCGTGGAAGTTCGCGCGGGCGATGCGGCTTACGACGAGGCCGATGCGAAACGGCTGTGGGAACGGGATGAAGCGCTCACTGGTGTGGAGTACGAAGTGTTGGCTGTGCAGAGTTGACCGGCCGATCGCATGAAGCTGAATAGCCCTTAGTGCTGCCGGCAGGCACCCCCGACGACGTGCGGCAGGCCGTGCGTTCCACGCTGGACACGCTGGATGCCATGAGCCTGGACGGCGGCTACGTCCCAGGGGCCGTCCACAACGTGCAGGACGATGCCCAGGCCGTCACGTATTGGCCTTCCGAGCAGGCCGATAGGCAAGTCAACCGTCGCCGCCGATCAGCCCGGCGAGGCTGAGGGGGCGAGCGCGGAACCGACGGGCCCAGATGAGCGGCTTATTCCCGCCCGGCTGCCGCTCGCGCTGTATGCCTCTTTTGCGCACTAGCATATCACGTTATGGCTGGACGTGTCAGATAGATATTCCCGTTTGGAAATATGGCCTTCGCAACTTTGACACTATCCTCAGGTATTTGGACGCCTTTTTCTAGTTTTAACATCGGTTCTTACTCCTGTATCGTTCTTTAGTCTACGCCAATCCGTTCTGGACTATTCAGTCCAAATCATGTATACTCTTAACTTAGGTGATAAACAGATGGCCAGGCCACAGGAATTCGAAACAACCGAGGTGCTGCGTAAGGCCATGTACGTGTTCTGGAGCAAGGGCTACGAGGCAGCCTCACTCACTGATATTCTGGCAGCCACGGGCTTGAGTAAAAGCAGCTTATATGCCACCTTTGGCGACAAGCGCGAGCTTTTTCTGGCGGCGTTCGACGCGTATCGCAAAGGCCGAATGCAGTATCTGCAACAAACGCTGAATAATGGCCAGCCGGCCCGCCAGTCCATCGAGACCTTCTTCCGCCAGGGTGTGGCCCATTCTCAAGATAAGACCCGTGTCTACGGCTGCATGACGGCCAATGAGGCAGTGGAACTCGCCCCCCACGATGCCGATATTCAGCGGCTGGTAGCCGAAGATTTCCAGGCCATTGAGGATGCATTTACCCGGGCCATCGCTCGCGGGCAGGCGGATGGTTCCATTTCAAGCCGCCAGGAGCCGCGCATATTGGCTCACTTTCTGTTGGTCGGCTTGCAAGGCTTGCAAGTGATGGCACGCGCCAAATCTGATCGCGCCCGACTCGAGGATACCGTAACCGTCATGATGGCTGTGTTGGATTGATTTATCACTCTTTTTTTGTAACTGCTCAGGCTAATGGGGCTTGAAATAAGCGCCAAGAACCAGTATAAAGCGTCGGCAAGATGGTCACACGCGAAGAGATCGAAGCGATCTACCACACGGGACTGGAGGCGGTCATTGCGCTGA
>JAMDDR010000223.1 GCA_023488685.1 Chloroflexota bacterium | reverse complement strand
GCTCTCCTTACGCGAGAAGGAATTCGTCGAGTTGCGCAGGGCATGTCGGACGATCACCAGCCGTTCCGAGAGACCCTTCGAGCGCGCCGTACGGATATAGTCTTCGCGCACGACCTGCAACAGGCTGGCACGTGTCAGGCGCGCCAGGAGCGCCGACCCGCCGGCGCCCAGCGCGACCACCGGCATCACCGCGTAGCTGAAATAGTCCAGCGAGATTTGGCTTGGGAACACTCCAAGGATGAATGGTGGCTGCGATCCCCAGCCCGATGGTGGAAACCACTTCAACCCCAGGGCGAAGATCGAGACCAGGATCGGACCGGCTACGATTACCGGCACCGACACGCCCAAGATCGCTATGCTCATGGCTATATAGTCCACGACCGTGTTTTGTTTCAAAGCCGCAATGATCCCCAAGGGAATGCCCAGCACCATAGCAAACAACACTGCCATCAGGCCCAACTGAAACGAGATAGGCAGTTGATCGCGAAAAATGTCGTTGACCGTGCGGCTGGGGCTCACGATCGAGGGCCCGAAGTTCATCCAGCGGAAATAGAGCTTGCCAAGTTTGATCTCGATCAAGAACTGCTCGTTGAGCGACATACTGGGCGGCTTGACACTGAGGCGCGGGACAAAGACATCATACAAATACGAGAGATACTGCCGCGACAGCGGCCAGTCCAGGTGATAGCGGCGGTTCAGGTTTTCGATCGTCTGGGCCGGCAAAGCTCGCTCGCGATCGAAGGGACCACCAGGCACTGCATGCATCAACATAAAAGTAATGAACGAAACAAAGAGAAGCACGACAAACATCCATAGAATTCGCCGGATGACGAATCGGCCCATCACTGCCTCCTGCACTGCTTACTACATCAGGGAACTTGCACTTCCTGGACTGGAGCAATGTATCTGACGATCGGTGAGATATGCCGCTGCGCAGCGCGGGGACGAGCACATGGAGGTAATTTTCCACCGGCGCCATCGCGGTGCGTCAAACGGTGCCACGACTCAAGACTAAGACTGCAATCGTACCTGATCTGTGCGGGGATGGGGAGACATCGACAGATGTGTCCCCATCCCCTTTCATTTCGCCGAACGGTCAGTCCGCGTTACTGCTGCAGGACTTCCCAGTGCTCATAGCGCTCGTGTCCGCCCACCGAGAAGGTGCGCTTGACCCACGTCTGCGTCTCGGTGACGCGCGTGTACCAGTAGATCGGGATCATGACGGCGTCGTCATACACCAGGATCTGCTCGGCCTGCGCGTACAGATCGAGGCGCTTCTTGGGATCCAGCTCGGCCGCCGCCTGCTTCACGAGGGTCTCGAACTTGTCGTTCTTCCACATGAAGCCGCCGGCCGGCTTGCCGGCCTGGTCGACCGGGTTCTGCGAGCCACCGGCTGCGCACACTTCGCGCACCCAGTTGTTCGCATCCGGGTAGTCCATGCACCAGCCCATGCGGAAGATCTGCGGCGTGTCCTTGCTCTTGGTCGTCTTGAGATAGACCTTCCACTCCTGGTTGGTCAGTTTGACATTGAGCCCTAGGTTGGCCTTCCACATTTGCTGGATAGCCTCGGCGATCTTCTGGTGGCCGGAGGACGTATTGAACATCAGACTGATATCCAGCTTGTCCTTGGTCAGGTTCTTCTCTTTCAGGTACTCATCCAGCAGCTTGTTGGCATCGGCGACGTTGAGCTTGACGCCCAGGTCCGGATGGTCCTTCATCGTCGGGCCGGCAGCCATGCCGGGGCGAGTGAACCACTGCGCCGGCTCCTGGCCGCCCTTGAGCACGTTCTCGACCAACGCCTTACGGTCGACCGCCTCGGACAGGGCGCGGCGCACGCGCACGTCGTTGACGAACGGGGCGGTGATATTGAAGCCATAATAGTAGGTGCAGGTGCTCGGCGCGATCACCAACTGCTTGGAGAGCTTGGGGTCGGCCTTCACGCGGTCCAGGTCGGCCAGTGGCACCGCCGCAGCATCCAGGTTACCGGCTTCGAACTGCGCGAAGGCGGGCACCTCGTCCAGCATGCTGAAGGTGACCTCATCCACCTTCGGCTGCGGAGTCCACTGATCGCCCGGCCAGAACGGGTTCTTGATCATGGTCAAGGTCGAGTCGTGGATCCATTCCTTCAAGGTGAAGGGGCCAAAGCTCTGGAAGAAGCCCGGCTCGGTCCAGCGGTCGCCGCGACCGGTCGTGCAGTCATCGCCTTCGATCAGCCACTGGGGCACCGCCATGGCCGTCCATAGGCCGATGATGTTGGCGTTGTAGGCCGCCGGCTCTATGAACTTGACTTCCAGGGTCCAATCGTCGATGGCCTTCACACCCACCTTGGCGGTGTCAGTGTAGGGGACTTTACCATCGATCACGTCTTGGGCACCCAACACGACGAAGCCGAGGACGTAGGCGTAGGGCGAAGCCAGATCAGGATTGAGGGCGCGGCGGATGCCGTACTCGAAGTCCTTGGCCGTCACCATGCGGTCCTTAGTCTTGCCATCCTTGTCGGGGCAGGTCTGGACTTTCTCTACGGCCTTCTTGCTAGCGTTGTACTTAACCCAGGGCACATCCTTGCGCAACTGGAACGT
>JAMDDR010000080.1 GCA_023488685.1 Chloroflexota bacterium | reverse complement strand
CTTTCCCTTTCATCGGCGCATGTGGGTTCGTCATCTTTCCTTTGATGGGCGGTTATGGCCCCGGCAACTGGGGCATGATGGGGCCGGGGATGATGAGCGGATTTGGTTTCCCATTTCTCGGCGGGATTGGGATGCTACTATTCGGGGCGTTCATCATCATCGGCATTGTGCTGCTGGCCGTCTGGCTCGCACAGAATGCCGGTCAATCGTCAACCACCGCTCCGCGCGGCGAAACACCATTGGATATACTGAAAGCACGCTACGCCAAAGGCGAGATCACGCGCGAACAATACGAAGAGATGAGACGTGATCTGGGATAGAGGAGGAGCACGATGAAAGGGAAAGGCTTGCTGCTGGCTGGGTTAGCGTTTCTCATCATCGGCATCGTCGGATTGGCGCTGTTCGGCTCTGGGATCGTGCCCCTGGTATCTGCGGCGAATACGCCTGCCGAGCGAGGAGCTTGGATTTTCCGAACGGGCGCTGATCCCAATGGGCAGCCGATCCCCTATTCCAGCGGCATGATGATGCGCGCCAGTTGCGCCGGATGTCACGGCGTAGACGGACATGGCCTACGCACGCCGATGTTCGTCAGCCCCAATGTCACCTACCGCAATCTCACCGACCCGGCAGGCATGCTGGAGCTGGGCAGCACACGTGGTCCCACGTACACCGACGACCAAATCCGACGCGCGGTGACCCAAGGGATTGATGCCGAAGGCGAGTCTCTCACCTGGCCAATGCCGCGCTGGCAGTTGACAGACGGCGAGTGGAACGACCTGCTCGCCTACCTGAAGACGTTGCCGTGAGCGCCGTTTCACCTCTGTTTACTTGTCTCGTAACTTCCTGGCGGAAGTAAGGAGGGTTAGATGGCTGGCAAGACGATTCTTGTTTTAGGTGGCGGTGTCGGCGGCCTGATCACGGCCAATGAGCTGCGGCGGCTGTTGCCCAGTGAGCACCGTGTTGTGCTGGTCGAAAAGAACGCCCAGCACGCTTATGCGCCCTCATTCCTGTGGCTGATGACGGGTGACCGAAAGCCGGAGCAGATCACATGCGATGTACGCAAACTGCTGCGGTCCGGCATCGAAGTTGTCCTGTCCGAGGTGCATACGATTGATGTGGCTAACAGTACCGTGGAGGTGAATGCCCAGAGGCTGAACTATGACCATCTCGTCGTCGCACTTGGCGCAGCGCTCGCACCCGAAGCCATCCCTGGCTTAGCCGAGGGAGCACATACCTTTTACACCTTCGACGGCGCGGTAAAGTTGCGCGATGCGCTGCGTGGTTTCAAGGGCGGCGCCGTGGCAGTCGTGGTGGGCGAGCTACCTTACAAATGCCCAGGCGCGCCACACGAGGGGGCGATGTTGATCGCGAACTCGTTACGGCGACGCGGCCTGGCCAGTGAGGTTCACCTGTTCACACCCGAGCCACAACCGATGCCGGTGGCCGGCCCTGCGCTGGGTGAGGCGGTCAAGCAAATGCTGGCACAGCGAGGTGTCGTCTTTCACCCACAGCACAAGTTGACCAGGGTAGACCCGGTTGCACGCGAGCTGTCCTTCGACGGCAAAGCGTCTTTCAGATACGACCTGCTCGTGGCGATCCCGCCGCACCGCGGCCCGCAGATTGCGCGTGAAGCCGGGCTGACGAACGACGCGGGCTGGATCCCGGTGGATCGTATGACACTCCAGACGAAACACGAAAACGTGTTTGCGCTGGGTGATGTGACGGCCATCTCGATCCCCGGCCGGTGGAAGCCGGATGTGCCGTTGATGCTGCCGAAGGCCGGCGTGTTTGCACACGCACAGGCGGAAGTGGTCGCACGTCGCATTGCATTTGAGATCACGCACACGCACCCCGAGGACGTATCCCCTGGCTTCGGTTATTGCATGCTTGAGGCCGGCGATAGCCTGGCCGGGTTTGCATTCGGGAACTTCTATGCAGAGTCATCTCCACAGGTTCAGCTCCGCATGATCGGGCGAACCTGGCACCTGGGCAAGGTGTTGTTCGAGCAGTGGTGGTTAGCGCCGCAGGGGCCGAGACGGGAGATGCTGCGGTTTGCGTTGGCGCTCGGAGGCAAGATGCTAGGGGTTCCGGTTATCGTCTAATAGAAGTGGACGTCAGTTCCATGACATCCCCACCCATTCTGTCTGGCAAACGCTATGACGAACCCTCCGTCTTCACCGCCGAGAACCTGCTGCGCGAAGCGCGGCGCCAGAAGGGATTAGCGCAGGCCGCGGTTCCACCCATCTGCGTGCTGGACCCGGACGGGGATATCGTCCGTGCGCTCGTCGCAACACGGCGGGCCGAACGTGACCCGTTGTGGGCCTGCTATCACACCGACCTGTATCGGTTCACACGGCAGGGAAACCAGTTCGGGATCATTGGCTGCGCCGTCGGCGCGGCCTTTGCCGTCCTCGTCGCCGAAGAGTTGTTTGCGTCAGGGTGCCGGTTACTCATCAGCGTCACGTCGTCCGGCCAAATTGTGCCGCTCGCACCGCCGCCGTATTTCATCCTGATCGACAAGGCCCTGCGTGACGAAGGCACGAGCTACCATTACGCGCCCCCTACCGACTACAGCTTCATGGACCCGGCGCTGTTGAGCCTGCTCGCCGGCGCGTTCGAACAGGCCCCTGTCCCAGTCTACCAGGGAGCGACGTGGACGACGGACGCCCCTTTTCGGGAAACGGCTTCCGCCGTTGAACATTGTCGCGAGCTCGGCATCCTGGCGGTCGAGATGGAAGCCGCTGCACTGTACGCCTTCGCAAGCGCCCGGCACCAACCCGTCATCTGCTTTGCACACGTGACGAATCAGATGGCGCAGATTGAGGGCGATTTTGAGAAAGGAACCGCGAACGGCAGCGAGGACGCGTTGCACCTCATCGACGTCGTGGCACGCGCCTGGCTGCAGCGCCAAACGGCGGCACGGGGTTGTAAAAGATAAGATCGTTGCTTAGACTGGACCGCCGCTATCACGATTGCCGGAGCGCGGTGCCCCAGTAACAGTGCGTCCACGATTTCGGGAATGGGGCAAGATATCCAGCCTCCACCTGCTCGATCCGAAAGCCGCCATGGGTGATGAGAGAAGGTATATCCCGCGTCAGGTATAAGCCTTCGAACATCCTGTGATGGAACGGCTCCCACCACTGCTGCCAGCGTCGCACTTGAGGATCTGGCGAAAGCCCGAGTTCAAAGAAGATGAACTTGCCGCCCGGCCTCAAGACGCGTGCAATGCCTTGAATGGCCTCCATCACGCCAGGGATCGTGCACAACGTGAAGGTGCTGACAACCGTATCGACGGCGCGGTCCTCCAAGGGAATCCGTTCTCCCGGGAGATCCAGGAATTCGACGTCCAGCCCCGTCAGGCGTTGTTTCCGTTCCGCGAGCCGAATCATCCCCGGGTTGGGTTCGAGCGCATAGAGCTTGCTCACCCTGCTGGGATCGTAGTGAACGAAGTTGATGCCGGAACCTGCGCTGATCTCAAGGACTATCCCTTGAGCCCAAGGGATGATCCGCCGGCGAACATCCCGAATGGGCTTGGGATCGCCCGTCATATTGACGAGCTGGGGATAGATATGATCTCTGTAGAAAGGCATCGCTACCTCCTGTCACCTTACGTTGCCCACCGAATTTACTGGAGCATACCCCATTCAACCAACTTTTTTGCCATGATCATTCCCATTGAGGTTTTGAACCTGGCATGGCAGGGGATGTTACACTCGAAGCCTTACGACAGCAGTAACAGCAGTCGTGGCCACAAGCATTCATGAGGAGGAGTGACCATGATCGTGAACCGCTCAGCAGCGCCGGGTCCGGTCGTCCCCACCCTGGTCTACGAGGATGTGGGGCAGGCAATCGACTGGCAGTGCGAGACCTTCGGATTCAGCGAGCGTTTCCGCTATGGACCAGAACGATGATAATCTGGTCTCACCTATGTTTCGGGAATCCCAAGAACCCCAACAGATGCGCGAGATGCTGGACGCCATCTACCGTTCCGAATCGCGTCGCATTCTCGCCACCCTGATCCGCCTGCTCGGCGACTTCGATCTGGCTGAGGATGCCCTGCACGATGCCTTCAGGGTCGCGATGGAGCAATGGCCGCGCGATGGCGTCCCCGCCAACCCGCGGACCTGGCTCGTTTCAACCGGCCGCTTCAAGGCCATCGACGCCCTGCGCCGCCGCGCCCGGTTCGATGCCCCGCTGGAGGATCTGGCCGAGCGGCTCGGCCATGATATGGATGACGCCGCAGCGCTGGGCGATGAGGACGTCGAGGACGACCGGCTGCGGTTGATCTTCACCTGTTGCCATCCCGCTCTGCCGCCGGATGCCCGCGTGGCGCTGACGCTGCGGGAGGTCTGCGGGCTCACGACTGAGGCGATCGCGCACGCCTTCCTCACCAGTCCGCCCACGCTGGCTCAGCGCATCGTGCGCGCCAAGGCCAAAATCCACGAGGCTGGCATTCCCTATCACGTGCCGTCGCGTGAAGAGCTGCCCGACCGGCTGGATGCTGTGCTCCAGGTGATCTACCTGGTGTTCAACGAGGGCTACGCCGCCTCGTCGGGTGAGTCGCTGACTCGACCTGATCTCTCGGATGAGGCGATCCGCCTGGGGCGCCTGCTGGTCGAGCTGTTGCCGGAGCCGGAGGCGGTGGGACTCCTCGCGTTGATGCTGCTGCACGAATCGCGCCGCGCGACACGCACATCGCCGGAGGGTGACCTGATTCTGCTTGAGGACCAGGACCGCTCCCGCTGGAACCGGGAACAGATCGCGGAAGGGACTGCGCTGGTGGAGCGCGCCCTGTCGTCGGGCAGGTTCGGCCCGTATACCCTCCAGGCCGCCGTCGCAGCCGTGCACGCGGCCGCGCCCAACGTCGCCGCCACGGACTGGGCTCAGATTGCCGGCTTATACGACATGCTGGCGCAGGCGACGCCGTCACCCGTGGTCGAGTTGAATCGCGCCGTGGCGGTGGCGATGCACGAGGGTCCACCGGCCGGTCTGTCCCTCATCGACGCCATCCTGGCGCGCGGCGATCTGGCCGGCTATTTCCCCGCGCACGTGGCGCGGGCAGAACTGTGCCGGCGGTTGGGAAGAACGGCCGAAGCCCGGGCATCGTACGAGCGGGCGCTCGGTCTCACGCGCCAGGAGCCGGAACGGCGTTTTCTCGAACGACGGCTGGGTGAATTGTCGGGCTGACCGGCGAACGGGGAATTTTCAAACTCGGCGGGCCAGTTGTCGATTTGGGGCCCCGCTGAACGACTATCTATTGACAACCATTCCATAGAGCCAGGTCAAGACCGATGGTCAGCCTGGCTCCCAAATATAAGGAGAAGCGAAAATGCAATTCCTGGTCTACGATCCCAACTACAACCCGGAGCCGGCAGCTCCCCCGAGCCCGGAGTTCATGGAAGAGATGGGCAAATTCATTGCGGAGGCGACAAAGGCAGGTATCCTGGTCGCGACGGGTTCGCTCCAACCGAAGGGCACGCGCCTGCGGCTGTCGGGCGGCAAATTCAGCGTGACCGACGGGCCGTTTATCGAGGCGAAGGAGCTGCTGGGGGGCTTCGCGGTGATCCAGACGAAGTCGTTGGAAGAGGCGATCGAATGGTGCAAACGCTTCCGCAAGATCGTCGGAGATGGGGAGTCCGAGATCGTCCCATTTAATGGGCCGGATGACTTTGGTCCCGCGTGATGCCCTCCGGTTCACGCCGCTTGACACCGCGCGATCGACGTGGTTTGGACGAGCGAGCCAGGCGCCCGGATATTCCGGGCGCCTGGCTCATGGCACCCGCGGGGCATCGCGACTCGGAGGAACGCATGAGGTACCTATTTCTGGCCTATGGGGACGAGCAACACTTGAATGCCCTGTCCGCCGGCGAGCGTGACGCCTTCGAATGCGCGTGCCTGGCCAACGACGAGGCGCTCCGAAAGAGCGGTCACTTGATTGCCGTGGAAGAGCTCCAAAGCAGTAGCACCGCCACCACGGTGCGCGTCCAGAACGGCAAGGTGTCCCTCTCCGGCGGTCCCTACGCCGAGACGAAGGAGCAGCTCATCCGGCTATTCTTCATCAAGGCCAGGGACCTGAACGAAGCCATCCGGGTGGCCTCGAAGATGCCGCAGGCGCGAGGAGGACCCATCGAAGTGCGGCCGGTGGCGGCGCTTGACCGGCAATAGGGGTGTGGGCTCACAAAGGCAATGTCGTTGCCATCGGCGCTTTCAAGGATCACGTCAAGCTAAGCTTCTTCAAAGGCGCTTTGCTGGACGACCCGCACGGTCTCTTCAACGCCGGCCTCGAGTCGAAGGGGTCGCGAGCCATTGACCTGCGCGAAGGCGACGACATCGATGAGACCGCCTTGAAGAATCTCATCCGCGCCGCTGTGGCCCACAACGAGTCCGGCGGCAGAAAGAAATAATCGGCAGATCGAACTACAATGATTCAATACATGACGAAACGGATGCGAGGCATAGGATGGCGATATCGCGCCGCACTCGGATGCGTGCTCGTCTTTGCATTCGCCTGGCTCGTCGCGTGTAACAGCACAACCGCGCCCGCCACCGCCGTCCCGGTGACCATCGTCTTCGAGCCGGCATCCGGCGGGGTGAACCCTGCGCTCCCTTCCGGAACCCAGCCGCCGGCGAGTCAGACGGCTACGTTCACGAGGAGCCAACTCAGTATCACAACGGTAGGAAACGAGTGGCCAATTACATTTGACACCAGCACACCCGCGCCACCAGCCCGCGACGTGAGGACCTACACGTCCGCCGCTGGCGTGAGCTTCGACTACCCGGCGAACTGGTTTACGTACACGAAAGAGGCGGAAAATATGGTCCTGGTCATGAACGCGCCGCCGGACGGCATCTACGCCTTGAAGCAGGGGGGCGATTTTCGCGCCATCTCCGTAAGGTTAAAGCCGGCGGACATGGCAGGATACGAATCGGTGCGTGCCTACATCGAGGCCACACTGCTGGGGCAGTGCTCCGAATGCAAGGTCCTGACCATCGAGGCACTGCCGCCGCTGCCGCAGGGGTATACGGTAACGCAGGTGACGTACCTGGGGGAGGGTGAGAGGGCCGTGCTTTTTATCGCCAACGGTCAGCATGTGGTTGAGTTGAGCACGACCTATGCGCCCGGCAGGCGATCGGACGCCAAATACCTGGAGGTGCTCGACCAGGTCGCCAACACGCTGGCCATGCCACGGGATTAGACTCCCGGAGTCTCCGAGACTCCGGGAGTCTAATCCCGGCTGATCCCGGCGCTCTAGATGATGAACGACGACCGCCTCGACACACCCGAAAACCTCACCATTTAAATATCCCTCCATGGTATGCTTGTCCGCATTCCGACCCGCCGGCCGCGGATTCACATGAACCAACTGATCATGCCAATGAGAGAACAGTACCAGGTCCCGCGCATGCTGACTGCGCTGGTGAGTGTCCACTTACTTCAGTCGCCATCCGATGGTGATCTGTGCAAGCACAGCAGCACTGTGGATACGGCGGCAGCCCGTCAAACGCTGAGCGTGATACGGTGACGGCGCCCCTGCTGCGGCTCACAGACGTATCGTATACCTACGGCTCTTACCTGGCGCTCAACCAGGTGTCGTTCGATGTGGAAGCCGGCCAGTTGGTCGTGCTGGCCGGTCGCAACGGCGCGGGAAAGACGACGCTGTTGCGCTGCATCGCCGGATGGAATCAGGTTACCCAAGGCCAGGTCGATCTGATGGGCACGTCGATCTATCAGGCCGAACGCAGCATGCGCCGGAATCTGATCCTGGTTCCCGACACACCCCCGTTCTACAACGATCTGACCGTCGGCGAGCATTTGCAGTTCATCGCCCAGGTGAATCGTCTGGCCAACTGGCGAGGTACAGCCCAGGACCTGCTGAAGCGTTTCGGCCTGACGGCTAGCCAGGCAGCCTTGCCGGCTGCGCTGTCGCGCGGCCAGCGTTACAAACTGGCGCTATGCATGGCGTTGCTGGTTGATCCCCAGCTCCTGCTGCTCGACGAGCCTTTCGGTCCCCTGGACCCGTTCTCGGCCCACCAATTGTGGGATGACCTGTGGGCGCGGCGCGGACGCGGCAAAGCCGTGCTCCTGAGCAGCCACCAATCGCCGCTGAACGTGCGCCCGGATCGCTATCTCTTCATGGAGGGTGGTGATGTGGTCGCCGATGGCACTCCCGACGACTTGATGGACGCGCTACACGCCGGCTCCAACTCCCTGGACGATTTGCTGCGCGCGACGATCGAACACGCCGAGCGTCAAGCCCCGGCGCAGGAGGCCTGATGTTGCCCGTGCTGTGGTTGCGCTGGAAGCAGATCCAGGGCATCTTCAATTACTGGCTGCGCCTGGTCGACTACGACACCAAAGACCAGGACATCATGAATCGCGCCTTTGGCCTGTATCTGGTGCTGTTCATGGCGTGGTGGACAGCAGGCATGTGGGCTATCGCCGCCGGTTTCATCGCACAGATCGGAAGCGCGTTGCCCGCCGCGGCCGCGCAGGATGTTTTGACCGTCATGCCAACCTTGGTTTTTGTAGGCCAGGCGATCCTGATCATGCTCAAACTCCGCTCGTCGCCCTACAAACTCTCGTCACCCGATATCGCATACGTGGGCGGTTCCCCTGTTCAGCGCACGGTCCCAGTGACCATTGGCTTTTTCGGTGACCTGGTATTGCCCTCGGTGTTAAGCGTCGTCAGTATTTCGTTCGTGGCGGTCGCGCTGAACCAGCGATTGGGCTCGATGGGCGCCGTCATGGTGGCGTTGCGGTCCGCGCTCGCGGTCATCCCGGTCGTTGCACTGACCTGGGCGGTCGCGTGGCTGGTCGGGTTGGCCCGCATGGTGGCGCCGGGCGCGCGTCGTCGGTCCGCGTTGTGGCTTGCGCCGGTGTTGTTGTTGCCGTTGCCATTCGTGGTGCCAGGCGTCGTCGCCTGGCCGGGGAATGTGCTGGCGTCGATCCTGGTGGGTGAATCCGTCGATCTGTCTGTCGTCACGCCGGTGGTGTTGGTGGCGGTGGCCCTCATTGCCCTCGTGTCCGTCATGGGCAGTCGCGTCAACATGATCGACGTGGCCGACGAAAGCCTGATCTACGCCAGATTGAGGGAGATCGGCAACTTGCGCTGGATGGCGCCCAGCGTCTATCGCCGCGCCAGGAGCCAGTTCCAGGCGGCGACCCACAAACCTGTGCTGCATTTGCCGGAGGCTGAGGGCCTGGCCATGCTCGTCGCACGATCGGCCCTGACCTATATCCGCAACCCAATCGATCTGCTCAAGTTGCTTTTCGCAGTGGCCCTCGTGCAAGGCGGGTTGGCCATGCTGGCCTACCAACTGCCGGCGCTGCTGATCGTCGTGTGGCTCTATGCCGTTGCCGTGGCGCCAACCTCCAGCCTGACACGGGTGTTCAGCGCAGACGCAGATGACCCGTCCTTGCGCCAGTTTCTGCCCATGGATTCGCTGCGCCTGTTGCTGGCCGATGCCGCATTGCCTATGGCGCTCGTCATCCTGGTCAGCGCGGTGCTATGGCTGCTGCAACCCGTGCCGGTGATGACGGCGTTGCTCGGGCTCGTGCTGATCGGACTTCTCACGCTGCTGCTGGTGCTCTGCCGGGGCAGCAGTCTGCTACCGTTGACCTCCATGCGGGCTCATGTGTCGTATGGCGTGCTGGCTGTGATTGGGCTTGGGCTGACCCTTGGAGCCGGACTTCTGTTGGGTGGGATGCTGGCCGCGGTGGTTGCCGGCGCGCTCGTGGTCGTGGTCCTCGCCTCGCTCGTCGCCGCTGCGTAAGCGCGGGAGGGTATAGAGCCAATGCAACCCCCGAGCGACTCCTGTTTTGAACTGCGGTGTGAAACGCTTCCTCATATCGCCCCTTTCTGTACTCTATTTGGGGGCCGTTTCGTGATTGAAGAATTTTGGGGTCCACTATACTGTGCACTCATGAACGCACCAAGCGGGTAAAGATTGAGCGTCCCCTAAACGACTCACAGGAACATGCCAATGCGTACCCGGGTCTACAATGAATACACCTCGGAGGGGACACAAGGAGTCATATGCATGACAATCAATCTTGACGATCTCCTAAAGGCCGCTGACCGCTTTGCCAATTATGACAAAGCGTTGGCAAAAGCCATGACGGATCCCCAGACCCAAGCGGAGCGGGCCGCCGTCGCCGAGCGTCACCGCAAAGTCTTTCTCCCGGCGGCGGAGCGACTTCTCAAGGTGCAAGGTGATGACGATTTACGTCCCATCCGTTTCTTGCACATCGCCCTCCTCGCCGCACGGGCCGTGGGCAGAATTCGGATCAGCGACAGCCCGGCCACCGAGGAGGGCGACGCCACCGGGTTCCTGGTGGCGCCGGGCCTCCTGATGACCAATTGGCATGTGCTCAAGACGGAGGATTTCGCCGCGGCGGGTTCGGTCATCTTCGACGACGAAGATGGACTCGACGGGGATCCAATGGAAACCAAGTCGTTCCGACTGCGCCCCGACCTTCTATTCGTCAACGACGAAACGCTGGACTATGCGATCGTCGCGGTGTCGCCGCGAACGTCCTCAGGCATCCCACTGTCTCAGTTTGGCTATCTGCGTCTTTACAGACAGACCGGCAAGCTCGATCCGACGCAGCGGCAGGCCGCGAACATCATTCAGCATCCGGGTGGCGGCCCGAAGAAAATCGCTCTTCGGGACAACGATGTGCTCCCCGTGGTGCCCGACAGTGTCGACCCGCAAAAGAATGAGATTTCACTCTTTTACGGGACCGATACGCTCAAAGGATCGTCGGGATCGCCCGTGTGCAGCGATCAATGGTATGTCGTCGCCCTGCACCGAGGTGGCGTGCCGAAAACCGAACTGATGAACGGCCAACGCGTCGTGCTGCGCCTGGACGGAACCCCTGCCGTCGCAGGGGACTCTCGGAACGCGATCCGATACGTGGCCAATGAAGGCATGCGCGTCAGCCGCATCTACCACTCGCTGGAAGAAAAGGCGAAGGCGGCGACGAATCCCGACGCGGCGGCAGCGGCGGTGGCGCTGGAGCGGATCGGCGAGGTGGCTGGCGACCCTCGCATGGGGCCGATCAGTCAGCGGACGACCCCCCTCCTGTTACCCGCGCTACCGCCGGGGGAGGGCGGGAGACCCGAAGAAATCACACGGCGCAGCAGCGCAAAGTTCGAGGATGCCGAGGGGTATCGCCCGACGTTTCTAGGCGACGACTACCTCATCCCCCTGCCGCGGATGACGAGCGAGGTCAAACGCGAGCTCGCCCCGCTCAAGAATACGACCGAGACCGAACTTAAGGCCGAACTGAAGTACGACACCTACAGCATCGTGATGAACCGCGAGCGGCGCACTGCGTTCTTCGCCGCGGGCAATATCGATGGCAGCCAGCTCTGGGGCGTGCAAGGGTTGGGCGGTCTTCCGAAACGCCCTAAGTGGAGTTGGGACCCCCGGATGGATGAGCGTTTTCAGCCTGACGACACCATCTTTAGCAGCTCGATGCAGCGGGGACACCTCTTCAAGCGCCAGGACGCGGTGTGGGGCGCTGACGAGAATGCCATGCGGCGAGCGGACGAACACTCATTCACGATCCCGAACGCGACGCCGATGATTGCCGATTTCAACAACGTCGAGTGGGGAGATCTCGAAGATATCATTACCCGCGAGTGTGAGGCGGGTCACAAGGTCTCGTATTTTGCCGGGCCGGTCTTTCGGAGCACCGACCGGTTTTTCAACGAATTGAGGCTCGACGTGCCGGCGTCCGAACGCAGAAAAGGAATGCGTGTCCCAGAATCGTTCTGGAAAATCGTCGCCTGGGTGGAGGACTCGCATCTCAAAGCCGCGGGCTTCATGCTCTATCAGACGGATGAAATCGAACGACACGGGCCGATCGTGGAGGTGATTGACTTTGGTAAGTACCGCCAGGTACCTATCGGCGCGATCGAGCAAGCGACGGGCTTGCGTTTTCAAGAGCTAAAGAGGGTGGATACGTACTGAGGTCCATCGTTAAAACAAAAACGACCAGAAACCGCGCGTGTTTCTGATCATTTAAGCTAGTTGATGAGCCGCCAGGGACTCGAACCCCGAACCAATTGATTAAGAGGCACTTCCGTCGGGAAGGATGAAAATACCTCAAAATCTGCCGATCGAGACCAATTGACCGTGTCGCGTTTTCCCCAGTCAATTGGAATGCATTATACCGCGCACCTGGTAAACTTGGTGGACCAATTCCTGGCCGCATGTATGGCACACGCCAGTGCTTCTGCCCGCGGCGCGTCAGCCTACCGCAGCGCAGGCAAGCGATAGATGAACGGCCTGCACCCACCCGCTCCGCTCTGCCACGCCGCCCCGCTGGTTTAAATCGGTCGTACCCATAAGTGAGATGCCCAACATGGTAAGTCGTGTGTACGGCGCGACGCTTCACCGCGCCATGCCTCGGGACATGCCACGAAATGACGTGACGTCTGACGCACAGGTCTGTGTGCAAGCGACCGGCCGCAGGATCAGCCACGTGGCCTGGGCTAGCTTCTCATCTTCATCCATGACGACAGGCCGTACCAACTCGGCTCACCGACGGCATTAGCAGGGTTGTCCTTCGCGTGGATCGGTTGTACTGCGCGAGAGTTCGAGGACGGCAGCATGAATGACGAACTCGCGAGACGGCCAGAGTCGGCGCTGGACGAGATCATCATGCAGTGCCCGATTCAGCGGGCCAAGCAACAGCCGGCTTCACTCTGTTTTGACACAGGAACGATTTTCACAGTGGTGCAACCTGTCAAAAGCCGTCACAGAGTGACAATGAATGATAATTCACCCTAGGAGAGCGCTGAAAAACCCCTTTTTATGAGCGATTACGTGCTCAGACCGCAGGAATCGACCTGGCAAGTACCCAATGTGCTTGCCAGAGTGGGTTTCATGGTCAGATTCGGATCACCCGAAGATAGATTCAGCGCACGCTTTTAATTAGATCATGTTCACTTCGTCGCCTTCTTTCTACTCCTACCCTCCTCAACCATTCGCCATGGCCATCAACACGGTTCGCATGTGGTCCGTGTCTCCATGAAAGAGCTTGAATAGACTCTTGAGGTTGACCACGGCGCCCGTCCACTGAGCCTGGAGCAGGTCTTTGGCTGTTCCGATATAACGGGCGTGTTGGGCGCCATGGCCAGCCAACTCGGCAATCTTGCGTTCGACAGCGGCACGCAACTTGTAAGTGACTTTGAACTCCTGCGTGCGTTGGCGCTCACGAGCGGCGTGGAGTAAATCTTCGTGATAATGCGTCGTGATGGTGCGACCTTGGGTCTTACTGCGCACACAGCGGGAGAACAGAGGGCAGGCGGCACACGTGGCTCGGTCAAAGGTGAAGGTCTTGGTGGGACGCCCTTGGTCATCTTTGACGGCTTTGTACGTGGCGGTGGTGTGTCCCTGCGGGCACGTCACCGTGTTCGTTGACGAATCCAGCGTGAAATTGGCTTTAGCGACTTCGGCGTCGGCGGGTACTGCCAATGGCGAGACCAAGTCTATCTCGCGTGCCTGGCTCTCGGCACGGTTGTCGCCGGTCCCATAGGCACCATCCGCGATGACGCGCTCGACCGTCAGCCCGCTGTGCTCCTCGACCTGATCTATCACGGCTGGCAAGTCGCGACCATCCCCCACGTTGGCTGGGATCGGCTCGATGGCGACAATCAGTTCACTGCTCTGTTCCTCCGCCACCTGCAACTTGCGCCCGTCGAACAGTCGTGAGGCGCTCTTCCGCCCATGCCGCATCTCCTCATCCGTCAGACTGATGATATGGCTTGATCCGGACGATGCGCGCGCAGGGGCTGGAGGTGATGGCCCTGTACCAGCGGCTGCGCGATGACTACCGGTTCCCGGGCCAGTACAGTGCCGTGTGGCGCTACGTGCGCAAGATCGAAGCGGCTCACGTGAGCGAGGCCGACGTCACCGT
>JAMDDR010000251.1 GCA_023488685.1 Chloroflexota bacterium | reverse complement strand
GGCAAGGCCGCTTGCGCGCGTGGGCCTGCGTTGATCTGTTGGTAGATCTGGTAGGACGAGCTGATATCCTTGCCGCGCACCAGTACTGCGGTCACTTCCAGTGGTTGGATGTCCGCGTCTTCGCCTGCGTGGCTTTCGTGCTCTATCCCATGCACTTCCCAAATACTGTCTAACGACACGTAGATGGCCAGATCAGCCGGCGTCTGCGTCGGCGCGAGGATGCCGACCACGCGATATGGGCTGCCTGCGTGTTCACTCTCATTGACTTCGGCCATGGTGCCGTGTGCGGAGATGAGCGTGTCGCCAATGGTGAGACCCAATTGCCGGGCAGCCATGCTCCCCAACACGGCCTCGAACTCTGCGCTGAACGCACGACCGGCAGCCACCTGGTAAAAGGGTGGCTGCGCAGGGGTCAACCGGATCGTGAACAGCTCAGGCATCGTGCCGACCAGCCGTAACCCGGCCACGTTATCGCCCAGGCCGATCGGGATGGCGTCGCGCACGCGCGCATCTTTCATCAATTCCTCGTAATTGGCGTAGTCGAAGTTGCCGATGGGCACATCCTGGTATAGGACGCTGCTCACGACGAGTTGTTGCGCGCTGCCCTTGGGACCGACGACGATTTCGAAGGATCCCCCCGCATTCGCCAGGCCGCGGCGAGCGCCTGCGGCGAGGATGACGACGGTCAGCGCGAGCCCCACGCCGGTTGCGATGATGAATGCGGTCAGGAGCGTGTGGACCCATCGCGTCAGCAAATTACGCCAGGCAATTTGGAAGATAGACATGGTTTGGCTTCATCTAGACGGGTGAGTGATCCGTCACGTGTGCGGGCTGCAGTGTGACGACATGTTGGAACGTTGCCAGCAGGTCGCGGTCGTGGCTGACGAGCAACAGCGCTGCGCCGTTCTCGGCACAGATGGACCGCAAAAGTTCGACGATCTGTCGCCCGGTGGCAAAATCCACGTGTGCGGTTGGCTCGTCGGCCAGGAGTAGTTTGGGCGAGTTTGCCAGTGCGCGCGCCAGGGCGACGCGCTGTTGCTGGCCGCTGGATAACTGCGCCGGCCGGTGGTTCAACCGATCCGCCAGCCCGACGCGCTCAAGCAGATTGCGCGCGCGCTCACGCTGTTGTGAGACAGGCATATTGCCGGCGAACGTCATGGAAAGCAGCACGTTTTCGAGCGCAGAGAATCCGCTCAACAGGTTGCTCGCCTGGAACACGTAGCCGATGTTGCGCGCACGCGCACGATCGCGCTGTGCCTCGCTCATTTGTGAGATGGGTTTGCCCAGCACCCGCACATCGCCGCGCGAAGGCAAGAGCAGACCTGCGATGATGTTCAACAGGGTTGTTTTGCCCGAGCCGCTTGGCCCGGCAATCGCGATCTCGCCCCCCAAGGGCAGGGTGAGCGCCGGCAGGTCAAGTGCCCGCACGGTGCGACCTTCTGGGCTGGGATAGTCCTTGACGAGTGCGTTTATCTTGACGGCAGGCACCAACCTGTCGTCCTGAGTGTGTAGGGCCGGATGATCGACGTTCACGTTGATATTCATAGGCAGATATATGTAGCCAGCTACGTTGAAAGTCACCGGATCGGTACGACGTCGTCGGCGATGATGCGCACCAGGCTGACAAAGCCGGTGGCCTCATCCGTTGCCACGCCGACGCTCAGCGTGCCGTACACCTGGATCCCCTGCGAAGGCACCATGGCGGGCAATGTACTGCCATTGGCCATGCGAACGAAGACGATGTTGTAAGGCCAGTCGGCGGCGGTCGAGCAGAATGGGCAATACACCATCGGCGTCTGTGTGAGAACGAAGAAATCGATATCGGGCTTCAACGGCGGGGCCATGTAGCCTTGCATCACCACCTTGCGCCCATGCAGCGCTTTGGCCTGATCGGACAAGATGGGCCCCGTGATCGACGCGCCTTTGTAGAGGCTGATAAAGTCCAACGATTGTGGTGACTGATCATTCGACGCCTGGTCCAGCGGCGCCGGTTGAGGCTGCGGCTCGGCGGTAGCTGTGGGAGCCGCCTCAGAAGGCGGTGGTGCCTCGGAAGCCGGTGCTACCGGCGTTACCGTTGCTGTTGCAGCATTTGCCGGTGTAACGGTATTCGGCGCGCTCGATGGTGCGTGGGTGGATGTGGGTGCAACGGCAGCGCTGGCCGCTAACGCGAACGGGGCAGCGCCGTCTATCGGTGCAGGCGCGCCACAGGCAGCACACATCATCAGGGCGCTCAACACCAGCGCAGCATCGAATAACCATTTCCGCCTGTTACAGTTCACATTCATGGCAGCATTTGGGTGAGAAACCCGCTTGGGTGAGAAACCCGACTTCTCGCAGAAGTCGGGTTTCTGACCAGCGTGTAATAACGGCTATGGCTTCGCCGCGGTGATGGTTGCGTCGAGCTCGAGCGCGTTCATGATACCCAGGAAGATGTCGGTGTTGTCGTGGATGCCATGGAAATAGCGCGCACCTGGCCCACTGGCGAACAATGGCACATCGTCAGCCGAATGGACCTCGGTACCCTCGTAGAGCGGCAGGTTGCCGGTGAGGGTGATGCCCTGCGGGTCGTGCTCGGGGTTGGGGATGTAAACATCC
>JAMDDR010000152.1 GCA_023488685.1 Chloroflexota bacterium | reverse complement strand
TTCACCGGGCATCGTCTCAAGTATGATTCTGATCGCCTGCTCGATGTCGTGCTCACCGCTGGCGAGCGCAATCCCGCCCCTTGGGTCGATCTGAAGGGGAAAGGCCAGCCCTCGTCCCAGGAACTCCCGCTCCCGAATGTTGTCATCCATCGGCTCAGACCCTAACCCCCGATCAGCACGGTTGGAGCACCCATTCCGACGGCCGTGGTCACCGGGACGCCTGAGTAGGGATTGACCCCTGTCACCTGGCTGGTTACACGTGCAGCCGGGCGTCCGCCGATCAGTACGGTCATGCTGCCCATGGAAATAGCTCCCGTGCAGGCGTTACCTGCTACCAGGTCACCCACCACGGAAGCCGGCATGCCGCCTATGAGCACGACAGGGACACCGGGCCCGGTGATCGTGTCGCCGGTTACTGTCGTATCGCCCACGCGTGCCGCAGGAAACATAGCACACCTCTCTAGTTTATCTTGACTAGCGCAGCCTGGATCTGGACCATCGCACCGCCCTTGACCGCGGTCTGTCCTGTACCATTGACCTCGATTGTCGCACCCTTGAGCGTGGTCGGGCCGGTTCCGTTGAGATCCATGCCGGTCATTGCCTTGATGTTGGCCTTGCCCTTCGAGTTGACCGTCATGTCCTGCACGCTGTTGATGGTGCCCTTCGCCTTCGAGTCCAGGGTCATATCCTGGGTGCTATTGATCGTGACCTTGCCTTTGGCATTGACCGCGAAGTCGCCCTCAACGTTGATGGTCATGCTGTTTTTCGCCGAATCGATGATAATCTCGTTCTTACCCGTCTTGTCGCGGATCGTGACCATCTCCGCGCCCTTTGTATCGTCGAGGATGACAATATGGCCGCTGGTGGACTTGATGACGCGCTGCTTGATCTTGCCGTCACCTCCGACCGCCTCACTCTGGGCGATGGGTGGCTTATCGGTCTTGCTCCACAGCGCACCGACGATATAGGGGCGATGAACGTCGCCGTGCTCAAAGGCGATGAGGACCTCGTCGTTGACCTCCGGTAGATAGTAGAAACCGCGCTGGGCGCCGGCCATCGGCACAGCGATGCGCACCCAGTCGCTTTCGATCTCGCCCAAGTACGCATACTTCACTTTGACGCGCCCCAAGTCATCCGGATCTTTAAGATTCGTAACCATGGCCGGCACCACGCCGGGCATCACGTCCCGATGAACGCCATTGCTGGTGCCGCCGTTCACCAGGTGGCTGACGGTGTCAGGATGGCGGCCGCAGATGGTGAAGGTTGTAGCACAGTAGTCTGCAGTAAGCCTGTGCGTGGATGCCGTGACGAAATACTTACCGCTGAAACGACTGCCTACGTTCTTGATCGTGACTGTGTTTCCCGCTCTCACTCCGGCGTGGAACTCACACACACCTTCCGCCTGTACGTATTCGCGTGTGATATCCTGTTCCAGGCCTTGCGCTATCGCCTTGGCCTCGTCAGCTGTGGCGACCGGATGGTCCACCACCACGGCCTCGGCGCTGCCACCGAACGCGCTCTTGGCCTTGGCCCCCCCTGTTTGAGTATTTCCCCCCTGGTTGAGTGCCGTGCTGGCGGTTGCCTGGCCCACTATTTGCTTCTTCTGAAGCGCATCCCAAGCTAGGACCTTCACGGTATCGGCCTGGTGGACGGCGCGGAAGGACGGCGAAAACCTCAGCAAATTCTGGCAGTATACGAGCTCAGGGCCCGTGGCCAGCGTGGCCGTTCCCTGCTTGAAGTACAACTTGCCCTCACCGGTGGCCACCTGGTATCCGATGCGTTCGGCGCGCGACAGCAGCAACTCCATGTTGGTCTGGTCGTTCTGCAGTATCCAGTCATAAGTGACCGACGTGGTGTCCACGACTGCACTGAGCCCGGCTTCCCCCGCGAACTTGGATGCAAGATCCGAGTCCTTCATTTTCAGGAAGGTGCGCGTCTTCTTTCCCCGATGCAGGCGGTGCGACTTGTCGTAACCGCGGATCAAGAAGGTGCACATTCCGACAGCGTCGAAATCGGGCTCCAGACTCGTGATCTCGCCCGTGATCAGCGTGACCTGTTGGGACTCACCCTCACCTTTGAGTGCAATCTCCACTTCCTTCCCGATATCGAGGCTTGAGTCGTCCGCCCAGTTCAACCTCATGTCTCGCAGTTTGATCGTAAACATATCCGGCATGTGGAGGCTTGTGTCCACCACGACCTCGATCAAGTCCTCGATTTTGTCTTTCGGCAAGTCGGTTCCGCCGACCTTGATGATAGGTAAGTAGATGAACTTCGTCGTACCAGGCACTTGTACGCTCCTTAGTCGGTACACCACCGTGTGGCTGTCACGGCAGCGGCACCAGTTGGAGCACCTGTACCGGGCGCAGTTGCATGGGGTCTGGCCGACCGTTGGTCTCGGCGATGTGCCGCCAGCAGGCCGGATCTCCATATTCCTGGTATGCAATCCAATCCAACGTCTGGCCTTCGTGCACGACCCAGATCTTTCGGGGTTCGCTGCGTGTGGTCGGATTCTGCGCGCCGGGTTGTTGGTCAACCTGCTTGAAGGTCACGTTGACCTTGGCCCGAACTGGCGTGCCGTCCGGCTTGAACATGGTGA
>JAMDDR010000126.1 GCA_023488685.1 Chloroflexota bacterium | reverse complement strand
GGTGCGCTGGTGCTGAGCGCCTGCTGCAATTCGTGCGACAGTGGCGCGTTCACCTGGAGAGCCGGCTGAGCGGCTGGCTGAGCCGCGCGGGCTGCGGCGGCTGGCACGATGCCGGGTTGGAGCAGGAGGGCCAGGCTGGCGCATAGGGCCAGGATGCAGCAGCGGGCGCGGTAGCGAGCGCGATAGCGGGCGAACAGGCGGCGGGTTGTAGAGTTACGGGCTGTGATGTACGGCTGTCGCTTGATCATCGTTCATCCTTACTATGCGCAGGTGCGCGGCTACCTCGCGAAACATGGCGTCGCCTTGTGCGACGCCCCCCACTATATAACGTTAGATGACGCTAGGTGTCAGACTTCTTCGAAGAAGTCTGACACCTGGCGATGGCCCAGGCTGCGTGCTCGCGCAGCAGCGGCTCGTCGTCGTGCAACAGATTTTGCAGCGCCGGCAGCGCCTCCGGGCTGCCCCAGTTGCCTGCCGCCACACAGGCATTGCGCAGCAGGCCGCGCCGTTTGGCACGCATGAGCGGTGTGCCTTTGAAGCGCGCATTGAACCCCGCCCGGTCCAGCGCCAGCACATCCAGCAGCCTGGGCGCGGCGCGCTCGACGCCGGCGGGGTAGAACGCGCGCTCGTGTGTAGGTGTGGAGAAGCGCCGCACGTATGGACACACGTCCTGGCATACGTCGCAGCCGAAGATCCAGTTGCCCATCAGCGGGCGCAGTTCCACCGGGATGGTCTCCTTCAACTCGATGGTCAGGTACGAGATGCAGCGTCGCGCGTCCAACACCCCAGGCGCCGGGAAAGCTTGCGTGGGGCACGCTACCAGGCAGCGCGTGCACTCACCGCAGCCGGGGAGAGAGGGAGAGTGGGAGATGGATGGATTGTTACCTTCCAGCTTCTCGTTCCCGTTCTCCTCTCTCTCCTCTTCTCCCCCTCTCCCTCTCTCCCCCTCTCCCCTTCTCTCCCCCTCGATCTCTTCGCCGAGCAACACGGCGCCGAGGAAGAGGTACGAGCCGCGCGTGCGGTGGATCAGGCAGGTGTTCTTGCCGACGAAGCCCAGCCCACAGCGGGTGGCCCAGGCACGTTCGAGCAGCGGGCCGGTGTCCACGTAGGCGCGCGATCGTTGTGCCAGCCGCTCGCCCAGCGCGCGCAGGCGTGGAGTGATGATGTCGTGGTAGTCCGCGCCCCAGGCGTAGCGCGCGATGCGCCCACGCGATGGGTCGCGCAGCACGTCGTGTGGGACGGCCTGCGTATCGTAGCTGACGCCGGCGATGAGAATGCTGCGTACGCCCGGCAGCACCATGCGCGGGTCCAGCCGGCGCTGTGGGTCGCGCGCCAGGTAGCCCATCTCGCCCGCGTACCCGACGCTGAGCCAGTCCATGAAGGCCTGGCCGCCCGGGGTGGGCCCGGCAGGCGCGACGCCGACAAGGTCGAAACCGTGTTCGAGCGCCAGGTGGGTGACTTGTTGAAGGGTGAGCATAGCGACCAGCTACCAATAACCATCTTCACCTTACTATGAAATTGGCGGTGAACTGCTTGGTGTTCCCGAGCAGGAGGCGCACTTCGTACAGGCCGGCCTCGAAGCCTTTCGGCGGTGACCATGAGACGTGCGCCACACCGCTCTCTGGCTCTGTCCACGTGATCGATTCGAAGTGCACGCTGCCGCCGTCATGGAACCAGGTATGGCGGAGGAGCGCACCCTTGGGCAAGTCCTGGTAATCGAAAAAGATATATATGGTCGACACCCCTTGCGTGAACTCAGTCGTGGGGCTGATGGGTTGCCCGGCCGCGTCGACGGCACTGCTGATGGCAGATAGCGTCATGTGTTTATCGAAAATCGTGGCGGTCGCCGTTTTTGTGGGGATAATGATATGGGCTGTGGTGGTCCTGGGCGTGCGCGTCGGTTCGGGTGTGCGGGTCGGCGCAGGTGTGGACGACGGGACGATAAAAACAGTCGGTTGGGCCGGCGGCGTGACGGTTTCGACGATCACGCTGGGTGGCGCCAGCGGCGGTTCATCCGGCGCGGGCTGAACCAGTTCAGAAGGGATGATTTTCCCCACGATGGCCAACCCGGCAGCGATGACGAACATGGTAAGCCCAGTCGAGGCGCGGCGAGTCGCCTGGCGATGTGCCTCGCGCCGTGTGGAGTAGTAGGCCGCGCGCTGGCCGCGGCGTGCGCCAAAGTATGCAGTGATGATGAGAAAGGCCGCAATGATGGATAGAATGGCAGCCGTGATGTACAGGAACTCGGCCGTAGTGATCACGCTTACGATTATACGTGGGTAGAAAAACATGATAGACCAGGTCAGAGCGCTCCTGCTTTCGTTCTTTGCCGCCAATGACGTGATCGTGCAGTTCGTGCACGGCCAGGTCTTCCTGGTGTTGGGCGTCACGATGGGTCTGCAATGGCGCCAGCGCAGCGAACTGGAACTGGCGCGCGCGCTGCCCTGGCTGGCCGGCTTCGGCATCCTGGAGGCGGTGGCTACCTGGGGCAACAGCTTCATCCCAGTGCAGGCCGCGCTTTTGCCACCGGTGGCCATCCAGGATCTGCGTTTTATGCAATTGCTGGTGTACGCCGCCACGTTCCTGGCCTTGCTGGGCGCCGGCCTGAAGCTCAACGAGCCGGCTGTCCCGCCGCGGGTGACGCGTTATGTATCCTTCGGCGCGTTCGCCGTGATCACGGCACTGATCACCGTACAGCATGTGCTAGTGCGGGGTGACAGCGGCACCGGGTACACCAACAACGACGTGATCGAAGCGGCGCTGCGCTATGGCGTATGCACGCCGGCGGCGCTGCTAGTGGCGTACGGCCTGCGCCAACAGGCCAGCCACCTGGTCGGCCCGTTGCACGTCGAACGCGTCATCAACGCCTTGCGCGTGGCGGGATATGGCTTCGTGCTCTACGTGCTGGTCGAAGGGTTGCTGGCGCCGCCGCTGGCGTCTTTTCCTGCCAACGTTTTGAACGATCAGACGGTATACATCCTCACCGGCATACCGGTGGGCATCCTGCGCGCCATCGCCGGCGGTGTCATCACCTTCTTCTTCTTTCGCGCGCTCGAGGTGTTCCGCATCGAGGCGGACCGCCTGGCCCAGGCGCTGGAGCGGCAGAAGTCGTTGGGCGCGGAACGCGAACGCATCAGCCGCGAGCTGCACGACACCACCATCCAGTCGATTTACGCGGCGGGGCTGGTGCTGGAAGGTGCGCGCCAATCCATCGACGCTGCGTCGGAAGCAGGCGGGCGACCCGAGGACGCGGGCGTGGCGCTGGCCATGGCGCGCGGCGACCTGGACGCCGCTATTGGTGCGCTCAACAAGACCATCCAGGGCATCCGCAATTACATCTACGACCTGCGCACCTCCGGCACCGAAGAAAACCTGACCGTGGGGCTGGGCCAGGTCGTGGAGGAGTTCCGGGCGCGCACGGGGCTGCCAACACGCTGGATGGCAGAGGGCCGGCCCTGGGGGACGCTCTCGGCGGAGCAGCGCCAGCACGTCTACCAAATCGCGCGCGAGGCGCTGAATAACATTGCCAGGCATGCGCAAGCCACGCGGGTTTCTGTGGAATTGCGCTATGATGGATGCGGCGATAGGAATCGTGGCGATCAGAATCGCGACAATAGGAATCGTGGCAACGGCAAACGCGATGACGCGCGTCATGTCATTTGTCTGCGAATCAGTGATAATGGTACTGGTGATCTGCCTTCCCAGGGACAGGTAGGGCGTGGGTTGCGCAACATGCGCGAACGGGCGCAGTTGCTCGGCGGTACGCTGGATATTCGGGCCACACACGGGAAGGGCACCGTCGTAACACTCGAAGTAAACGTAAACGATGCCGAAACTAAGACTGTTGTTGGTAGACGACCATGAGGTAGTGCGTGTTGGGCTGCGTGCCTTGTTGAGCCGGCACCCTGATTTTGAGGTTGTGGACGAAGCGTCCAGTGGCCAGGAAGCTGTGCGCAAGGCGCTGTTGCACCGGCCTGACATCGTCATCATGGACGTGCGGCTGAATGGCATGAACGGCATCGAGGCGTGCCGCGAGGTGACGCAGGCGGCGCCAGACGTCAAGGTCATCATGCTGACCTCGTACGGCGATGACGACACCCTGTTTGAGGCCATCGCCGCTGGGGCGTCGGGCTATGTGCTGAAGCAGATCGGCAGCAACGATCTGATCAAATCGATTGAGACGGTGGGCCGGGGCGAATCCACGCTGGACCCCACCACCACTTCGCGCGTGTTTGCACGCATGCGCGAGCAGGCGCGCAAGAAGGAAGAGAGCGCCTTCTCGGACCTGACCGAGCAGGAGTTGCGCGTTCTGGTTCATCTGTCCGAAGGCAAAACCAACCGCGAAATCGCCGACATCCTCTCGCTGGGCGAGGGCACCGTGCGCAACTACGTCAGCTCGGTGTTCTCCAAACTCCACGTGAACAACCGCGCCGAGGCGGCTGCCTACGCCGCCGCGCACAACATCCACGACTATTTGAGTTGAGTGTTCAACCGGCGGCTCGAAGTTCCGAGTGCTGAGGACTGAGTGCGCAGTGCCCAGTGCTCAGGCGCGGTTGTCAGGGCGTTCTGACAACTGACAACCGGCGTCGGATGTACCGAGTACCGAGTGCTGAGTGCGCAGTGCTCAGTCGTTCAGCTCGTCCGATGCTCTCGCTCTGTCGCCCTCCACGCTGCTCACAGCCCCCGTCTCGGGAGCGTCTTCTTGGCGATAACGCGGTTGGGGACATTTTGCTCCGTCCCAGCCCTGAGTGTTCAGCCTGCATCTGAGGATGCAGATTGAACTGACATTTTTTAGGTGTTTTTTAGCCAGGTCCGTGAGGGATTTGCCCCTCCAGATACGATATTAAGAGCAGATGCACCCGCCGGGGGGGGCCTGGTAGGGGTGCTTGGTTCGGACACGAGGGCAGGAAAAGCGGTCGGGGGGAGAGGCTGCTTTTCTTGCTCTTGTGTTGTCTGAAGCCTGGTTTTATCGAGCCGCGATGCCCATGCCAGATGCCGGTTGAGATCGGCTGGGGTGACGGTGTCGTCGTCGTTTCTCAGTTCAGCAGTTTGTCTGGCATAAATGGGGTGTCGGTGGTTCACCGAAATGAACGCAGCATCAGCGGCCTGTCCGTGGCGCTTCTCAGCGGTGACTGGGAGGCAGCCCAGCCATACATGGACGATCGCGCCGTATATCACATCCCAGGCCGCAACGCCCTTGCGGGGACGTATCGCGGGTGGGAGGAAATCCTCTGGCTGAATCAGAGACGCACTCAACTGCTCGCGGGCAAGCCCCACCACATTGAGTTCATCGACACCTCCAGGAGCGACGACCATCTCGCCATACGCCATCGCTTCGAGGCGGAACTGGGCGGGCGCCGGCTGGCGTGGACCGGCACCAGCATCTACTTCTTCGAGGACGGGAAGGTGGCCGCCTTCTGGCTGTTCGTGGATGACCTGGACGCCTTCAATGCCTTTTGGTCTTGATCGGTAACGACAACACGTCCAAAATGACGCGTTGCCTCAACGCCGCGGTCCGCACAGGGGCAAACAAGAGCCTGCGCAGCAGCCCATGCCGGTGGATCGTCTGTGCCACCTTCAGATACTTTTCAACACCAGGCTTGCCGAGCAGGCCCAAATCCCGTGCGATTGCCATTCCCCTCTCCAGGGAAGGCGCGGCCAACCAGTGATTGACGTGGTTACCCCTGGTTTACTCCTTCCGCTTTGTGTAAAACACTGCGCAGCGTGGCGGCCCATTCGGCAGGCATATCCATAAAAGAACCATGATGGCCAGGGAAAGTCACCAGCTCACAGCCGAGCTGCTCCGCCAGAATTTGAGCCGCCTGGGCGTACCACGTCTTTTTATCCAGAGCGCATTTTCCAACCGCCATGAATACCCTGACCCCGTTTTGCCTGATCCTCTCGACGTCCGGCAGGTAGTTGGTGACGGGCAGCAGCTCCAGTTTCGCCAGGACATCGACGGAATCCTTCGAGCTGATGTAGCGTTCGCTGCTCTGCTCCCTGTGGATGTTTACATCCCTGGTAGCCTTGATCAGTTGTCGTACCGGAAGTTCAACGCCAAGCATGAACTGGAGCGCGGCCAGTGACGAGCCAAAGCGGAATGCGGTCAAATAGACGCCGGCAAAGAAGCGTTGCCATTTTCTGGCATTCGGAAGCACGCGCGGGATCGGCGCTTCGTGCACCACGACTGCCCGGACTGCCTGAGGCTGGGTCTTTGCCATGTCCAGCGCAATGACCGCAGCGCTGCTGTTGCCAAAAACGAAGGCGGAGGTCTCGCCGGCCGCGCGCAGCACGGCCACTGCGTCGCGGCTCTGCTGGCTGATCTCGAAGTTTTGGGGGACGTTCATCGTGCTGCGAGCATTGGCGCGGCGGTCGTAGGTGATGACTTTGTATTCATCCGCGAGAATATCCGCAACGAATGAATACTGCCATCCATCCCCGCCACCGGGGGCGATCATCAGCAGCGGCTGTCCCTGTCCACGCACTTCGTAGAAAAGCTCATCCCCTTCCGTCGTCACGCGGCTCGACTGGATCATCACTGGGTTGGTTGTCAAGTTGTTCACACTCCTTTCGGTTCAAAGGTACATTGCTTCAAGTGGATACTGACCCTCGCCTGAAGGCTTCATGAGTCCAGGTCATGCTGAAACTGTGCTTCGTAAAGCGCAATACCGCGGTTCAGTTGTTCCAGAAAAGTATGGGAAATGACTTGTAATTCATCCGCTGAGGCAGAGCGGCCAGATTCCAGGGAGCGTTGCACGGTGTCGGCGACCAGATCGGCAAGCTCCTCGTCGGTGAGGGTGAGTTCATCCGGCATCCAGGGCGCAATGAGGTAAGACCCCATCACGATGGCACTCAACATATACACTTGCTCTCGCATGCTGAGATCAGTCCGCACCAGACCATGTTCACGCAGAAATTCGAGGTAGATTTTGAAACCCGCTACCCTCTCGATGAAGGCAGCACTGCTGTGCTCACTGTGCGCGAACTTCCCCAGCACATCTGTATCACGCAGGATCAACGCTTTGAGCAGCGGACGTTTCATGAGAACAGACACATAGTGTTTGTACATAGTGTGCAACGTTGCGCCCGCCGGATCTTCGCTGATGCGCTGCTTGAAATCTGCCGCCATCGCCAACTGTTCACGTTTGATGAGCGCTCGGAAAAGTTCTTCTCGTGTTTTCCAGTGCAGATAAATAGTGCCTTTCCCCACTCCCGCTTGCCTGGCGATGTCTTCGACATTGGTTTTGTCATAGCCCCAACGCAGGATCAATGCGGCGGCAGCGTCCAGAATACGATGGGCACGCTCCCGCCGCCCAGAGGCTTCGCGCTGTTGGCTGTTTGACTCCTGCTTCTTCGGTGCCAAAAAACTCCTCCAAGTGCCTTATGACCAGTTTAGAAATTTGGTCACGTGAATTTCAGTCATCAGGATAGAGCAAAAGGGGTGAAAAGTCAAGACTGTGGTCGATGAGGCAGCAATTCTCAATCTGAAACCCGAACCAGGAAGATACAAGTCGCGATTGCGCGTTTATGTTACAGATGACGGCAAACATCAAGCTCTCATCCCCGATTTTACCGTTTGAGTGCCAAGTTGGATGCAATTCGTGATCGTATAGGTCGATACTGAATGGCCGTAGACAGCGGATTTTCCGCAAAAAGGTGCTGGATTTTTCAGATTGAGAATCGCTGTCGATGAGGCGATCAGTTCAGATGAAGAGAGAAGTTGGACCATTCCAGGAAAACGGCCGGAAGATAGGCCCACCCCCCTTGCGAAGGTTAGTCAGGGCGGGCGTTGTGACATGTGACAAGTGACAACTGTTGTCACTGGTTGTCACGCCAGCGGTGACGGTAAAACTGGGTTGTTGTTCGGAACAAATGTTCTAATCACAAAGCGAGTGTAGTTACTTTCGAGTGATTTGTCAAGAGGGTGTGGGCCAATGGAGCAATATGCAATATCCCTGGAAGAGGCCAAGAGCAGCAAGAACAAGAAGAAGGGCTGGAGGAAATGAATGCCCGACAGTGACGAACGCCAGCAGCAGATTCTAAGCGCGGCGGCAGCAGTGATTGTCCGTCAGGGATGTCCATCAGGGATATGACAAGACAACCATGAGCGATATTGCTGATGAAGCAGGCGTGAGTCGAGGGACGGTCTATCTCTATTTTGCAAGCGTTGGCGGTCGCCCGTGTTATTTGGGCTGAATCGTGACCATCCTGTCGAAGAGGCGGGCTGGCAGGAGCTTGTTGAGCAGCAACATCGTCCCGGCCAGGTAGCCGATGGCATAGCGCGGCTTCGGTGTGGCTGATTCGACGGCCTTTCGGATGGTTTTCGCAACCACGACGGGATCGGAGGCTCTACTGCCCTCACCGAGAGACGTCTCGGCTCGCTTTGCCATCGCCTCGGCAACATTCCGGTACGCTCCCTGCCCAGAGATGGTGCGCAGCTCCTGTGGTGTCTCCTTCTCGAACTCGGTCTTGATGATGCCAGGCTGGATGATCACCACGTCGATACCGAATTGCTTGACCTCCTGGCGGAGCGTGTCGGAGAATGCCTCAAGGGCGTGTTTCGTTGCGTAGTACCAGGCGCCGAGGGGGAGGGCGATTTCGCCGCCGATTGATGAGATGTTGACGATCGTGCCCGACCCCTGCTTACGCATGTGCGGCAAGACAAGCTGGATCAGTCGAGCCAATCCGAAGAGGTTCACCTCGAACCGATTGTGTGCCTGCTCCAGCGACACATCCTCGATGGAGCCGTGAATCCCAATCCCCGCGCTGTTCACCAGAACGTCGATCCTCCCCTGTTCGTCGATAACGGTACGCACGACGCGCTCGATGTCAGCCTCGTTCGTGATGTTCATCGCAAGGACGTGGCCACCGGCCGCGCGACGCCGTATGCGGTGTAGCCGGCGCGCAGCAGTTCGAGCGCAGTGGCGAAGCCGATTCCGGACGAGGCGCGCGTGACGAGGCACGTCCTGGCCGCCTTAGGCATGGTCGTCACCGAAGCGGTTGCAGTTGTCATTTGTTCACCCTTGCCGATGCAATGGCAGCGCCTGCGGCAATCACGCGCCTGGCATTCGGGCCGGTAAAATAGAGCCGTTTTAGCTCTTCGGCATCCGCATTGCGAACATCGCGGAAGCCGCGCCGGGTAAGGAATGGCTCAAGCTGGCCCTCATCAATCCCGAAAATGTGCTCCTCGCCAATCACTTGCATTGTCCGCCGTAGCCTCTTCACCTCAGGGCGGCTCGTGTCGCGCAGGAATTCGTTGTAGAAGTAGTCAAAGATCACGGCGCTACCTGGACCGGCATGGTTGGCGATAAACGCCAGCGTGCTATCGACGCCTTCGGCAGTAAGATACATGGTCACGCCCTGCCAGATGAACAGCGTTTTGCCGTGCTCGTCGTAGCCGCTGGCCGGCAGGCGCTCGCCGAGCGTCTGGGTATTGAAGTCCACGGGGATGAAGGTGACGTGATCGGGCAGGGGGGCGATGACCTTCTTCAACTTCTTCAGCTTGACTTCCTGGGTGGCCGGGTGATCGATTTCGAACACCCGTGTCTTCTCAATTCCCGGGATGCGGTACGCGCGCGTATCGAACCCGGCGCCCAGGATGACGACCTGGTCGAGCCCTTCGCTCAGGCACGCCTTGAGGTAATCGTCGATGTAGCGCTCCCGGGCGGTGATGAATTCCAGCGCTCCCTGGCTGATTCGGGCGTAGATGCCGGAATCAATCACCAGTTTGCTCATGGTATATGAAAAACCGTTTATCAGCGAGCGGGCTACTGGGTCGTAGCAAATCCGCTGGCCTGCCGGTCTTGACGACTCGATGGCGCGCACCAGGGCCATGCCTTCGGCTGTGGTGCTGGATTGGTTTTGTTTCATACGAAAGCTCCTTCGTTCGGGTAAGTTGTTCCCGTTATTTTTCGAGGCCCGTTCGTCCAGAGAATGGACCGCCAGGGATCATCACGTCGGTCGCAGCCACGTCCGTTCTAGGCATCCTCTCTTATCGCAGTTACCCACACCTTCACGGCTTCGGCGTCAGTACGATATAAGGAATTGGGGGGCGCGCCCAACACACGCTCAATCGCATCCATATAGGCGGCATGGGTCGTGACAATGCGTTCAATGCAGCGCAGCTCGTCGCGCTCCTGTTCTAACGAGAGCAATAACCTGGCGTGGGTGTTCCCCATGCCCTGTAAGAGGGATAGGATGACTTCGCCCGCCTGGTCAGGATAGGCGGTCGTGAAGACGCCTTCCTGAATGCCCTGACGGACGATCTCTGCCAGCAGCGGCGCGCGCTGTTGGATAACCGCCTCGTCCACTTTCTGACGGACGATGGCGTTGTCGTCGGCGTACCAGACGCGCAGCATATCGACGACAACCGTCTTCTGTGCGACTCTCAAACGGTCAAGCGTCGTAAAGAAGCCCTGGAGTTTTTCGAGGGCGGGCAGGTCAGGGTCATGGACGATGGGGAGGAGTGGCTTTTCCGACTCTTCCCGTATCCGTTCAATGAGCGCTTCCAGCACGGCTGGCTTCGCGTCAAAGTAGTGATAGAACGCGCCGCTGGAAATCTGTAAATCCGCCAGGATGTCCCCAATCGTCATCCGCTCATAGCCTTTGGTATAGACGAGGCGTTGTGCCGCAGCGAGAATTTCGTTGCGCTTCGCGCTGTATTCTTCTTTCTTGACAGTGCGTGCCATAATTGAATGTCTTTAATAAACAGAGACTCGGTTTATTTATAGAGTATGGCTGATGGCGTGGTTACTGTCAAGCTGGCGCGCAGCGTCAGTCCGGCTGGTGCATGAAGACTTGGAAATCAGCGGTTGAAGCCGTTGCGTCCACATTGCTGACTCCAGTAGGTCAGTTGCAGCCAATCGCGCGGAACGGAGTTGCCGGTTATGTGGCGGTCATGGACCGGCCAGTCCTGGTGTTGACGAGAATCCGAACGGAGGGGGTCGGGCGTTATATAAGTGAAGCGCGAGAGTGGAATGGCATATCATCCACTGCTCAAAAGGAGTGTTGTATGAAATGGCGACTGACAGTATCGGCTGTAGCGATCCTGTTGATGGTGAATTTGCTGATTCCTGAGGTGGCAATTGCTAGCGCTCCCGCTGTGCCCACGCAGGCGTCGCCAGCAAACGGAGCAACGGATTTGCCCCCACAAGTTACGGTCAGGTGGACTCTGTCTATTTCGGGAGAGACGTATCGAGTCCAGATTTCGAAGAATTCGACCTTCACCTCGCTCGTTACGGATGCACAGGTCCAGGATGCCACGGGATGGACCGTATTCGGGCTTTCCAAGGGTACCACCTACTATTGGCGGGTCAACGCTTCGGCGAACGGCCAAACCAGCCCCTGGTCGCCGGTTTGGAGTTTTACAGTCACAAACAAAGCAATACCCGCCGTTCCTGTTCTGGTTTCTCCTGCTAACGGCGCGACCGGTCTTCCCGACGATCCAACCCTGGTTTGGAATGCCGTGGAAGGCGCCGACTCGTACGATATTCAGCTTGGAACTAAGCCGACCTTTTCGAGCTGGCAAAGAACGAAGTGGTCCTATGTGGGCACGTCGATTAGGGTCTTTGCCGATCTTGAGGATTACTCCCATACCTTTTACTGGCGCGTTCGCGCAAAGAATGCCGCCGGTGTGAGTGCGTGGTCTGCACCATGGCAGTTCACGTGTGCAACCTTTGGTTGTGACTAAATGTGGTTGGTGCAGGTTGTGGCGCGCCAACTCCGTTGGCGATGTAATGCCAACCTTCGGGAGGGTGCCCATCGGCTTTGCCCCAGGATGATCTGCAATCGAGGTGGTGGATCGACCTACAATGCAAAAGATGTCTCGCTCCTCCATTTACAAATCATCCGCCGGCGAATCCGAGTTGCGCGCGCTCTACGACGACCAGTTGGCTCATCTGGAGATGCCGACCGAAAGCTGTTTCGTGAAGACGCGCTTTGGCGACACGCATGTGCTGGTCGCCGGCCCACAGGATGCGCCGCCGCTCGTGACGGTGCACGGCGTGTATGCCAACGCGGCTTATAACCTCAGCCTGTTTCCCGCGCTGGCCAGGGCGTTTCGCGTCTACGCGCCTGATACGATGGGCCAATCGGTGCGCAGCGCTCAAACGTACATCTCCCCAGCGGGGAATGATTATGGCTACTGGCTCGTCGACGTGCTGGATGGGCTTGGATTGGCATCGGTTCCCTTCGTCAGCAGTTCGTTCGGGTCGGGCATTTTCCTGCGCCTGGCGACCGTCGCGCCGGAGCGGATCTCGAAAGCCGTGCTCTCCACCCCCTCTGGGATCGCGAATGGCTCGCTGATCCGGATTGCACGCAAGCTGCTCATCCCCTGGGCGATCTATCTGCTCGTGCCCAACCGCGACCGTCTGTTGCGCGCTTGCGAACCGATGATGAGCGAAACGGATGAGGCCTTTATCCAGTTTGTCGACGCCATGCTGCGCAACGTCAAGATGCGCATCGAGGGTCCGAAAACGACGAGCCAGGCTGAACTATGCGGTCTGCGTGTGCCGGTGCTGATTTTCCTGGCCGGCGAGGATATCTTCTTCCCGGCGGAGCGCGTGGAACCGCGGGCCCGGCGGATCTTCCCGCTACCACTCGTGATCGAACCTATCCCCGGAGGGCACCTGTCTTCGCGGCAGACGCGCATGTACATCAACCGGCGGATTGTGGCGTTTTTGAAGCAGGAGTATTAGGCGATTACATAGCCCGGAGCTATGTAGCATGGTCAATGCTACAACGCTCATTGCAACAGGATGTAGCTGCGCTTGGTCTCAGTTGAGACTACAATCACCCTATCTCACGGGGGCCGGCTCTGCCGTGATTGCCCCATCCCAGCAAAAATAGCAGAGAGCAGGCATGGAACAAAACCAGTTATCGTGGATTGCAAACTTCATTTGGGGCATCGCCGACGACGTGCTCCGCGACCTCTACGTGCGCGGCAAGTACCGCGACGTGATCCTGCCCATGATGGTGTTGCGCCGGCTCGACGCGGTGCTCGAACCCACCAAACAGGCCGTGCTCGACATGAAGGCTTCACTCGACCAGATGGGTCTCACCAACCAAGCCGGCCCATTGCGCACTGCAGCCGGACAAGCCTTCTACAACACGTCCAAATTCACGTTGCGCGAGTTGCGGTCCCGCGCCAACCCACAGCAGTTGCAGGCCGATTTCGAGGCTTACCTGGAAGGTTTCTCGCCGAACGTGCAGGAGATCATTGAGAATTTCGAATTCCGAAACCAGATTACACGCCTGTCTCGCGCAAGAGTATTGCACGCTCTCATCGAGAAATTCCTTGACCCGGCCATCAACCTGAGCCCAAAGCCCGTATTCAATGGCGATGGGTCCGAAAAGCACCCCGGCCTGGACAACCACGCCATGGGCACGATCTTCGAAGAGTTGGTGCGCCGCTTCAACGAGGAGAACAACGAAGAGGCCGGCGAGCACTGGACCCCGCGCGATGCCGTCCGGCTGATGGCGAACCTGATCTTCCTGCCCGTCGCCAGCCAGATCGAGTCCGGCACCTACCTGCTGTACGACGGCGCGTGCGGCACCGGCGGCATGTTGACGGTGGCGGAGGAGACGCTGAAGCAACTGGCGCAGGCGCGCAGAAAGCAGGTGTCCACGTACCTGTACGGCCAGGAGATCAACCCCGAGACATACGCCATCTGCAAGGCCGACCTGCTGCTGAAGGGCGAGGGCGAAGCGGCCGACAACATCGTGGGTGGCAGCGATAAATCGACCCTCTCCAACGATGCCTTCCGTGGGGAAGAATTCGACTTCATGCTGTCCAACCCGCCCTACGGCAAGAGCTGGAAGAGCGACCTGGAACGCATGGGCGGCAAGGACGGCATCAGGGACCCGCGCTTCGTCATCGAGCACGCCGGCGACCAGGAGTACTCGCTGCTCACACGCTCCAGCGACGGCCAGATGCTGTTCCTGGCCAACCTGGTGAGCAAGATGAAGGCTTGTCCGGCTGCAGTGC
>JAMDDR010000155.1 GCA_023488685.1 Chloroflexota bacterium | reverse complement strand
AGTTGCATCAGCATGCGCTCATAAGCGACGCCGGCCTTGCCCAGCATAATGTCGTCGATGCGGTGCTGTAGCACCACCAGTTCCTCATCACTCAACAGCTTGCCGAGTTTAAGGAAACCATCACATTCATATTGCGCCCACTGCTCATCACTCATCATCATCCACTGTCCCATCACCATCTTCCTCCATCTACAAATCCGGGATCTGCCAATCGATCTGGGGTTTGCCCGCCGCGCGCAATGCCTCGTTCGTCTTCGAAAATACGCGACTGCCTAAAAACCCCCGATGTGCCGACAGCGGCGACGGGTGCGCCGCCTTGACGATGGTATGCCGGCTGGTGTCGATTAGATTCACTTTTTTCTGCGCATACGCACCCCAAAACAGGAACACCACCGGGTCTTCCTTCTCGCCCAGCGCCTGGATTACCTTGTCGGTGAACTTTTCCCAACCCTTGTTCTTGTGCGAATTGGGTTGATGTGCCCGTACGGTCAGTACCGCATTCAACAGCAACACACCCTGTTCCGCCCAATGCACCAGGTAACCGTTGTTGGGGATGCGACAACCCACATCGTTGTGCAATTCTCTGAACATGTTCACCAACGACGGCGGCGGCGGGATACCGGGCCGGACCGAGAAGCACAGCCCATGCGCCTGGTTGTCGTCATGATAGGGGTCCTGACCTAATAGCAACACGTTGACACGCTCGTATGGTGTCAGCTTGAGCGCATTGAAGATGTCGGGTTCCGGCGGGTAAATCGTGTACTTCGCATGCTCTTCTTGCAGAAACGACTGCAGTTTTTGGAAATAGGGCTTGGTGAGTTCTTCCCCCACGATCGGCATCCAGGCATCTGGTACCGGCGGTATTACGCGCATCGCCGCCATGACTCACCCCTCCCATTCACTGAATCGACAGAACCAGTTAATTTCCCTTGCATCGCCCCAACTTCAGACACCTCAGACACCCATCTGTACCAGGGCGTCGATGACGTGTTGCATCGCAGACGTCAGACGTGGATGCGTGACCTCAATGCGCGTGATATCACCGCGCAATCGCTCCCGCAGGGTACCCGACTGATTTATCGTGATCTCGCCACGTTGGTCAAGGATTTCCTGGATATGACCCTTCAAATCGACCAGGGCCGCTCGTGTCTGATCGTCCACCGACTTGGTTCGTTCCAACTCCGCATGCAACTCGGCGAGTTTATCGCGCAGATCTCGTTGTTCCATCCAATCACCTCCCAGGCTCAGTCACGCCGTATTGGCGTGTACTGCTCAGGGTGCGCTGCGTCGCCCCGGAAATTCTCAAGCACCAGGTTATCGACGTCGTGACTCTCCAGCGCATGCCTGAAGTAATCAGGCCGTGTCGTCCCCCACACCACCTCGCAGTTGCGTAACGTGACATTGCGCGCCTGCTTGATGAAGAAGCCGGCTGTCGGATGCTCCAGCAACCCATCCCCCATATTATCGCCTGGGCATGGGCGGATATCCTGGCGTCCGCCAGGCCACTTCGACCATTTGTCGATCTCCACACGGACGTTGTCCAGCAAGATATCCTCAATCAGGCCCCTGTCCCACCCCTGGATGAAAACGCCGTTCTCACTGCGGCACAGCACGTTCGAGAAGCGAATGTGGCGCACCCGGCCGATCTTATGCTGTGCCGTCCATGGAATGGCCGTAACGTAAATCGGCTCCGCCCTGCCCCACCAATCATCGTGAAACAGGCGCGTCTCGACAATCATGTTGGAGAACAGCACGTTCTCGACGTCACTTTCCTCGCTCAGGTGAATGCCCAACCCGCGATGGCTGGAGCGAATCACGCACGAATCGAAGATGACATTGCGCATGGGTGCGCGACACTCGCAGCCAATGATGAGCGCACACGACGTGGACATGAGCGTGCAACCGGTCACGGTGATGTTCTCGCAGTTGCCCATTCCGGCCGTCTCTTCACACGCCTTCAGGCAAATGCAGTCATCACCCGACTCGATGTGACAATCGCTCACGCGCACGTTACGGCAGCGGTCCAGGTCGATGGCGTCGTCGTTGGGCAGCTTCAGGTCATTCAGGATGCGGATGCCACGGATGACCACATCCTCACAACCCGACAGGCGCACCGTCCACAGCGCGCCATCGCGGATGACGACGTCGCGCAACGTCACGTTCGTGCACCCCAGCAGAAACAGCGTGAATGGCCGCTCGTTCCGCATACGGTAGATGTGCGGCAGCACACTCGCGATAAACTGCTGGCCGCCGCCGTCGATGACGCCGCCGCCCGCAATAGCGATATTGTCCGCGTCGTCGGCGGTGATGAACGCCATGTAGTGCCGGCTGGTCAAACGCGGTGTGTAATCCGCCGGGTTTCCGCTGGCGAGTAGCGTTGCGCCGCGTTCGATGTACAACTCCACATTGGTCCTGAGCGCAAGCGTGCCGGCCATGTAAGTCTTGCCCGCCGGCACCAGCACCCGGCCGCCGCCATTCGTCGCGCAACGATCGATGGCGCTCTGAATGGCGGCGGCGTCATTGGTCTTGCCATCGCCGGTGACGCCAAAATCCTCAATGCTGTAGCAACTCATTCACATCTCCTCATTTCCCCGTTTTAACGCCACCTGG
>JAMDDR010000122.1 GCA_023488685.1 Chloroflexota bacterium | reverse complement strand
TACGAAATCGCGCCCGGTGAACCCCAAGAAGAAGGAGAGGAGTAGCAACAGGGACGGCTTGTCCCTGCCCCATCCTCGAAGCGTTTTCATGGTGACAGATGTCAGGCGGTTTTGACAACTGACAACCGGCGTCGGATGTTCCGAGTACTGAGTGCGCAGTGCCCAGTCGTTCAACTCGTCCAATGCTCTCGCTCTGTCGCCCTCCACGCTGCTCCCAGCCCCCGTCGCGGGGGCGTCTTCTTGGCGGCACCGCAGTCGGGGATATTTCGCCCTGTTCCACACTGTCACTTGGAATACACCTTTCGCTACATGCACATACACCCATCCAACCTCCACAATGGAGTCCGCACAAACGTGATCCAGTCATTTCATTTCGTAGATGGAGGAAATGCATGCACAGTGTGGACATCAATGGGCGAAGTGTATTAGTGACGGGCTGCTCGTCAGGCATCGGCCGGTCCACGGCAACCTACCTGGCGCATAGCGGTTTCACCGTGTTCGCCACCGTTCGCAGAGAAAAAGACGCCAGCGCGTTGCGCCAGCTTGGCGAGCCAAACCTCATCCCGGTCTGCCCACTCGATCTGACCCAGCCTGATCACATCCCTGCGGTCGTCCAGTTGGTTACGGACGAGTTGCAGCACAGAGGTCAACAGGGTCTTTATGCAATCGTCAACAACGCCGGCACCGGCGTTACGGCCCCCATTGAACTCACGGATATAGGTAAATTCCGCAACGAGTTTGATGCGCGCATCCTTGGCCCGGTCGCTTTGCTCCAGGCATTCCTACCCATGATCAGGCAGGCACGGGGCAGGATTGTCTGGATCACCACACCGGGGTTGCTGCCGATTCCATATGTAGCAAGCATCCACGCACCTGATTTTGCCGTCAACTGCCTGGCGCGCACCCTGAACCTTGAACTGAGCAAATGGCACATACCGGTGATCATGGTCCGTTGCGGCACCATCCAGACAGCGGCGCCGGACAGGAGCGCGAGGGAGATGCAGGCAGCCATACCAACCGGGCCGTCCGACCGGTTGGCCTTATACCAGGAGGCGCTTGAAAAACTACGCGTCGAATTCGGGCGACTCGATCAGAAGCGCACGCCAGTCGAGGAAGTCGCACGGGTGATCTACACAGCGCTATCGGCACGACGGCCACGGCTCAGGTACCAGGTCGGTCGCTTGTCCGGTCTCGCTGCCACGATGGAGTTGCTGCCTCAATCGCTGGTCGACGCTATCATGATGTGGCGGGAGTAGCAGTGTATGTCCGAGGTTTATCCAGGTGACCAACCGGTAGCGTACGAAATAAGGCTGAGAGGCAGGTTCGGCAAGGCCCTCCTATCACAATGGTATGAGGAGATCACGCTGGAGGAAGACACCGCCGGCGAAACGATCCTCCGCACGCCCATCGTCGATCAGGCCGCGCTGTATGGATTGCTGGCGCGCCTGCGCGACATGGGTGCGCGCCTTGTCTCTCTCAAGCAGGTGACAGGCGATTACAATACTGGCGTAAATGCTGTTGCCAACCAAGTATTGCATGCCCCCTCGCCGTCCCAAGTGTGTCGCACGTCCACGGCTGATCCAGAAGTTGAACGCGGACGGCCACCAACGATTAACGCTCGTCTCTGCCCCGCCGGGTTTTGGCAAAACGACGCTGCTTGTGGAATGGCTCGCGGAAAAGAACGAGCCGTTCCGCCCTTGCGATGTCGCCTGGATCGCCCTCGACCAGACCGACAACGACCCTGCGCAATTCCTGCGTTACCTGATCGCATCACTGCAGCAGGTTGCTGGGCACATCGGAACGACGGTACAGCAGTTCCTGGGAACCGCACAATCGCCCCCCGTGCAGGTGTTGCTTACCATGCTTGTTGGCGAGATCAGTACAACCGGTACAGCGGTGAGATTGGTACTGGACGACTACCACACCATCACCAATCCAGCGGTGCACCAAATCACCCAATTCCTGGCCGAACACCTGCCCGCCTGCGCACACCTGGTCATTGCCACGCGCGAGGACCCACCTCTGCCTTTACCCCGGCTGCGGGCGCGCGGGCAGATTGTCGAAGTGCGCGAGCGTGACTTGCGCTTCACACCCGCCGAGGCAGCCACCTTCCTGAGTGAGACGATGGCTCTGCCCCTATCGAGATCATCCATCGCCGCGCTGGCAACCCGCAGCGAAGGATGGATTGCCGCGCTACAACTGGCTGCCCTGCTACTTCAGGAAGGCACCGAGGACGGCTCAGCCGATGTCCTCGCCGCCGAATTCGCCGGCAGCGATCGCTACGTCATGGACTACCTGATGAGCGAAGTACTCGACCGGCAACCGCAACCCGTGCGTGATTTTCTGATAAGCACGGCCATCCTTGATCGGTTCACCGCCGGGTTATGCGACGCCGTCACACAACGCAATGACAGCCACATCGTGTTGGAACATTTAGCGCATAAAAACCTGTTCCTGATCTCGTTGGATCACCACCGAGAGTGGTATCGCTACTATCGCCTGTTCGCCGAGTTCCTCCGCACGCGTCTGGATTCCACCACCCTCGGCGCGTTGCACCAGGCGGCAGCCGGCTGGTATGAGCATCAGGGCTTGATCAACGAGGCCATCCAGCATGCTTTAGCCGCTGCGCCTATCTCCGGTGCATGGGAACATGCAGTCCGCTTGATCCGCGCCACAGCAGACGAACAAATCCAAAACGGCGCTGTCTCCACCTTGCGAGCCTGGCTGGACCAGTTGCCCCAGGCGCTTGTCTGTGCGGACGGCGAGTTAGCCACGTTTCGCGCCTGGACCAGCGTCATGTGCGATGATTTCGCGCAAGCCGAGCGTGACGCGGCTGTCGCCGCGCCAATAGCCGAAGGAGATATCAAGGCAGCCTCTCCCTCCGTGCAGGGCAAGCGACTCATCCTGCAAGCCATGCTCGCCATGGGGCGTCAGGATCACGAGCAGGTCATCACACTGGCCGAGCGCGCGCTGGCCGCATTTGGGGATACAGAACCGCACTGGCGCACGCTCGCATTGTGGGAACTGGCCGAAGCTCAGGAAAGAACACGTCCCATCGAGCAGGCAATTGCCTCGTTGCGCCAGATTCAGTCTGCACGACCAGGACAGCGCACCCAATTTTTCGTCCCCGCCATCGACGCGTTCCTGGCTGCCGCGCTCAACAACCATGGCCAACGCCGCGCGGCCATCGCAGTCTGTGAGCGCCGGTTGAGCCAGCAGAGGGATGTGGCTGGCCACTGCACCATCGCAAGCGGAATGGTGCTCACACAGCTAACGCTACTGCACTGGGAAGGCAACGAACTCGCCCTGGCAAGTGAATATGCAGGGCGAGCCGTGGCGCTGGCGGAGCAGTGCGGCTTCCCCGATCTGCTCATCTTTGCGCTGGGCAGTGCAGCCATCGTCGCACACGCACAATGCGACGACGAGCGTGTCCTGGATCTGCTGCGGCGCAGCGAAGCACTGGTCACCACGGAGATGTTCAGCGATACCAGTTGGTTGCGGGCATGGCATGCCGGTATCGACCTGCAACGTGGTAACGATATGGCAGTCGCGCGCTGGGCAGAATCCGAAAGGCTGTCACCAGACAGCGAGCCAACTTATCTCCACATGGATTCCCTGTTGGTCTATGCCCGTTTTCTCCTGGCACAGGCCCACTTACCCGAAGCACGCCGTCTGCTCGCGCATCTCGAAGACTTCGTCATGGAACGTGGCCTGCGTCGTTACCAGATCACCGTCCACCTGCTACAGGCCCTACTCGCACAGCAATCCGGCGAGCACAGCGCAGCGCGCGATCGCATCATGTGTAGTCTCAAACTTGCCGTACTAGAGGGATACCTACGTCACTACCTTGACGAGGGCTACCCGATCCTGTCATGCCTGACACCCATCCGCTATGTGGCCCCCGAGTTCATCGACCAGATCACGAACCGGCTCACAGACCGGCTCGTATCGCAGCGCGAGAATAAGCCTGCGGATGCGCCACACTCGCCCCAGACGTGCCTGCTCGAGCCACTGCTCGAACCACTCACCGAGCGCGAACACGAGATACTGCGCCTGCTCAATGCGGGGTTGCCGAACGCCGAGATCGCCCGGCAACTGTTCATCGCCACCGGCACGGTGAAGAGACACCTCAACAACATTTATAGCAAGCTGGGCGTCGAGAGCCGCACCCAGGCCATTGCCCGCGCCAGGGAACTGGGCATGCTATAAGGGCTTCATCGGGGCGCCACCTGGCAAAAGATCAATGTCAAGATGCCACTCGTAACTCGCCCCTGCCTTGACGACAGAGCACTGTCCGCGCACCTTTGCCACGTTCAAATCGTCGAACGATGCCGTGCAGGGTTCGAGGAAAATGTTGTAGAGATCCTGCCAGCCACCCTCATTTGACAGGATCCCCAGGTAGGGCACCTGCTCCACCGGCCACGACAGCGCCAATATGAAATCACTGTGGTGATACTTCAGGGCGCACCATCCCTCCGGCATCCTGCCCTTCACAAAATACTTGTCAGCATCGCGCGTGTGCTTCGGCCTGAGCCAGCGCAGGTCCCGTTGCGTGCCATCGGCCAATGTAAAGGCTGGCCAGGTGAACTCATCTCCATACTCACCCATCCCGCCCTCAAAGCTCAGGCGGGTGACCACCTGCCTGACCCCTGCCGGCAACACCAGTTCGACCCCCTCCTCCAGATTGAACATCGTATGCGCCGCCCACATGAAGTCGAAGTCAAAGGCGCTCAAGTTCATGAGCCGGTAGGCGATGTGCAGCGTAGAAGGCGCGCCAAACGACACGCTCTTTTCAAGCCGGTAAGGGAAACGCACCCCGTGCGTGCCAAAATAGACGTGATCCTCCTCAACCCGGCAATCCCAGGGCAGGCTCCACACTTCGCCGTGATCCGGCATCGGCGCGCCCTTCCACGGATATGACTGGTAAAAACACGCATCGATCGTTGGGAGCATGTCGTCAAACCCAGAACACTCCCCGGCCACGTAATCTCCGTCATATGGCTGCAACAGATAGGTGCTGCCCGGTCGCTGTACCAGCAACTCATACTCCAGAGGTTTGTAAACGAGCGACGACATCTTGGCACCAATCGATGGCAGGAACAGCGCCTTCAGCACCTCGGACTCGATCGTCACCGCCGCCTGGTCCTTGTACCTGGATTCATACACACTCACACGCTTGTTCACCGCACCAGCCTCCCTCACCCAGACCTATGACAACGCCAGCTTGCGCCGCGCACACGCCCGCGTTGCGCGCACAATCCGGTTCGCCGTCTCAAACGGATCCCGTTCCACGGCAACATAACCCCCATCCAGGCTCATGGCCACGTTGTCCATGACAAACGGCGCCAGCATGATGCCGCGAAAATCGTCCAGCGCGTCAAACAAGCTGCTATAGTAGGCTTCCACATCCAGTGGCGCGCCATCCTGGATCTGGATCAGCACCCGTAAGCCCAACCGCCGCTTGAGCGTGGCAAAACCCTCGAAATTGCCCAAGGGCGAAGTGTTGACCACCTTAAGACATTTGATCCGCAGCAGGTTATCGATGTGGTGCAACCCATTGCCGCAAAAGTGAACGCTGCCGCCGCCAAATGCCTCGAAGATGCGCGAGACGCATGGCACGACGAACGTCTCATACAGCCGTGCGCCCACCAGCACCATGTCGTCATCAGACTCCCACAGGCCCGCCCCCGGCGAGTACACGCCTTGCAGGCCATTGCTCCGTTCCAACGGCTCGCCGGCGTGTTGCTTCTGTACCCTGACCCATTGGATGAATGCTTCGGTCACCAGGTCGAACAACTCGTGCACCATGGCGGGCTCGTCATACATCCATTGATACAGTTGTACCTGGCCGCACATCAGCCCCAACGTATCCAGCGGTCCTTGCAGATCGGTCAGGCCAACCGGCAAATCGCCATAGGCGCGTGCGTAGTCGATCGCATCCAGCACCCGCGGCATCCAACCATCGCGGGTTGGGTCGGGCAACCTGAGATGAGCGGCATCTGCCGGCGATCGCACGCACGGCCCCGCCACGGCCGGGTCGTCGTCCGGCACCGCCGGCATCCTGATCTCGCACCCAAACGCCGACGCCAGCACACCGGTGCCAAACCATGGCATGAAGTAGGGCACATAGTCGTCATCGACCCGCCGCAGGTGTTCTTCGTACCCGCGCGCCTGGTACTCGACCATGCTCTTGGGGTTGCTGAAATAGTCGGCCGGTTTGTTCGTATTGCCAAATGCAAAGTAGCACGGCGTATTCACCAGGATCGGCACGTCATCGGGCGACTTCACTTCCGCCCGTTGGAAGGCGCGCTCTATCTTGGCGACCCGCGCGGACAGGTCGAAATCGCGCCAGGTATATCCAGTCATTGTTGCTCCAACGTCTTGACCTGGTCCAACAGGTCCACTTTCTTGTCCGAGACACCAAGAACCATGCGGGCACTCGTCCCTCCGTCCACGAACAACACCTGGCCCGTGATGTACTTCGCCCGGTCCGAGACCAGGAATGTGACCGCAGCAGCAATATCCTCCGGGGATCCGATGAAACCCACAGGGATTTCATGGTCAAACATGTGCGGATTGTAATTTGGCACGACACGGCGGAACTTGTCTACATGAACGGCGCCCGGCGCCACGCAGTTGACATTGATGTGATAGGGAGCAAGCTCCAGCGCCAGTTGGCGCGTCAACGCATTGAGGCCGCCCTTGGTCGCTGCGTACGCAGTAATGTGGTTGTAGGTCATAATACTGTGTATCGAGCTGATGATGACGATTTTGCCACCGCCGGTCTTTACCATCTCGCGCGCCACTGCCTGGCTGCACAGGAAATTGCCTTTGAGATTGGTATCCATGATCCAATCCCACTGCGCCTCTGTCATCTCCAGGAACGGAACGTGCGGATCGATGCCGGCGTTATTGACAAGAATATCGACACGCCCGAACGCTTCCACGGTGGCTGTGACCATCGCCTGCACCTGGGTGGCATTTGACACATCGGCGGCACATGTGATCGCCTTGCGCCCCAACTGTCTGATCTGGGCGGCTACCTCTTCCGCACCCTCGGCGCTGTGGATGTAATTGACAACCACATGCGCACCCTCCCGCGCCAGGCCTATTGCGATACCGCAGCCAATGCCAGCGCCGGCACCGGTGACAATCGCAACCTTATCTTGAAGCAACATGGTAATCACCTACGGCCAATTCTCCGGATACCAGGCCGGAGAGGCAACGCGAAAATCCTCGTTCAACTCGTCGAGTAGCGTCATATCGTCGTTGGAAATACAGAAATCGAACACAGCGGCATTCTCAGTAATCCGCCGCTCGTTGATCGACTTGGGGATGACGGCGACATCATGCTGTAGCGCCCAGCGCAGCATGATCTGCGCCGGCGTCCTGTCGTACCGGCCCGCCATCGCCACAAGGGTCGCATCGTCCAATCGCCGCCCGCAGGTGAGCGGGCTGTATGCCTCCAACTGAATGTGGTGCAATCGGCAGAAATCGAGCAACGCCTTCTGGTACAGAAATGGGCTGAACTCCATCTGGTTCACGGCGGGTACGGTCAGTGAATACGCCATCAATTCTTCAAGATGCCGGATGGTGAAGTTGCTCACTCCAATCGCGCGGCACTTCCCTTCCTCAAGCAGTGTCACCATGGCCTGCCACGTTTCCAACCGTTGTGGCGCAGGCCAGTGGATGAGATAGAGATCGACGTAACCACAGTCCAACGCCGCCAGGCTCTCGTGGAACGCACGGATCGTGTCGTCGTAACCGTGCGAATCGTTCCACACCTTGGTGGTGATGAACACCTTCGTGCGCGGCACACGGCTCTGAGCCACCGCCTCGCCCACCTCACGTTCGTTGCCGTATATCCGCGCGGTATCGATGTGCCTGTAGCCAATCTCCAACGCGTATGCGACTGCGCACCGCACGGCAGGGCCCTGCCCTGGTGCATAGGCGCCCAGACCCAAATAGGGCATCTCAATGCCATTGTTCAACCGGGCGCAGCTTTCGATGCTGATGTTCATTGGTGCATGGCCTCAGACCTTGCGATAGACAAAACGCTCGCCGTGTGACATCAGCAGCGGCTTGACCCCTGGTGCAAATTGCTTGCAGGCGTCCATGAACTCTGCCGGGTTGCCGCCGTGCTCGGCGAACGTCCAGAAGTGGCAAGGAATGGCGACCCTGGCGTGTGCATCATTCGCCAGTTGTGCCGCCTCCACACCATTGAGATTGCCAAACGCGCCGTTGATCGGTGGCACAATCACGTCGACATTGCTGGCAAAGATGTCCTGCCACTGCGCCGGGCGGTAGGCTGTGTCGCCTACCTGCCAGACCTTGATGTCGCCGATCGTCAGCAGTACGCCGAGTGCGTGCGGCGTGCTCTCGCCATGATCGGCATAAACGCCGGTCACGTCGACGTCCTTGACCCGCAACGTCTGGCCCACGTGAATGATGCGATAGCGAGTGCTGGGCACGCCGAGTTGCTGGTACTTCTCGCGGCAGTCTGGCGCGCCGGCGAAGTGAATACGCTCGTTCTTGAGCAGGATGGGTATGGCGTCCTGGTCGAGGTGGTCTTCATGCGCGTGCGTGCTCACCACCAGGTCCGCATCGACCTCCCCTGCCTCGATGGGACACCCCGTGATTCGCTTGAAGCCGTATCCGATATGCGGCAGCGCGCGCGCCACAAAGTCAGTCAGATAGGGGTCGACGTAAATCACGCCGCCGGCGGGTGTCTTGTATACAAAACCGGCCTGGCCAATCCAGAAGATGGCCAGACCGCCAGGCTCAACTGTCGTCGTCTTGATCTGATCAGCGAGTCTTTCCATGTTCTATTCCTCATCCGTCCCAGTAGCCCAGCTTCCGCGCCTCACGCAGGTACCGTTCCGGGTCTTCCACCACCTGTCGCATCAGCCGCGCGTAATACCGATAATTGCCGAGCGGCACGTCCGGCGGGACAAGGTGATCGACTTGTGGAAAGTATCCTCCTTGCAGGCACAACCAGGGCACTTTCGAGAGCACCTCACGCTCGATGTCTGTGCGCCCACGCGCGAGCGGGCGTTTGTCAATGCCACCCTGAATGATCAGACTGTGGCCATATCGCTTGCGCATCGCCACCGGGTCGCAACCGGCGGCAATCTCAAATGGGCGCAACCCGGTCACCCCGGCCTCCAGCCACAGCGGCACGAGCACGTCGTTGTTGCCATCGCTGTCCACAATAATGTTGTCGACGCCGTGCGCCCGCAACACCTCCGTCACCCGCTTCAAGGGCGGCAGCATGAAACGCCGGTAAGTGGCCGGGGAACACAGCGGGCCACCCTTGCCCGCCATGTCCTCCCAGATGAAGGCAAAATCAATCTCAATCTGCTCCAGGACGGGCGTGATCGTTGCGATGGCAAAATCGGCAATGTGCTCGCACATGTCGTGAATCAGACGCGGGTCGTCATAGAACATGGTCGAGATGCGCTCGACACCCATAAAGCTGCGCGGCCAGCCGTAGAACGAGCCACACCACACGCCGAGGGCACTCTGTCTGTTCCTTACGAGTTCTACATACTGATCCCATGCTGCTCCATCCGGGCGACGGCCAGGAACCCGCGCGTCCAGCCGCGGCTGGATGATGCTCTCCCAGTCTTGCCGGTTCTTCATCGGGTATTCGATCCACTCCGGCATCGACTGCATCGGATCATTCTTGAAGAGTTTTACGCAGTTGCCCTCTTCATCTCGTACGATGCTGTACTCGGCCGTCGCGCTGATGACGGTCCGCTCCAGTGGCGGATGCAAATGCGGGCCGTATGGCCCTTGCATCGTGAGCGGAACACCTTGCTCACAATCTGTCTCAAAGTAGGCGGCTAGGTCAGCATCTTCCGGCAAGCCTTCGCCACGCCAGCGCTCGACCGTGGCCGGCCACGCCCATGGCGCCAGCAGAAATGTGCGATCCACCGGTTGGAATTGGGCCGTCGCCAGAAAACGTTCGCGCTCGTTCATAGGGTTAGCCATCATGATGTATTGCTTCAAATAGCAACAGTTCCGAGGTCAAGGCCGCATCGAGCCGCACCGACAACCCGCTGTGCGCCAGTTCGCGCCCCGACAAACGGAACCTCTGTCGAGAATTATCGAGCGTCACGGTGTACTCGCGCGCCAGGTCCAGCCCGCGCGGTCGGAACAGATACTCGCTGGTACCGTGACCGCTCAGCCTGAACACGCCTGCGTATGCGCGCGTGCGGTCCTGCGCCGCATACTCAAGCACGCACCAGTCGGCCGGGTTGAACAGACCGATATCAGGCGTGTGGTGATGGACGGCAGGATGGTGCGCCATGATCGGCCGGCAGAACGTCTTGGCCAGTTCGATGTACCGGCGTGTTGTCTCGAAATAGTCGCCGGAACGATCGGCGTTCTGCGCGCCAAAGCCGACATAAATCGGCGTGGCGAACAACGTGACGCGCAGATGGGTCTCCAGGTCGGCCGTCTGGTGCGCCATGGGGATATGGTTGTGGTAGTAACAGAGGGCCTCAGGTGGCAGAAACAACGTCATGCTGTTAATCTGCCGGATGCTGCGCGGGAATGAACTGTAATCCGACTCGGCACAATAATGGAACCTGCTCATCATTCCCAGATCGTTGCGGCCGCCGCCACCCGCGCAGTTCTCCAGCGCAACTTGTGGATACTCTCTGCGCACTCGGTCATATATATGGTATAGCCTCTCGAAATGCCGCCACGATTCGTGCTCCGCGTAGCCATCGCGCAAGTTCTGCCCGCCTTCGTAGGTGGTGATGTTGTAGTCTGTTTTGTAGAAATCCAGCTTGAAATCACGGATGACGGCGACGATCGAATCCTCGACGTACTTCGCCGCGTCTGGATTGGCGAGGTTCAATCCCAGCCCAAAGCTGCCCACCTCACGGCCATCATCGGTGCTGAGCACCCAATCAGCATGTTCGCGATACAGTTTGCTCGTGCGCGTCACCGCCTCCGGCTCCAACCACAGCCCAAACAACATGCCTTTGTCATGGATATGCTGGCGCACGCCTGCCATACGGCCGGGCAGCCAATCGCCTTCGAACCAATCGCCGCGATGTTCGTACCACTCGCTGAACGCTTCGCCATACCAGCCCGCATCCACCATGAAGGCTTCACAACCCATCTCGGCGGCGATGTCGATCTCCTTCAGAATCCAGTCGCCGGGCTGTTCCACCACGCGGGCGGCAATGGTGTACATCTCTTTGCCCTCAGGGCGCGGCGGCAGCACAGATGCACGGATGTGCTGGTGCCACGCGTGCACGGCGCCATCCATGCCGGCATGCAGCATGCCCAGGTGCACTTCAGGCGAGATGACCATCTCACCGGGTTCGATCACTCGCAACGGCGACGGCGCAAGCGGGCCCAGCCGGAACGACAGGGCATTGCCGCGATACGCAAACTCGGCCGCGTGGTTGCCCGACCAAGCCAGCGCCACAAAACACAGCTCGCCAGTCAATTCGTTCCGTAACACCCAGTAGGGCGAGCCGTGAAAGCGATTGTTGCTGCGCTCGATGCGGTAGTGCTCCTGCGGTAGTGCATGCCAGGCGAAGTCACCTTCCTCGCCCCACTTCTCTGAGCACATATACCCCAGGCGATACAAGCCGTTGGCCGGCACACCCGGATTCCATGCCGGGTCCGTGTTCCACAGCATGCCCGACCACGGCGACACGTGCGAGAGCGCTGCGGGGGCCTGCCCAGTGTTGGTGATCTCCAGCCAGCGCGCCAGCACCGGCGAACCATCCAGCCGGGTAACCACTTTCACCGTAATAGGGCGCACACGGTGGCGCAGCTCGATAACCGCCTCGGCCGTACCGAGCCGCGCGCCCGTTCGCTCCGCGGCGCCCACCCATTCCCAGCGATTGTGCAGCAACTGCCCGTCGATCTCAAGCTCGAACACGGCCAGCGGCTGCGCCAGCGGGTCAAGCTTGGGGATGCCGAAGTTATCCTGTTCCATCAACGTGGCGGTCACGTTCTCGCGCTGCACCTGGCCCGTGGCCGACCAGTACAGCCCTATCATGCGACCATGCGCCAATGCTTCCTCACGCACCAGCGTGCCGGAGACATAGCGAGCCACGTGCATATCGCCCAATGGATGGAAACCAAGCTCGATGTTGCCAGGGTGGCTTGGTGGAACAAAGCTATCCTTCATCAGTCGATTGCCTTGAACAGGATCAGTTCCGAGCTTTGCGGCAGTTCCAGCGTCACGGTGATCCCGCGCTGCTGCAACTCCCAACCCGTGAGACGCACCGTCTGGCCGCGGTTGTCCCACGTCACGTCGTAGTTGCGCGCCGGATCGAGCCCGCACGGTTTGAAGCAGTAGGTGTGTTCCGCATTGCCAGTGCAAAAGATGCCAGCCACGGCACACGCACCGTCCTGCGTCGCATATTCAAGCACGCACCACGGCGTCAACGTCGTGTGGGCAAGGAACGGCGTATGGTGGTACACGCGCCCGTCGATCATCACGGGACGAATGACGTCGCGGTACAGCGCCAGGTGATGGTCGATCCGCCCCGCCAGGAACGTCGAGAGCTCAGCGATGCTGGGCGCGATGCCACGGAAGATCGGCCGGCACAGGCACACCAGGCGCAACTGGGTATCGATGTCGCCATCGAGATCGATCTCGGGAACTTCAGTGCCAAAGGTGCGCAACAGAATCTCCGGCGGCAGCGACATCGTCACGCCATTGAGGATCTTCAGACCGCGCGGCATGCGCATCCAGTCACTCAATTCGGCATTATTGAAATGCTGCAACGTACCCCAGTCCAATCGCCCGCCGCCACCTGCGCAGTCCTGGAACACCACACCGGGATACTTCGCGTGCAGCCGGTCGAAAATACCGTATAACGCCTCGTAGTAACGCCAGGTCAGGTCTTCGCTCATGCCCTCAACCTGCCGATTGCCCGACGGCGCCAGCGTGTGGTTGTGATCGATGCGGTACATGTCCAGCCGGTACTGCTGGATGATGCGGTCAATCTCGGACTCGACCCACGCAGCCACTTCGGATTTCGTCAGATCCAGCGCACGCCCGTTGGCGATGGGCAAACCATCGCGCGCCAACAACCAATCGGGGTGCGTCCTCTTCAACGTGCTGTTCTCACCAGCAGCTTCGGCTTCCACCCACAACCCGAACTTCATGCCCAGTGCGTGCGCGTGGTCCGCCACCGGCTCCAGCCCATTCGGCAGCCACGCCCCTGCGTGCCAATCGCCTACGTTCTTCCACCACACATTTGGCTCATTGCCGTACCAACCCGCATCGATCACGTACAGTTCCGTGCCGATGGCCTTGGCCACTTCTGCGTCGCGCTTCAAGCCTGGCTCGCTTTCGCGATCACACCAATAGCCGCGATGGTTCGCCTCGATCTCCACGTAACGACCCGGCACGCGCGCCGGCATCACCACGTTCCGCATGTGCTCGTGGGTGGCCTGCACGATGGCGTCCGTGTCTTGCTGGAACAAACCCAGGTGCACGCTGGGCGTGACAATCGTCTCGCCGGGCACCAGCACGCGCAACACCGGGTCGTGGCCGGAGAGCCCCATCTGGAAGTACAACTCGGCATGCCGCGCCGTGGTGTGCATCTGCGGATTGTGCGTCTCGCGCAACCGGCAGTCCAGCCCAAACGCATAGTTGCCGCCCCACGCCAGCTCGCACACAAACGTCTGGCCGTTGCAGCGGTTACGCGCCCAAAATGCCGGCCGCCCCCAGCCGCTCCGCCCCAGCTTCCCGCCGTCGACCGTCTTGACGCCTGCCAGCAGCGGCTCAAACCAGAAGTCGCCCTCCTGCCCCCATTCGAACTGGTGCGCATAAGCCAGTTCGAACGGCATTGCATCGGGAGCGGGCAAATGCTCGCCGGCCCGGTGCGACCACAACAGGCCGCTGAACGGCGCCACCGCGGTGATACCAGCAGCGGCATGAGATCGATTCGTGATCTCCAACCAGCGGATCAGAAACGGGCTGCCATCCAGGCGCGTGTGTACCTTCACCTCGATGTTGCACATGCGATGCAGCAGCGTAATGACGCCGTGTTGCACGGGTTGTCCATCGCCGCGATACGCG
>JAMDDR010000524.1 GCA_023488685.1 Chloroflexota bacterium | reverse complement strand
TGCTGTTTAAATCACCAGCATGGCGACGCTGGTCACCGCGACCACCCACCCGGTCGCCGCCGGCACCGCCAGTGGTTGCGTGTCATTCTCACTGCGCTCCACGTACATCGCCCGGATGACTCCCAGGTAGTAGAACACCGAAATCAACACGTTCACGACGCCGACCACGGCCAGCATCACCAGGCTCTCATTGACGGCCGAGCGGAACAGGAACAGCTTGCCGACAAAGCCAACCAACGGCGGCGCACCGGTGAGGCTCAGCATCGCGGCGACCATGCCCAATGCCAGGTAAGGCGCCCGGCGCGACAGGCCATTGAAATCCTTGATCCGCTCGCCCCCGACCCGCTGTGCCACCAGGCCCACCACCGTGAACGCGCCGATGTTGGTCAGCATGTACGTGCCCAGGTAGAAGATGACCGCTGCCAACGCATCCGGCATGGCGCGGCTGACCTCGCCACGGCTGGCGGCGAACGCCAGTGCCGTGACGCCAATCAAAACGTAGCCCGCCTGTGCAATGCTGGAGTAGGCCAGCATCCGCTTGACACTGCTCTGCGTCACCGCGAGCAGGTTGCCCAGGAACATGGTAAGAATCGCCACCGGCTGCATCATCGAGACCCACACCAGGGATGCTTGCGTCTGCAACTCCGGAAACGGCGGGAACGCATAGACCAGGAACCGCATCAGAATGGCGAACCCGGCTGCCTTGGACGCCGTGCTGACGAACCCAGTCACCGGGGTCGGTGCGCCTTCGTACACGTCGGGCGCCCAGAAGTGGAAAGGCACCGCCGAGGTCTTGAACGCGAAGCCGACGATCACCAGCAACAATGCAAACGTCGCGATCATGCGTGTGTCGGGCGCCAGCAAGGCCTGCGAGATATCCCGGTAGCTGGTCTGCCCGCTCAGGCCGTACAACAAGCTCAGGCCATACAGCATGATGGTGGACGTGACCGCGCCAAACACGAAATACTTCAGGCCGGCCTCGGCGCTACGCGGTGTGTCGCGCATGAATCCAGCCAGCAGGTACAACGCCAGGCTGGACGTTTCGGTCGCCAGGAACAGGATGATGATGTCGTTGGAGGACGCCATCAAGCTCATCGACATCGTTGCCAGGATGATCAAGGCATAGAATTCACCCCTCGCGCGCACCCCGGCGAAATCAATCGACGCGAGACAGGTGAGCGCCCCGGCGACGATGAAGATGGCATCGAAGACGTAGGCGTACAGGTCGTTGCGCACCATGCCACCCAGCAAGGTGCTGCTCTGCTCCGAGGGGGGCGCCAGGACGGCGGATATCAGCAGAACGGCCAGCATGCCGACCGCGGAGAGAATGCCCATGACGCGGCGATTCAACTGTCGCAGCTTCAGGAAGTCCAACGACAGGATGAGAAAGGCCCAGATGGTCAGGCCTATCTCCGGCACGACCGCGAGCAACTCCGATGGGTTAAATTGTGTCAAGATCATAGTCTTTATTCGCTGTTTAAATCATCCAGGCACCTTCACAAGGCTCGTGTCATCCGCCCATCGCGCCCAAGGTGTTGACAATCGCCTGCACGCCACTTTGCACCACCGCCATCACCGTGTTTGGCATCACCCCGACGATAACGAGCACCGCCGACATGAAGGTGATAGCCAATTTCTCCAGGTTGTTCAGCCCTGGCAAGCGTTGCCATTCGGGATTGATCGGATCGCTGAAATACACGCGGTATGCGGCGCGCAACGTCCAGGCCGCGGTGATGACGACGACGGTAATGCCGATGATGGCAATCCAGCTATACCACCAGTTCAACGCACCGGGAACGATCAGGCTGGGCGTCTCCGCCGCCTGCCACAACCCCATGAAGATCTGGATCTCGGCCAGGAAGCCGGGCAGCCCGGGCATACCCATGGCCGCCAACGATGCGATCACAAATCCTACCGCCGCCAGCGGCATCACACGCACGAACCCGTTCAATTCGTCGATGTTGCGCGTGTGCGCCCGCTCGTACACCATGCCGACCAACGCGAACATCAAGCCCGTCATCACCCCGCCGGCGAATAGCTCCAACCCGGCGCCGTTCAGGCCGAACTCGTTCATCGCGGTAATGCCCAGCAGCACCAGCCCCAGATGGCTGACCGACGAGAAGCCGATGATGTACTTGAGATCCTTCTGATTGAAGGCGATCAGGCCGGCGTAAATGACGTTTGCCAGCGCCAGGAACACCACAATGGGCAGGTAATACCTGGCCGCCTCGGGCATCAACTGCACGCCGAAGCGCAACGCAGCATAGGCGCCCGTTGCCTTCAACACACCACCATGCAGCATGGAGACGGCGGTGGGCGCGGCAGCGTAGCCGTCGGGGGACCAGTTGTGCAATGGCCATAGACTTGCCAGTACGCCAAAGCCGACGAAGATGGCCAGGAACCATGGCCGGATCTGCTCGAACTGCGCCGGCGACAGGTTATGCACGCCCTCCTGCAGCTTGATGAAGTCAAAACTCGCGCCGGCCTGGAAATACACCACCAGCAAACCGACGATGGCGACGAATGAGCCGACAAACAGGTAGATCGTCAACTTCATTGCCGCGTACTCGCGGCGCGTGCTGCCCCACCCGGCGATGAGTACGTACACCGGGAACAGCGCCACTCCCGCCGG
>JAMDDR010000196.1 GCA_023488685.1 Chloroflexota bacterium | reverse complement strand
CTGTCGGGTAACGAGTGCCACCGGTCACGAAACTGCGCCACGACGGCGCCTAATCGCAAGGGTCTGCCCATGGAGATGCCTCCTCTGTCGTTTACCCTCCTACGTTAGCATATCCTGGGTCAACGGCCTCGGCTTTCCTTTTCAGATTGAGAATTGCTGTGTGGTCACATAGACACTTGCGGTCTGGATTCACCATATAATAATGAGTGCCTGATTTTGGGTACCCATTTTAGCGGATGTCTTTTGCCGGTGGCAGAATGTCCCTTGATAGTGCCTATATTCATCATCATAGCTTATCTTCATCGTTGAGCATCGTCTCAACCCCCATTCGTTGTTGCCCTCTGACAGTAACCTGCCAACGGTACGTGTGATCCGTAAGGTGGCATAATATACATGAAAACATCATGAGCCATTACGGTCGTTATTATAAAAGGAGGTGCTTATCACACAAAATCTGCGACGGATCGCGACGTAACCCCTATGTTTTTAATCGACAGCAATTCAGTTCATTCATTGAGTACTGAGAGGGAGAAGGATGTCTAGCAGAAACGACCATTTTTCGCGCCGGAATTTCCTTCGCATCGCAGGCATGACCGCCGCTGGCGCCGGCGTGGCTGCGTGCGCCCCACAGACGGTGACCGTGGTGGTCACCCAGCAAGTCGAGAAGCAAGTTGAAGTAACGAAAGAGGTCGAGGTCGAGAAGGTTGTGGAAGTCACCTCGACTGCTCCGCCCGCTCTCGTGACGAAGCAAGGTCGCGAATTACCCGCCGATGCTGCGCCCCTGGATCGGCAGGTGCTCTTTGACAGCGGTGGAGAGCCCAAGCATTTGGATTGTGCGCGCAGTGTCTACGACGGTAACATGGCGCTCAACACCGGTGTTGAACCCATGCTGCGGCGAGACCAGAATCAGAAACTCGTCCCCGCCATTGCTGAGTCCTGGACGCCAGGGCCAGAGAACGCTTATTGGGATTTCAAGTTGCGCGAGGGCGCGCAATGGAGCGACGGCACACCGCTTACCCCAGATGATTGGGTCTACACCTTCAAGCACATCTCCGATCCCAAGCTCGCCAACCCTTGGGTGTGGTTCTACTATGATGTCAAGGGCGTCAAGGCTCACTTTGAAGGCACGGGCGGGCCCGAAGGAATTGGCGTAGAGAAGATTGACGACCGCACGGTTCGCATCCACGGCGAAGGCCCCATCCCACACCTGCCCCAGTTGATGGCATACCAGAACGCTGTGCCGGTTCCCAAACATGTCGCCGAGAGCAACCCGGAGCATTGGGCTGACTCACCGGAGACGTATGTTGCGTGTGGCCCGTTTATCCCAACCAAGTGGGATCACAACAAGCAAATCGTATGGGACATCAACCCGAACTATAACGGCCCTCACAAGCCGGCCTTCCGGCGTGTCATCCAGAATCTCACTACCCCCGGGTTCAACAACTGGTTGAATGGTGAGATCGACTTGGTGAGTGGTATGGATGTGCCGACCCTTTCGTTTGTGCGCGCCGATCCCAAGCTGAACGCGTTGTTGCACTTCTTCAATAACTTCCAGAGTGAGTACCTGGCATTCGACACCATGAACCCGCCTCTTAACAACGTCAAACTGCGCCAGGCGCTGGCACATGCAATCGACCGCGAAACCATGTGCTATCAGGTTATGGCCGGGACGTATGTGCCGGGCTACAGCATGCTGCCGCCGGGTTTCCCTGGGTATAACGCGGAATTGAAGACGGCACAGGTGTACGACGTGGCCATGGCGAAGGAGTTGCTCACGGCAGCCGGCTATCCAGAAGGCAAGGACTCCAGCGGCAATCAGCTTACGCTGGAGATGTTCGCAAATGCGCGTGATGCCCGCATGGAATTCGTCAAGGAACAATGGGAGACCAACCTCGGGATCAAGGTCAACCTGAACCTGATTGAGAACAGTGTGTGGGGTGAAAAGCGCGGCAAGCACGAGATGATGATCTACAAAGGCCCATACGAGTACGACTACCTGGATCCCGCCAACTTGCTGACAGCGCTGTGGAAGAGCACCAGTGATGCAGGTTCACCGCGCCATGCCTGGAAGAACGATAAGTTCGACCAACTGGTCACGGATGCGCCCAAGGAAGTGGACGAAGCCAAGCGCATTGCCATGTATCAAGAAGCAGAAAAGATCCTGGTTGACGAAGATTGCGCAGCGGCTTTCATCAGCCACCAGGTTATTTTCCAAATTTGGTGGCCGTATTTCACCGGCATTCCTGCGGATGACAGCGGGAATGTGGTGTACCGGTACCTGGATATTTCCCGCTTCCAGGCATACATGCGCAACGACGAAAATGAGTATCGGAAGCAGAGCTTTGAGTAAGATAACCCGATAACCCAGCCGTAGACCGTGAGCGGGGTTTTTCGTGCGGGTGTGGCGCCACGCAGCAGCGCCGCCACACCCGCCAAAGTTGTCTGACACTGGCGCTTGAGGATTGAATGAGGAATATCACGTCAACGGGCAAACCAACAGGCAAACCAACAGGCAAACCACTCCTGGAAGTAAATAACCTCAAGACCGAATTTATTCTGCGCCAAGGGATCGTCCACGCGGTGAATGATGTCTCTTTCACCGTGGGGCCAGGCGAAGTATTGGGGATCGTGGGTGAATCCGGGTGTGGCAAAAGCGTCACTGCACTGTCGATCATGCGGTTGCTTGAAGGAACCACAGGGCGTATTGTGGGCGGTCAAATTCTGTTCAACGACGATGGAAAGGTTCGCGACCTGGTGAGCCTGTCACGTGAAGAGATGGAGCATGTGCGTGGCTATAAGATGTCGATGATCTTCCAGGATCCGATGACCTCGCTCAACCCAGTGCTCTCCGTCGGTTACCAGATCAAGGAGCCTCTGAAAGTCCATAGCCACATGTCGGAGAAGGATGCCACCGAAGAGGCAGTGAAACTGCTCGACCGTGTAGGTATCCCTGAGCCGCGCCTGCGACTGAATGACTTCCCGCATCGCTTCTCGGGCGGAATGCGCCAGAGGGCCATGGTGGCGATGGCTGCGGCCTGCCGGCCGAAGCTACTGATTGCCGACGAGCCAACCACGGCGCTCGACGTGACCATCCAGGCACAGATCCTCGATCTCATCCGCGAACTCAGAGAGGATATCGGCACCGCGGTCATCATCATCACGCACGACCTGGGTGTGGTCGCCGAGATGGCCGACAAGGTGGCGGTCATGTACGCAGGATACATCGTCGAGCAGGGTACCGTGCACGAGATCTTCAATGCCCCTCAGCACCCATACACTCGTGCACTGATGTCATCCATTCCACGTTTGCGCGACTGGCCCGACCGTTTGACAACGATTGAAGGTGCACCCCCGAGCTTGTTGGGAGTGTCTCATGGATGTCCGTTTGAGCCGCGCTGCCGTTATCGTCAACCGATCTGTGCTGAGGAGCATCCTGGACTTCTCGACGTGGCTCCGAATCATCCGTGCGCTTGCTGGGTGGCCCAGGAGGGAGGTATATCGTGAATGCGAGCGGTTTGGCATCCATGCCCCTGAGTGATAGGACTGTTGACCATACCACCGCACCGCTTGTAGAAGCGATTGATCTGGTGAAGAGCTTCCCAGTTCGGCGTGGCATCTTTGGGCAGAAACGCTTCAGACTATTTGCTGTCGATCGGGTTTCTCTTTCGATTAGAAGTGGAGAGACTTTGGGGTTGGTCGGCGAATCGGGTTGCGGCAAGTCGACGCTGGGTCTGACCCTGATGCTGCTGTATCAGCCGACGAGTGGCAAAGTGCTGTTCGAAGGGCGGAACCTGGATATGCAACAGCCTGAAGCGCTAAGCAAAATCCGCCGTGAGATGCAGATGATCTTCCAGGATCCGTTTGCCTCACTTGACCCGCGCCTGACGGTCGAGCAGATCATTCAGGAACCCCTGGATATCCACAGAATTGGGTCGCCGATGGATCGAGCCAGGGAGGTACGACGGTTGCTTAACATCGTCGGACTATCCGATGATGCGGCACAGCGTTTCCCCGCGGAGTTCTCTGGTGGTCAACAGCAACGTATCGGGATTGCGCGTGCGCTTGCTTTACGGCCCAAACTGCTCATTTGTGACGAGCCGGTTTCCTCGCTCGATGTGTCGGTGCAAGCGCAGATCCTGAACCTGTTGCGCGATTTGCAGAAGGAATTTGGGCTGACGTATATCTTCATATCGCACAACATTGCCGTAACAGGGTTTATGAGCCGGCGGATCGGTGTGATGTATCTTGGGCGTCTCATGGAGATTGGCCCAAGCAAGACGATTGTGAATCAGCCACGCCATCCCTACACGCAGGCCCTTCTATCTGCTGTGCCAGAACCTGACCCAGCCGCAAGAGAGCGGAAGGGCATGCTGAAGGGTGACGTGCCCAGCCCAATTGACCGCCCGTCAGGCTGTCCATTCCACACCCGCTGTCCGTGGGTAAAGCCACGCTGCAGCGTCGAGGAGCCTCAGTTGCGTGAATTAAGTCCCGATCACTACGCCGCGTGTCACTATGCCTAACATGGCGGTATCAAGCTTGTGTGAGGAATGAAAGTATGCTCCGGTATATCACTTTACGTCTGGCGGGTTTGATCGGTGTCTTGCTCGCCGTCTCCGCCCTAACATTCTTTCTGATGCACGCGATCCCTGGCGGCCCGTTCGACGCCCAGGCACTGGCCCAAAACAAGGTCCTTCCGACGGAAGTCATCACGCAGCTCAATATCAAATATGGTTTGGACAAACCATTGGTGGAGCAGTATTTGACATTCATGCTGAACGCGGTCCGGCTGGACTTTGGGTATTCGTTCACCAGCCAGACTCGAACCGTCACACAGATCATCGCTGACCAATGGCCTTATTCGATCCAATTGGGTCTGTTGACGCTCGTCTTTTCCATGATCATTGGGCTGGGTCTGGGTCTCGGCGCCGCGATCAAACAAGGCACGTGGTTGGATTACCTGGGGACGACGGTCTCTATCTTTTGCATGGTCATGCCCGGTTTTGTGTTTGCCATATTGCTACAGTTTGTCTTCGCCGTCAGGTTGCACTGGCTGCCAACTGGAGGTTGGGACAAGCCGGCGACGTGGGTGCTGCCGGTACTGGCTAATTCACTCGCACCGATTCTGACCCTGCAACGCTTCACCAAGTCGAGCATGGTGGATGCGATGCGGGCCAATTATGTGCGCACGGCGCGCGCTAAAGGACTGAGCGAGCAGCGCGTGATGCTGATCCACGTCCTCAAGAATGCGCTTAGCCCAGTGATCACTGTTGGCGGTCCGATGGCAGCCAGCCTCGTGATAGGCTCGTTCTTTATAGAGAAGATTTTCCAGATCCCCGGCATTGGCTTCTATTGGGTCAACGCCATCCAGACGCGTGATTACCCGATGATCATGGCGTCGACCCTGATTTGGACGGCGTTGATCACCATCACATACCTGCTGACGGATTTGGCTTACGCGCTGATCGATCCTCGCGTGGCGTTTGTGAAGGAGAGTTGACATGGCAGTCGTAACCAGCACAGTAGGCGAACTTCCCAGACGGCAATCCACTGGCGCTCTCGTGTGGAAACGCTTTCGGCATAACCGGGCGGCTATGATCGCGCTTGGTTTCATCGTCCTCCAGGTTCTCATCGCCCTCTTTGCGAACCTGATCGCTCCGTATGACCCAATCAAGGGCATTTACCTGGACACATACCAGTTTCCAAGTAGCAAGCATCTGCTGGGTACAGATGACCTGGGGCGTGATGTGCTTAGCCGCATCATTTTCGGTGCGCGCATCTCCTACGGTATCGGAATCCTGAGCCAGTTCATTCTTGTGTTGATCGGCGTGCCGATCGGGGCGCTGTCCGGGTTGATCGGCGGGTGGTTTGACTACATGGTCATGCGATTGATCGACGTGCTCTCGTCGTTGCCGATGATCATGTTTTACATTCTGCTTTTGATCGCCCTTAGGGGTGGTTTCGGCAATATGATCCTGACGATGGCGTTGACGGGTTGGATCGGCGTTGCCAGGCTGGTGCGTGGGCAGGTGCTTTCGTTGAAACAGACGGATTACGTGCGCGCCGCGCGGGCGATGGGTGGCAATACGAGACACATTTTCCTGACCCACCTGGTGAGAAATTCGCTGACCCCGGTGATCGTGTCGATGGCGTTGGGTGTTCCGGGCGCCATGTTTGCCGAAGCGGGCTTGAGTTTCCTTGGCCTTGGCATCGCGCCGCCGGAGCCGTCGTGGGGCCAGATGATCGGCATCTACCAGACTTACATCCAGAGCTTTTGGCATCTGTCCGTGTTCCCGGCGATTGTGCTGGCATTGACCATGTTCGCCTGGATTGCGCTGGGTGAAGGGCTACAGAAGGCGCTTGACCCGTCGATGCGGTCTTAGTAGTATTCTCTGGTGATCTGTTCGTTTCATGATTCCAGACCAAGGAGAAACTGGTAGATAGATGACGACAACAAGCGATTACCTGGATAGCGCCATCGTGCGCGCGTCGTTCCCTGTGCTTGAAGAGGTAACTTATCTCAACGTTGGCACATATGGCATCATGCCGGAGCCGGCGCTCAAAACATTCCAGGAACTGCAGGCTGACTTCGAACGCAAAGGCGTCGCCTCAACGGCCAATGTGGGTGCCAAGGCCAATGAGACGCGCGAGCGCATCGCCAAACTGCTCGGCGCGAGCGTGAAAGAGATCGCCTTCACCCGCGATGCAACGGATGGCATCAACCTGGTGCTGGCTGGATTGACCTGGCAGCCAGGCGACGAAGTCATTACGACGACAGAAGAGCACGAGGCGATGATCCACCCGCTGCTTTATCTGCAAGCGACCAAGGGCATTTGTGTGCGCCGGGTGGAGATATCACCAGACCCGGACGTTATGCTGCGCCGGCTGGAAGAGGTGCGATCACCCAGGACGCGGCTGGTGGGAATGAGCCACGTCACTTGCGAAACCGGCACACGCTTGCCGGCGCATGAAATATGTGCCTGGGCGGCTGGATACAACATCCTATCCCTGTTCGATGGCGCACAGGCATTGGGCGCAATATCCGTCAATGTGCGCGAGATCGGCTGTGACTTTTACAGCTCAAATGGGCATAAGTGGCTGTGTGGACCCAAGGGTACCGGCGTTTTCTATGGTTGCCTGGATAAGCTGGTGCAGCTCTCCCCGGCGCACGTGGGTGCTGGATCGCTGGCCTGGGTGGACGTAAATACCGGCGCAGCCGAGCCTTGGGCATCGGGCCAGCGTTTTGAGTACGGTACGCGCGCGTGGGCGCTTTATGCGGGTTTGGGCGCAAGCCTGGATTGGTATGACAGCCTGGGATGGGAGAACGTCGAGCGGCATTTGATTGCGCTCAACCGTTACGCCAAACAGCACATCCAGAGCCGGAAGCACCTGCAATTGCTATCCCCGTTCGATTGGTGTGACTCCTCGGGTCTGGTCACGTTCAAAGCCCCTGGGAACTTGTGCTTTGAAATGGGTCGTATGCTGCGCGAGCAGTATCATATCCACACACGCATGATTCCTCACTACAACGCTGTGCGTATTTCCACAGCGCACTTCAACAACGAGGCCGATATCGACAAGCTGATGGCTGCTGTCGATAAAGCCGTACGAGGCAACTGATTCTCAACACAGATCACAATCATGAATGATCGCGAGCGCATCTTAGCCGTATTGACCGGCAGAACACCAGATCGTGTGCCCTGGCTCGCTGACCTGACTTATTGGGCTTCTGCAATGGAAAGACGCGGCGAGGTGCCCGCTGGTTTCCAGAGCAGCGAAGCCTATTACCAGTTTCATCGTGAGTTGGGCGCCGGGTTTTATCTGCAAGGGTACGAACCGTTCCGCGCGATCTATGGCGGTGACGTGCAGGTTGTCGGGCAGGTGCGTGGTAATGTGCGACGGCGCGAGATTCATACGCCGCTGGGTATGCTGAGCGAGGAGTGGACGTACTTGCCAGAGTCCTACGCGGAGGCGCCGACGGCACATTTGCTCAAATCACCCCAGGATCTGCCGGCCTTCTCCTATTGGATCGAGCACACGCGTTACGAGCCGGATTATGCCGAAGCGGAACGCCGTTACCGTCTGGTGCAGGATCTCGGCGTGGTACTATGCTACCTGCCCAAGAGCCCCTTCATGCAACTGGTCGCGCTGCTCGCCGGCATCGAGACGGTGGTCAACCTGTGGGCTGAAGCGCCGGAGGCGTTTGGCGCGACATTACGGCTGCTCGAGTGCAAGTCGGATGAGGCGGCTGCCATCGCACTGGCCTCACCCGCCGAGTGCCTGATGATCCCGGAGAACTTGTCATCCGAGGTGGTTGGGACACGCTTCTTCGAAAGTTACCTGCGCGGTTACGAGGAGAAGTGGATCAACCGGATTCATGCTGCCGGCAAACACTCTTTTATCCACATGGACGGCACGCTCCGCGGGCTTATCCGCCAGGTGGCTTCGACGGGCATCCATGTCATCGAAGCCGTGACGCCAATGCCGGTGGGCGACCTGACGTTTCCGGAGATGCGCACATTGGCAGGAGCCGGCACGATCCTGTGGGGCGGCATCCCCGGCATCTACTATACACCTTTGGTGGACGATGCTGAATTCGACCGGCACGTGTGTGAGGTGCTGGCAATCATGCGGCAATGGCCCGGCTACGTGCTCGGCGTCGCCGACCAGGTTCCGCCGGACGGTCTGCGTTCGCGAGTGATGCGTGTGGCGGAACTTGTCGACCGTTTTGGAAGATATTAATATCCCTATAAAATAGAGCAACCGGCCAATGTACCGGATTCCCTTGACGGAAGCTTTGCGAGGAGTAAGAGGATAGCAATGGAGCGCCCATCAGTCGTCTTTCAACCCCGAGTGAACAAGCACCTGTTGCGTGGTGTCAACCTGATCGCCAATGCGGTGCGCCCCACGCTCGGTCCGCTACCGCGTTACGTGGCATATGAGTCCATCACGCGCACGAAGACACCTGAACTCTTGAGCGACGCGGCGACGCTGGTGCGCCGTATCATCCAGATCGGCGATGGCCCCGCGGATGTCGGCGCGATGCTCATGAGACAAGCGGTATGGCAGGTCGGCGAACGCGTCGGCGACGGCTCGGCCACCACGGCCGTTTTAGCGCAGGCCATGACCCATCGCGCCATCCGGGCCGTTGCCGCCGGTGCGAATGCGATGCGCGTGCGTGATGGCATCCAACGCGGGATAAGAACCGCGGTAGAGGTGCTGCGCGAGCAGTCGACCCCTGTCGAAAAGCAATCTGACCTGACCAAGATTGCACGATCCTATTGCCATGATAACGACCTGGCGCGTATGCTGGGCGAGGTTTACAGCATCGTCGGGCCAGGTGGCTACGTCGAGGTTCAATCCTCGCACGCACGCTTCATCGAGCGCGAATACGTCGAAGGTGCGTTCTGGCGGAATACGGGCTGGCAATCATCGGCATTTGCCGACAAAACGCTGCGCCGCGCCGCGTTGCAGGATGCCGCCATCATGCTGGTCGACGGCCGTATCAACGACGTCGCAGCCATGGCAAACGCGGTCGGAAAGTTGATCGCCGCGGGGAACACTTCCATCTGCATCGTATGCCGTGGGATCTCCGACGTGCTCATGAGCGTGCTAGGGCATAACCATCAGAAAGGCGCGTTCAAATGTCTGCCGGTCACTACACCGGCTTCTTCGGTCGACCGCAAATACATGCTCGACGACCTGGCTGTGTTGACCGGTGGAACTGTCCTGGCCGGCGCTGATAATGCCGACATGTCGTTATTTGCGGCTGACATGGCCGGCAAGGCGCGCAGGGTGTGGGCAGATAACAATCAGTTCGGGGTGATCGCGGGCAAGGGTTCGCCGAAAACCCTGCGTGCGCACATCGCCCAACTGCGCAGCCGTCTTGCGACCACCAAGGACAAAGAGGAGATCATCGCACTGCGCAAACGGCTCGGGCGGCTGATGGGTGGCACGGCTGTGATCCAGGTCGGCGCAACCACGGAAGCAGAACAAAAGTTGCGCCAGGATGTCGCCGAACGCAGTGTACGATTCATGCACTCGGTGGCTGAGACAGGATTGGTGCCTGGAGGTGGAGCGGCCTATCTTGCATGCCAGGATGCCGTCAAAGCCCTGCAGTCAAACGATCCGGACGTATGTGCGGGGTTTGACGCGGTGCACCGCGCGCTAGAGGAGCCAATGCGGGCAATTGCTGAAAACGCGGGTGTTACGGCATCGGCGACGGTGGCGCGGGTGAAGCAACACGGTCCCGGCTTCGGCTTCGATGTGATGACGCAGCAGATTGTCGACATGCGCGCAGTGGGCATCGTAGATAGTGCGGACGTTGCCGAGCAGGCATTAGTGACCGCTGGAAGTGTTGCGACGATGTTGCTGACGACGGATGTGGTCGTGTGCCACCGCAAACCTGAAACGGCTATGGAGCCGTGATGGGTTTGATGGGTTCTCGTTCTGATTGGTGTTTTCTTGATAAAAGGCTTCAGCAGGAAAACCGTGGTCTCAAAGACACCGTGGATTTGGCTGGATGGTGTAACCGGCTGAAGCCTTGACTCCGGTGACATGCCCTGGAGTCATCCGTTCGCGGCGAACGGCGGCTTCAGCCGGAATGTCGTGGTACCGATAACCCCAAGGGTTCGGCGAGATGACGTCACCGGCTAATCCTAAAGGAGGCTACGCGCAGCCTTGATTCCAGTGATATGCTGTAGCGCCTGAGCCCTCTGTTCTTAGGGCCCCGGTGCGGGACCGTAGTAGTACAGGTGAGTTGTCCCGGCGTCCATGTGGTCGGAGAATTCGACACAGTCACGGCCGACCTGGCGGTTGGAATACACTTCCCACACGTCGGCGCGGTGTGGCAGGCGGATCGTTTTCTCCCCGGCGCGCACCGTATGCAATGCTACGTAGGCGCGATCGGCGTACATGACATCCTCGGATTCGTTGAAGATGTGAACGCCAGCGTGGCGCGCCAACTCGCGCAATACCCCTGGCGGGATATTGGGCGCGGCTGAGTATACGCTGGCCCACTCGCTGTTTTGGCGTATGACGAAGCCTGGTTCACACCGCCCCTGGTTGATGACCGCGGTGCCGAGTGTAACGACATTCGGATCGTCCACCGTGAACAGCGGCCCCAGGCGCATATCCGTGCCCCAGAATGTCGAGGTGGGCAGGTGTTGCGTAACCGGGTGCTCGAAGTTGCTCAGGAAGATGTTGACGCCCCACTGGCGCGGCGTCATGCGCAGCTTGATGCCCGTAATGTCATGGCAGTAGTCCACCGACAATTCCTCGTCAACGAAACCAGGCGCATAAACCCATAGCGCCAGCTTGCCATCACGCCGCAGCACCGACTTCAACGTTTCGCGCTCATGCGCAGAGAAGTGCACCGTGTTGGCAAGGAAGTAGAACTTGTACTCTCTCGTGCGACCCTCCAGCAGGTCGCTGAGCAGTATGACGTCGGCTGGCGCGCCCATGCGCACGATGCCCCAGGCGTGATTGCGCCAGGAGGGTATATCGAAGTTATTCAGCGTCGAGCGATAGAAGGCACTTTCGGCGTCGATGACCACGGCCACTTGCGCGGCTGAGGTGCGTTCCGGCAGCGTCAGGTGGTGGCGCCCAATTTCCAGCGAGCGCTGGAACAATTGCATCAATTCCGGCTCGGCGAACGCGCCGCCGGCCGGCTTACCCCAGTCACACCACCACGCGCCTGCGCCGTGGGTGATGAGGTTTGCCATCTGGCGTTTGAGCACCTCGCCCGTCTCACGCGTGTTGCGTGTCTGGCCGTAGAACGAATCCGGCGGCCACAAGTGTGTGCGCATGTCCTCTTCGCTGACCCACAGCTTGCCGGCGCGCCGCACGCTTTCTTGTGGCGACATGAACGCCCCTTCGCCGCCGACGCCACGGAAACCGTAGGAGTAGGGACTACTCAGGAAATCGACGTTCGGCGACTGGAGCACTTGCTTCAGGCCGGCGTGGCCAGAGCGGGCGCCTGCGGCGTGCGCCACATCCGCGTCGGCCAGGCGTTGCCCGAAGAAGCCGTTATTCCACACGATCTCTTGCACGTAGCCGTAAAACACGCCCGCCAGGTGCTCGCGATGGCAGGCTTCCTTCGCCACGCCGCATAGGAAATCGATATCGGAAGCTACGACACTCGCCAGGCATTGAAAGTGGTCGATTGCCCTGCGCCGTTTACGTGGGTCCTTGAACAGGAACAAATCTGCGTCACCCTGTTCCTCGGGCGAGGGCACCAGGCTCTGTTCGAAATCAACATGCGGGTCGTCCCACGCCTCGCGCAAGGCCTGCACCGTGCCGTATTTGGCGCGCAGCCAGTGCCGGAACACCTGTTGCATCGGTTCGGAGTAGTCGCTGGCCCAATCCTCCATTGGGCCGATTTTGACCCATTCGGCGCTGTCTCCGCCACAGATCAGGTACCCCAGGATGTGATCTGACAGATCATGTTCGTAGATGTACCGGATAAGCGTGCGGATGAATTCAGCGGCGTCCTTTAACCATATCTTTGACGCGTACGACGGTGTCGCGTAGATCCCCTTGGCCCTCGCTTCGAGCACTTCGCACTGATCGCGGTGTTGCTGAATCCAAGCCGATTCGTCGCCGCGTGGTTCGACGCCAACGCGCAGCAGGAACTTCGCTTGCGGGTCAACCGCCGCGTAATGTTTTAGTCCTTCCAGCCTGGCAAATGCTTCGAGGCGGAATCCACCCGTCGCCGGATCATAGGCGTCGTCGAAGCGGGTGGGCAGCTCGATCGAGTAGAAGTGAAAGCCGGCATCTCGAAACTGCTCGAAATGAGGATCGGGTTGCCAATCCATGCCGGGATTACGGAAGTTGCGTACGGTGAGATAGATGGTCGTAAAGATCGGACGGTCATCCATGAACAGCGTTGGCGTGCCATGGTGGTCTTTAACAGCGAATACGGTCATGTTGAGCCTCTGAGTATCCTGCTGTGGTCATCGCGAAGAGCGTCAAAGTGAGCTGGGTTGGCTGGGTGGGCGCAACCATTCGCACCAGGACGCTCTTCGCGGCCGGATATCCGGGTGAATATTAGTCGGCAAAGGGCGGCTTGGCGTAGCCCTGCCCGAACGGTTCTTCCGGGCGCTGCCACTCGCCCACCAATGCGCGACGCAGTGGTGTGGTGCGCTCCAGGAATTGCTTTGAGTTTTCCATTCGATCCGACGGGATGAGCCATGGTGGTGCGTAGACGATGTGCATGGTGTAGCGGTCGAAGTCCATGCTATTTGCGCCGGTGCGGTGATAGACACCCTGGTGGAAGAGAAGCGCGGCTCCAGGCTTGCCACAGATGATCTGGCGGATAGGCAAATCCGTCTCGGTATCTCCCTTGACCGTCTTGGGCAACCTGGTTTTCGTGTTGTGGCTGCCTGGGATCATGACCATGTTGCCCATGTCTTCACGCGACTGATCGGTAAGGAAATAACCAATACGCAGTTGCACGAGCGGCGTCGGCACTGCCAAATTGCGAAACTCGTATACCCCAGAGCCGTCCTGGTGATACCTGCCGGCTTTGCCGTGTGCGGGTTGCAGGGTACACCATGTGCTCTGAATGATGAAATAGTCGCCCATGAGGGCGCGCACCTTGGGCAGCACGGAGGGGTGATCGAGCAATGCCTCAATCACCGGCTCGGTTTCATACAGGTGGCCCAGTTGGCGCCATTCGCCTTGTGGGTAGGGTGCGTGTGCGCGTTTGGCGGCGGATAGGCAGTCCTCAACCTCCTGGGGCGTCAATGCATCGGGGATGACCAGGTATCCAAACGTCTCAAACATGAAGCGCTCTTCTTCCGTCATTACTCCGGGCTTGCCGGTTGGCACCATCATCGAAGTCACACCAACCTCCTCATCAAATACACACGATCAAACGGTAAACGATTTACCACAAACCCCCACTACCCGGGGAACCCCCAGGCATGGTCCATGACGATCAAATGACAAACTGGGTGGGGTATAACACCCCACCCAGTGATTCGACTCAAACGCTGAAGGCGTTGTGCGATAGCGTCTGCGCGGTAGCGTCGTTTACGCCTTGAGCAGTTCTTCGGCCTTCTGTTGTGCCTCGTCCATCAGTTGCTTGACGTCGGTCTGCGTGGTGAGGACGGCAGTGAAGAGGTCGTTCCAGATACCATTGAGCTTGTT
>JAMDDR010000007.1 GCA_023488685.1 Chloroflexota bacterium | reverse complement strand
GCTGTCGAACGCGAGTTCCAGGGTGAATCTGCCAGTGGTGTTGCGCTGAGGGGGCGCATACTGGCGGCGCGAGCCTGTTATTGACAGGCAGACCTCACAGGTCCGCGGCAGTGGGGTTTGGGGCCACTGCCTGGGCCTGTGGGGTTTGTGTGCGGTGATGACCGGCAGGCGTCTCGCCTGGTCGAGTTGCTCATTGCCAGGCACGACGTCTACGACGGGTTCGAGAACGATGCGCTCGGCGCGCTCTGCGAGGTCTTCTTCGCCGGGCAGGATGCCTACTCGCGCTATGCCCACCTGCCTGAGTTCAGCCGCAGCGCGCCCGGCGCACGACCGTGGGACGGGGTGGGGTTCAAGCATCCGCGCGGATCGCGCACGGGCTTCTGGCAGTGGGACCTGTCCGGCTTGAAGAGCGCCATCCATGTCGATGGCACGCTCAACACCAGCTACTAGTAAAAGCCTGGGAACTACAATTCGGGGTTGTCGAGAACGTTCATCTCGGGTCGAAGGGTCCAGCGGTACTGATTGGGCGGGTTGGTTTGGCGCGCCCAGGCATACAGCACCGCATTGTCGGCGCGTTTGGCAGCCATCTTTGCGGCGACGACTTCCGGGTTCCAATCCTCCAACAAACGGGCGATCAACTGCGCACGCACAGCCTGACAGTCACCATCGGCATCTTGCGCCCGATCCACCCGTTCACCCGGGTCTTCGGCCAGGTTGAAAAGTTGTGGCTCCAGGCCGTCATAATAGACGAGTTTCCAGTTGTCCTGACGTATCATGCGCTGGTAGCTCCGGCCATTGCCGATGGTCTGGGGCACGTATTCATCGGCGCAGTATTCCGAGAATGCGACGTCTTCCCACGCCGGCGTCGGGCGAGTGTCTGAGATCAGCCCCAGGAAGCTGCGGCCTGGGGAATTCGGCAATGGTGGCGCGCCCAACGCGTCCAGTACGGTGGCGGTGACGTCGAGCGCACTCACCACCCGCTCACAGCGCTGACCGCCAGGGATGATCCCCGGCCATGAGATGATGAGCGGCACCTTGACCGACTCCTCGTAGAAGACATGCTTCCACCACAGCCCATGCTCGCCGACCATGTCGCCATGATCGGACGTGTAGACGATGAGCGTTTCCCCGGCCAGACCATTAGCTCCCAGCGCTTGCAAGATCTGTCCGACCATGAGGTCCACGCCATGCACCAACGCCCAGTAGGCGGCGCGGGAGCGGAGAATCTCCGCATCCGCCACCTCAACGATACCGGTATGCTCACGCCACGCGCGCAGGAATGGGTGCTTCACCCGTTCAAAGGGTACTGGTTTCCTGGGCATGGTCATTTTCGTAGCGTAAATCGCGTAATCCCCTTGCCGAGCCACGTAAGGCGGATGAGGCAACATGAAACCCACCGTGAGACTGAAGGGCGCAAGCCCTCCATCTGCCCTCTTCCGGGCTCCGAGCTGGTTCAAGTAGTCCACCGTCGCCGCCGTCACACATTCGTCATGCACCTGATAGGCCGACTGGCCGGAGCCAGACTTGATCAGACTGATGCGGTCAGGACCCGCCGTGCCATCCAGCACGCCACGCCCCAGATCGTGCCCGCCGATATGGTTGGGGCCGTGGTCGCCGACCAACCGTTCGGCATACCCATGCAATTGATCCGGGCCGACCGAATGCATGCGCCCGATGAGGACCGGCCGGTAGCCGGCTGCGCCCATGGCGTGGGCCAGCGTAGGGATGTTGGAATCGAGCCCGTGGCTATTCGTCCATACCTCATTCTGATAGGGGTGACGACCCGTGAGCATGGACATGCGCGACGGGACACAGATCGGCGAAGTGCAATAGGTATTGTCAAAGACCACCCCGTTGGCTGCCAGCCGATCCAGGTTGGGCGTCTGCACCAATGGGTCGCCGTAGCAGCCGGTGACATAGGGGGTATGCTGGTCGGTGTGAATGTAGAGCAAGTTGGGCCGTTGATTCATCCAGTGCATCTCCTCTCGCCAGATGGCGGGATATGACCTACCCGACGGGTGCCATGGACGCCATTCGCCTAGCCAATCTCCCCGTGAATCATTTCCAGCAGCCGGCCGAGCACGCGTTCGCCGTCGGCGCGCAACCCGTTGTGCTCGTACTCGTTGGTGATCCACACCTTCAACCCGCGAATCTGGCGGGCCGTCTCCTCGGAGTACGCGCGCTCGACGTACATGTCATCATAGTACAGCGCCGCCGCGCACGGCACCGTGTTCGCCCGCAGCGCGGAGGCATCGTACAGGCGCGGCCAGCGGTCGTCGGCGGCCAGGAGGTTCGCCGCCTCTTTGAGTGGGCGCAGGGATTCGTAGTCGTCGAACATCCACGGGTACACCATTTCACCAGTGAAGAACAGCGGGCCGTCCGCCGTAAGTTCAAACTCGGGGAAGTTGGCGCGCACGCGCTCGGCCGATCAGTTCGACGCCTCCTGCTGGCAGTACTCAGCCTCGTGCAGCAGGGCGTAGATCGGATTGGTCTCGAACGACGTGAACTTCTCAACCCCGCGCAGGAAAGTGTAGCTGATCTCCCGCCCGCTCGGGCCGTCGACGAACGCCTCCTCCAGCAGGTAGTGCACCTCCTCAAAGCCGGTGCTTGCGCCGAACGCGCTGCAGAGCTGCTGGA
>JAMDDR010000144.1 GCA_023488685.1 Chloroflexota bacterium | reverse complement strand
GTAATCGTGATCGTCGTACATCGGCGCGACGGTGGCGCGCATGCCGCTGTCGCGGTACGCCTGCATGGTCGCATCCAGGTACGCACGCTGCCACGGCCCGCTGTGCCACAGGTGATCGAGTGAGGCAGTGCAACTGCTCAGCAACATCTCGATGGCGCTCATTGCCGCGCACAGGTAATGGTCGCGTGGGGTGTATTGCCCGCAGGTACTGTACAGCCACACCAGCCAGGGCTCCAGTGGCATGCGCTCCGTCGCGCCGCGCATGAAGTTTTCGGGTGAATGTGTGTGCGCGCTGATCAAGCCGGGGGTGGCGAGAAGCTGGCGGCCGTCGATGGTCAGTAAGGGATCCCCGGTTCTGAACTCGGAGGAGGCGTTGCGCTCAAGCGACTCCGCATTGAGCACGGCGGCCTGATCGATGGCGACGATGCGCCGGCCGTCGATCAGGATGGATTGGTCGGATTTGGTGCTGCGTGGCGCGGAGGGATCGAGCAGGTCGCAATGTTCGATCAATACCCTCATGCCGCGGACTATAGCACGAAGCTATCGAGACCGAACGGGATTCGACCCGGCTCTCAGCCCGACCTTACCTGCAGCGGATGGCCCTTGCGCGGGTGCCGGTGTCGGCCGAGTTGCCGCGCGAATCGGTGGCAGAGACGCGTGCGCTGTGATAGCCGGCCGAGAGGCTGTACTTGCTGCACACATTTCTGTAGATGCGGTTGGCGGGTCCACGCTCCTGGCCGTCGATGTAGAAGTGACTGGTTACTTTCGCTCTGATGGTGCTGAGTGCTACAGAGACGCAGATGGGCCTGGCATTCGAGCTGCAGTTCACCTTGACGATGATGGCGCGCTTGATGGGCGAGCGCAGCGGGTTGATCGCAAGCGCATTGGGATCTGCACTGGCCGTCTGAGAAAGTCCAAACGCTGGGGCCAGCACAACCAATACGGCGATCAGGCTCAAGAGGAGCTGTTTGGAGGGTCGCTGTTGTTTCAACCAGGTCATAGCGCGTCTTAGGGCTGGGCGGGGTTCGTATTCCATGTCACACTCCTGTTCATCTCACACCAATAACCGATTCACCTGTACTACAAGCCCCCAATCCTACACGATTTTGCAATCCTGCTTTAAAGGAAGCGCTATAGTCGTACGCATTGCGTTGTCGCTAAGTGACACGCTGATCAGTCTGCTCGTCGAAGAAAAACAACTGGTCCGTGGGCAGCACGACCTCAACGGCATCGCCTGCCATCGCAGCATCCAGCTCGGTGGTTACGCCGAACGCATGCTCTCCCACGCGGACGTAAATGAGTTGAGACTGGTGCGCGAAATCGGGCTCCACCATGTCCACCGTGCCACGCATGTGAATGCCGGCGGCTTGTGGCTGCAGCCCTGTTGCGCTGTGTGCGGTGGTGCTGCTGGCTGCCGCGAGTTGAATGGCCTCCGGCCGCACGCCCAGCTTTAGCCCCTGGCCGCTGTGCACCTGGGCCAGGATCGTTTGAGGCAGCGGAATCGTGATGGCGCCGAGGCGCACTGCGCCGTCGGCAACCACCCCGCCCGCCAGGACGTTCATGGGGGGCATGCCCAGGAAGCTGGCGACGAATGCGGTGGCTGGGTTGTCGCGCAGTGACTGATACTCGCCAACCTGCTCGACTTTGCCCGCGCGCATCACGGCGATGCGATCGCTCAGGGCGATGGCCTCGACCTGGTCGTGCGTGACGTAGATGGAGGTGATCTGGAAGCGGTGCAGCAGGCGCTTGATCTCGATGCGCGTCTGGGTGCGCAACTTGGCGTCGAGGTTGGAGAGTGGCTCGTCAAACAAAAACAGGCGCGGATTGCGCACGATGGCGCGCGCAATGGCGACGCGTTGCTGTTGCCCCCCGGAGAGTGTGCCCGGTTTGCGCTCCAGCAGCGCTTCAAACCCGATGCCCATCATTTCGGCGGTCACGCGAATGCGCTCCTCGGCCTCTTTGTCGTCGATCTTGCGCATCTTGAAAAAGAAACCCAGGTTGCCGTGCCCCTTGAAGTGCGGGTAGAGCGCGTAGTTCTGGAAAACCATGCCGATATAGCGGTCTTTTACCGGCACGTTCGCCATGTCCTGGCCGTCGTATAGGACGCTGCCGCTAAAATCTGACTCCAGACCGGCGACGACGCGCAGCAAGGTGCTCTTGCCGCAGCCGGACGGCCCGACGATGGCCAGCGTTTGCCCGTCGGGAATCGTCAGATTGACGTGATCGAGGGCCGTCACCTTCCCCGCATGTGCGGAGCGCTCTTCGTGTTCGGCGCGCGCCTGTGTGGTGGCCCGTTCGGCGAAGGCGCGATCCGCCTGTTCGCCAATCACCCCCTTGTTCAAACCGAGGTTGGACCCAAAGGAGGATTTGTCGAACGACTTGGTTATATCCTGCAGTTCAATAGTCGACATGGTGTCTCTCTACGGCGTGACCGATAGCCGCCCGTTTGCCTCTTGCACGGGCACAAAAATGGGCCGCTCGTTTGGCGAGGCGTTCGGGCGGTGCACGGTGAGCATCAGCTCACCTTCGAAAGTGCGGAACAGCATGCCGTGGCCGCCGTCATCCCGATAGAGTGGGGCCGTATCGTGCTGCCACGGGCCGGTGATGTGCCCGGATAACGAACGTGCCACGCCGAGCGTGTAACTGCCATA
>JAMDDR010000551.1 GCA_023488685.1 Chloroflexota bacterium | reverse complement strand
AAGGGGATGACCAGCAGGACCCAGAATATTCTCGATGAACTCCTTGACCTCGCGGCCACGTTCGCCGATCAAACCGACCACGACCACGTCGGCACTGGTAAACCGCGCCATCATGCCCAGCAAAATACTTTTGCCAATGCCGCTACCGGCGAACAAGCCCATCCGCTGCCCGCGGCCGACAGTCAGCAGGGCATTGATAGCACGCACGCCGACGTCCAGAACCTGATGGATCGGCGCACGGCCAAGGGGATTGCAGGGACGGCAGTGCAACGGCACCTGCTTCTCCAGGTGCAGCGGGCCGAGCATATCGAGCGGACGCCCGGCACCATCGAGGATGCGGCCCAGCAAGCCGTCACCCACAGCCACTTGGCGCGCCCTGTCTTGCGAACGACGTCTCTTGTGGGAGGGGATCACAGCTTGTCCGGAAGCGCGCTGCATCAAGGCATCCACAGGTGTCACTCTGGCGCCGGGCACCAACCCGTAGACGTCGGTGGAAGGCATAAGAAAAAGTTTTTCTCCTGAGAAACCAACCACTTCAGCATCCACATCATGTCCGCCGGGCAGATGAACAGTGCAACTACTGCCCACCGCGAGCCGCAGCCCTACCGCTTCCATCACCAGCCCTGCAACCCGTGTCAGGCGGCCGGTCACAATCCAGGGCTCAACGGCGGCAACCGCTTCGCCGCATTCCAGCAAAAAACCATTCCAGCGATCAGAGGGAGGCGTCACGACAGGTCCCTGCCCGGCTTGTATGGATGCACCGCCGAGGTGCGTCGCTATTCAAGCCAGGCACCTTCACGTCCCAAGCCGGCAAGTATTCTTTCCCAGCGGATTTCCAGAGTGGCATCAACCTCGCTGTTCACCGTTTCCACCTTGCAACCGCCCCGCTTCACGCGGCTATCGTCAACAAGCTTCCAGTGAAAGTGATTCAGCTCGTCTTCCATCAGCGATCGCACCAGAGCCGCATCATCCGGATGCAATTTAATGTGCGGGTGCTGACTGGCTTGGGGCAGGCTGTTCACTGCCTCGCGAATCACAGGCAGGACCAGCTCAGGCCGCACTCTCAAAGCTTCGCGCAGCATTTGTTTGGCAATGTCCAGCGCCAGGGAAAGCAGGCTCTGCGTCAGTTCCTCGTCAAACCGGTTAAGCGCATCATCCAGTGCCGACATCAGCCGGGACAGCCGCGCCAGTTCGTCATCTGCCTTGCCCTTGCCTTCCTGGTAACCAGCGGCGAAACCTTCCCGGTAAGCCTGCTGATGGACGTTCTCTATCTCTGCCGCTGTCGGGAGTGCCACAGCATTCTTTTCGCTGCCCCCTTCTGCCGATCCATCCAGCGAATTCAGCTCCCAACGCTGGTAAGCGCTCAACTGCTCCTTGGGAATGATGTTGCTAGACAAAACTTTCCTCTCCTTTGCCGCCCAGCACTATCTGACCTTCATCAGCGAGCTTGCGCACGACCCGGAGAATTTCCTTCTGCTCCGCCTCAACTTCGCTAACGCGTACCGGCCCTTTGGCCTCGAGATCGTCGCGCAACATCTCAGCGGCGCGTTGCGACATGTTCTTGAATATTTTCTCGCGCAGTTCCTCGCCCGTGCCCTTGAGCGCGATGATCAGGGACTCGGACTGCACTTCACGCAACAGCATCTGGATGGATCGGTCATCGAGATCGATCAGATTCTCGAAGACGAACATCTCGTCCTGAATTTTCTGCGCCAGCTCTGGGTCGTAATCACGCACACTGGCGATGATCGCCGTTTCGTTGGCGGTACCGGAGAAGTTGAGGATTTCCGCCGCCGCCCTCACGCCGCCGAGCACACTCTTCTTGAGGTTGGTGGTACCTGAGAGCAATTTGCTCAGCACATCATTCAATTCCTTGAGTGCGGACGGCTGAATCCCGTCCAGTGTGGCAATGCGCAGCACCACATCGTTGCGCAGCCGCTCAGTGAAAGAGTTCAACACCTCGCTGGCCTGATCCCGCTCCAGATGAACCAGAATAGTGGCGATAATCTGGGGATGCTCGTTCTTGATCAACTCCGCCACGGAAGCTGCATCCATCCACTTCAGGCTCTCAATGCCGGCGGTATCACCCCCGTGCAGAATGCGTTCTATAATGTTGGCAGCCTTGTCCGAACCCAGCGCCTTGTTTAGCACGCTACGGATATATTCGTCAGAGCCCCCGCCAAGATTGGTTTTCTCGCCTGCCAAGTACATAAAGTCATCCAGCACCTGCTCCACCTGATCGCGCTTGACGGCGTTCAGGCTGGCCATGGCCGCCCCCAGCTTGTGCACCTCTTTTGGGCTGAGATACTTGAAAACTTCAGCCGCCCCCTCCTCACCCAGGGTCATCAGCAAAATGGCGCTCTTATGAATTCCATCGTCACTCATTACCGCCAATCCACTCCTTGACCACTCCTGCCACGATTTTCGGCTCCTGTTTCGCCATTTGCTTGGCCACCATCAGATGCTCTTCATAGCCGGCACGCCCTGGGCGGGCACCCGACACGCCTTCAACCTCAGCCTGGACAACAGGTCGTGGCGGCGGGGTGGCAAGTTCCTTCAGCAAGGGGCGCAGCACCCCGAACACGAGGAATAATACCACGGCGGCGATCAGCAGATTCTTGGCGATCTCCTTGACCAGCGCAATCATGCTCGGA
>JAMDDR010000566.1 GCA_023488685.1 Chloroflexota bacterium | reverse complement strand
GACGCGCTGGAACAGATCAAGTCGTGGGCGCGCATCAACTCACCCTGGGCGATTCACTTCAACAGCGGATCGTGCAACGGCTGTGACATCGAAATCCTGGCCACCGTGACACCACGCTACGACTTGGAACGCTTTGGCGTGAAACTGCAAGGCAGCCCGCGCCACGCCGACATTCTGATCTGCACCGGCCCGGTGACCGTGCAGCAACGCGACCGCCTGAAGCGCATTTACGAGCAGATGCCGGACCCGAAGTTCGTGGTGGCCGTCGGCACTTGCGCCATTTCCGGCGGTGCGTTCCGGGGTTGTTATAACGTCGTCGGCCAGATCGACCAGGTGATCCCTGTGAATGCCTACATTCCCGGCTGCCCACCCCGCCCCGAGGCCATCATTGATGGCGTGGTGAAGCTGCTGCAGAGCCTGGAGGCGAAGAAGAGTTCCGAGTGAAGAGTTCCGAGTACCGAGTAACAAGTGCTCAGTGACCGGCGACCAGCGACTAACAACCAGCGACCAATATGACTACTGAAACCGCATTACAAAACACCAGCAGCCTGATGGCTCAATGGACCAGGGGCGCGCACACGCCGGAGCCGGATCGGCTTGACGTGTTGCTGAACGTGACTGATTTGCTCTCCGCCGTCAAAGCACTGCACGACGCGCACAACGACTATCTGATCGCGATCACCGGGCTGGACTTGCTGGGTAAGAACGCCACGCTCGCGCAGGACGAACGGTGGAAGGCACTCACCAGCGCCACCGGGGCGGACCCGGCAACGGCCCCTGGCCCGATCGAAGTGCTCTATCACTTCAGCGCCGGCGAGGCTGTCGTGACGCTGCGCGTGTTGACACCACGCAGTGCTGCAGCAGTGCCGAGCGTGTGCGGCATCATCCCGTCAGCCAGCTTCTTCGAGCGTGAACTGAGCGAGATGTTCGGCGTTCAGGTCGTGGGCACGCCCGACCCGGCTCACCTGTTCCTGCCCGAGGACTGGAAGGAAGGAATTTATCCGTTGCGGAAGGATTTTGTGCCGGGGAAGAACAGTGAGTAAAACGTAAAAAGTAAAACGTCAACTTTATGCGTTACGTTTTACTCGTTACGTTTTACGTTCGACGTATCGGCCAACCAGAGGAGCGTTTCAATGTCAACTGAACAGCGTGAGAAATTTATCGTCCCGATCGGCCCGCAGCACCCAGCGTTGAAGGAGCCGGAGCATTTCGAGTTCACCGTGGACGGCGAGATCGTCACGAACGCGTCGTTGCGGCTGGGCTACGTGCACCGCGGCATCGAGAAGGCTACCGAAGATCGCAACTGGACGCAGAACCTGTACCTGCTGGAGCGCATCTGCGGCATCTGTTCGCACAGCCACGCGATGGCCTATGCCCTGGGTGTCGAGAAACTGGCCGGTGTGGTCGTGCCGCCACGCGCACAGGCCATCCGCGAAGTGACGGCTGAGCTGGAACGCATCCACAGCCATCTGCTATGGCTGGGTGTGGCTGCACACGAGGCCGGCTTCGACACGCTGTTCATGTATAGCTGGCGCGATCGCGAGACCATCATGGATATTCTCGAAGGGTTGTCCGGCAATCGCGTGAACTACTCGGTCAACGTGCTGGGTGGTGTAAAGGTGGACATCGACGCCGAACGCGCCGACGCCATCCGCCGTGGCCTCGACTTCCTGGAAGAGCGCACGCATCACTATCTGAAGGTAGTGACCACCGACGAGACCTTCCTGCGGCGCACGCGCGGCGTCGGCACGACCACGCAGGCGCAAGCCGAAGAACTCGGCCTGGTCGGGCCCACCGCCCGCGCCGCCAACGTGGCGCGTGATATCCGCGTGAACGCGCCCTACGTCGCTTACGCCGACTTCCCGGTGAATATGGTGCTGGATACCCAGGGCGACCTGGAGGCGCGCTTCGTCGTGCGCATCAAGGAGTTGCTGGAGTGTTACCGCGTCATCCGCGCCATCCTCGACCAACTGCCACCAGGCGAACTGACGGCGCGCATGCCACGCAAAGTCAAGGAAGGCGAGACGGTCAGCCGGATCGAGGCACCGCGCGGCGAGTTGTTCTACTTCATCAAGAGCGGCGGCGGCGAGAAGCCGGAGCGCATCAAAGTGCGCACCCCCAGCATCTGCAACTTCGCCGTGGTGATGGGCACGGCTATCGGGCACCAGTTGGCCGACATGCCGATGATCCTGGCAGGCATGGACCCATGCTTCTCGTGCAATGACAGATGACACGATTTTCGATTGGCGATTTTGGATTTTGGATTGCCGAAGTCCAAATCCAAAATCACCAATCCAAAATCCAAAATCGGAAACGGGCTTATGGAAATCCTAAGAGACATCATCGCCCTGCTCTTCTTCCCGGCTGGGCTGGCCGTGATCGCCACTGGGCTGGCCTACGAGTGGATTGAGCGTAAACTGGTGGCGCAGTTACAGAACCGCATCGGCCCGCGCTGGTTCCAACCGCTGGCCGATATCGTCAAGCTCTTCGCCAAGGAAGAGGTGGTGCCGGAGAGCGTCGACTCACGGCTGTTCCACTGGCTGCCGATCGTGGCGCTGGCGGGCGTGCTGACGGCGGCGCTGTACGTGCCGTTATTCGGTTTGGCGCCCGCGCGCAGCTTTGGCGCCGACTTGATTGTGACGATCTACCTGCTCAGCA
>JAMDDR010000124.1 GCA_023488685.1 Chloroflexota bacterium | reverse complement strand
TTGCTGGGGCGTCTTCACGCGCCGTCGATCCAGTTCATCTGCTTTCATCGGGTGTCACCTCGTCTACTTCGCAGTTATAAGGCTGCTACAGTTACGTCGGGTGACACCTGTCACCATATAGGTTTCTAAATGCTCACAGGATGGTGATGTCCGGCTCCACGATGACCTGGCTCTTGATCGAATTCGCCACCAGGCTGTATTTCTGCGCAGACTCCAGCGCGCGCCGCACACGCTTTTCGATGACCGCCGCTCCCTGGTCACCCGCGCGCACGACGATTTGAGGGCGCAGCACCACCTGGGTGAATAACTCTGTCCGGTCCAGCTCGATACGCTTGGTGCCTTCCGCGTAACAGTCATAGGAAACCAGGTCGAGTTTGAATCGTTCGGACGCCCAGATGAACATCATCATGACACAGGTGTTGGCGGCGGCCACGAATGCGTCTTCGGGCGTGAACACACCGGGGTGCCCCTGCGCGTCGGGCGGGGCCGAGAAGTCCATTTCCGGCCCATTGCCCATTTGGATATGGCCCCAGTGCTCGCCCTTCCACGAGACCGCGGTGTGATACGTTGCCGTGCGGCTCATGTGGCCTCCTGCTGCCCACAGAACGCGGCGTACACGCGCAGCAGCGCACTGGTGTAAGCGTCCTCGGCGCCATCCGGCACTTCGGTATAGATGCGAACAGTGTTCAGCAGGTCGCGGGCGGTGTGCTCGTCGGGCGCTTTACCCGCCGCGCGGAACTGCTGCATGATGAGCGGCAGCGCGATGAAGGTAACCATGTGTCCATCAACCATCACATTCTGGACAGGAATGCCCGACCCACATGAACAGGTGGTTTCACCTTCCTGGGATCGTTCTGGATCGGACACCGGTGCGGTGGGCATATCGGCATGATGACCGCCTGTCTTGCCAAGCCATTCATCTACCAACAGCGCAATGTGCTCCGCCGTCGCTTTGACAGCCTGATGGCCCGCGTCGTTCAACTGGCGCCGCCCTTCCACGCACCCGATCCCACGTTCTGCGACCACATCACTGACCACCACACTTGCCGCTGGCTTCCCGGAATACATCTCGGTAGCGCGCGCCGCGCAGCGTTTGGCGCAGCCATCGACCGCTATCGTGGGATAGAAACGGGCAAACTGCCGATCCCCTTCGCCGCCTGCCAGGAACAAAGGCAGGCAGATGGTGACGGTGTCGTCCGGCCGGAGGTATCCCAGCACGCGCAACGCCGCCAGTCGGGTCACGGTGCCTTCGGCGATCTCCTCACCTGAGCACGCAACCACACCCACTTTCCGCCGTGGCAGATCAGACATGGCCACCTCCTTGCGATTCCTCTTGCTGTGTTGACGAGAGATGGGTAGCCAAGTCATCGACCACAGTCGCCACTTCCTCGGCCAGCACATGGGCGAGCTTCTGCCCGCCTTCGTTCAACCGCGCGATGCCCTGCGGCTTGTAATCCTTATGACGGCGGTACACGTCGAGAACGGCAAACTCCCGCACGACCATTCCGCCGCTCTCTCGCACCATCTTGGTCGCGCAGGCCAGCTTGCAGCCGTCAATCGTCACCGCGGGGCAGGCGGCCACTGCGGCACGCGCATCGGCGTCACCCATGACCAGCATCGACAGCGCCACCAGTTGCGTATGGTCAGGGCGCAAGTCTTCGACGATTTCGTAAGCCGCCTCACGGCTGACGGTGCCGTAGGGCTTGCCGATGCCGCTGCACGGCACAATCATGACACGTCGCGTTGTGTCTGTCATAGCCTTTTCACATCCTGTTCGGCCTGCGACTTCATCTGGTCGAAGTACTGTTCCGCCGTCAGCAGGCTGGCACAAGCCTGCTCCCAGCCGGCAATGTCAATCACGGCCAGCCAGCCGTCGCCATACGGAGCCGTGTTGATCAGTTCGGGTGCGCTTTCCAACGCCGCGTTCGTTTCTTTCACCGTGCCATTCACCGGGGAGGATAGGCTCGTATTGACCTTGATCGTTTCAAGCGCAGCCACCTCATCACCCATAGCCAGGGCGGTCCCGGCGGGTTTGACCTCCGCAAACGCCACATCACCGCTGCGCTGCTGCAGGTAATCGGAGACGCCGATGCGGACGGCGTGATCCTCGGAGAGCACCCAAAGGCCTTCGGCAGTGTAGTAACGATTGGTGGCAACTTTGAACGTGAACTTGTCCACCGTGGTTTCCAGGAATTCAGCCATAGTTGCTCCTGTGAGAAGAAGGGCCTGCTGCGGCCATCACATTCATCCTATTGAATCCAATCATGTAAAAAAAGAGAGCGCCTTATGCTGTCGCGGAGCTCTCTTTCATGGCCGTGTCCACCTTCGCAGCAGCACATTTTGGGCACGGGCATGCAGACGGCCGGGCGCGACGCCTGGTCGCATTTGTTGCCACGCCACTCATCAGACGTGCCTGGTCGATCAGGTCGAACACACGCGGCTCGACCACGCGATAAAAGATGTTCCAGCCATCCCGCCGGTCCTCCACCAGGCCCGCTTCACGCAGCACCATCAGGTGCTGCGAAATGTAAGCCTGACGATAACCGAGATGGGCCTCCATATGACAGACACATTGCTCGCCCTGGCGCAGGATGTCGAGAATCTCCAACCGCGTGGGGTGCATGAGTGCCTTGAATAACCTGGTTAGCTGTTCATCACTTTGCATTTGCATCTGACAAAATACCGATCACTCAGGCGCGCACCCGATCAGGATCAAACACTCTCTTTAGTGCAGGATAAATAGCAGCCAGCACATCCCTGTTCACCGAGTAGCACACCCAGTGGCCATCGCGTCGTGTCTTCACCAGCCCGGCTTCACGCAGCACGGATAGATGGTGCGACACCAGATTTTGGGGTAACCCAACCTCGAAGCCAATATCCTGAACACACCGTTCGCCCGAACGAAGGCTGGCGAAGATCCTGAGCCGATTAGGGTCGCACATCAACTCACACAGGCACGTTATGGCCTGCAGATCAGTGATTGTCTCCGCTCCGCCATGGACAGCGCAGCAAGTCAACTCTTCAGTAGCATCGGGCCGGCGCTTCATATCAACTCGCATAAATGTACGTTATCAGCCGGGTAAACTGCTCATCCCTTTTGACAACGTTTCCATGAAATTACATTCAGCAAATCGAATAAGATTGTAATCCTTTATGGCCCTGACGCAACTGATGAATGTCATGGGTTTGAAGTGACAACGGAGCGACTTACTCGTAGGGCGGCGGGTATGGCCAGGGCATGGGTGCTGGACAGCGCGGCGGATCATCCCGGCAAACTCCCGGTGCGGTTCCTGCGAACACACGTGACTCGCGATGCTGCTTTAATCCTTAAACAGATTCGTATGATACTCCCGAATGCAGGAGCAGGCATGAAAATTACACATTTCGAAATCTTGAAGGTGCCACCCAGTTGGGTCTGGCTAAAGATCTACACAGACGAAGGGATCACTGGACTGGGCGAGCCGTATCTCGAAAATCACCCCGAGAGCGTCAGCGCCGAGGTACGCCGGCTGGAGCCATTCTTGATCGGCAAAGACCCAACGCACATCGAGGCGTTGTGGCAATGCATGTACGACGCCGGGCTGGGTTACAAAGGCGGCCCGGTGACCATGAGCGCCATCAGCGGCATCGACATCGCGCTATGGGATATCGCCGGCAAGGCAGCCGGCCTGCCGATCCACCAAATGCTCGGCGGCGCATGTCGCGAACGCATCCGCATGTATCGATCCAGCAGTAGTGAGCGGCCGCACTGCGTCGAACCAGGCCAACCCTATCGCGCTGGCGCCGCCAAAACCACATCGCCGGGCGGGACGCCGGTGTGGGCTGATGCCGCACGTGTGCTGGTACAGGAGTGGGGCTTTCGCTGTTTGAAGGTGCACTTCGGCCCCGGAGACGGATTGGAGGTCACGTCCCGCATCGATCGCTTCGCCGAGCAGTTTGCCGCGGTGCGCGCGGGGGCCGGCCCGGATGTCGACGTGGCGGTGGACATCCATAACCCGCATCCGGCGATTGCCTTACAGTTGATCGAAGCGCTGGCGCCGCACCGGCCGCTATTCGTCGAGGAGCCCATGCCGGTTGAGCGGGTGGATTTGTTGGAGGACATTGCACAGCGTGTGAGCGTACCGGTGGCAGCCGGCGAGCGCTGGATGGGCAAGTGGGTGTTCTTCGACGCGTTGTGCCGCAAGGCGCTGGCGGTGCTGCAACCTGACATCTGCCATGCCGGGGGCATCACTGAGTGCAAGAAGATCGCAGCCATGGGCGAAGCCGCAAGCGCCAAGGTGGCGCTGCACTGCCCGCTCAGCCCGCTCTCGCTGGCCGCCTCCATCCAACTCGACGCCTGCCTGCCCAATTTCCTGGTGCAGGAACACAATGAGGTCAACGACTGGCGCGAGGATGGTCACACCTACATCGGTAAAGGTTACTTCCGCGAACCGTTCGTGCTGGACGAGGACGGCTGCGTGCGCGTGCCGCAGGGGCCAGGGCTGGGCATCGAGTTGGATGACGAGGGTATGGCGCGCATCATGGCACGACCCTGGCAGATCCAACGCGGCTAAGGTTTTGGCACCTTACGTGGTCGACGCCCCGAGACGGGGCTATCAGCATACCGGTACGCCAGCCGCCATTCACTTCGCTCCCAGCCCCCGTCCTCGGGGGCGTCTTCTTGGCGACATCGCGGGCGGGGACATTCAGCCCGTCCCAGCCCTGGGTGTTCAGCCTGCATCCTCAGATGCAGACTGAACGAGCCGGCCGGCTACGTTCACAGGGTAAGCAGCGCCGTGAGCACGTCGGCATACAGGCGGTGGCCGAAGTCGTTTGGGTGGTTGACACCGTTGCCGGTGATGTCGAGATACTTCTTGCGCTTCAACAGCTCGACCCACACCGAGGTCACATCCGCAACGGCGACGCCAGGGCCGGATAGAGCCAATAGGGCGTCGCGGTATTCCAACAGGCGTTCGGGCCTGGCGATATGCCAGTCTGCGTTCGATAGCATCGAGGCGACCAGGATGAACTCCGCCTGTGGGTGGACGGCTTGCACCGCCTGCATCTGTTGTTGTGTGTTGGCGATGTACTGCGCCGCCGGACAGCCGCCCGTACTGTCATTCATGCCAAACGCCAGGATGACAAGATGCGGGTGCGCAGAAACCACCGGGCTGATGTTCGCGACGCCCCACGCGCTGTCCATGCCGCCGACGGAGAAGTTCTCCAGCGTGACCGGCCCGCCATATGCGGCTTGCAGCCGCTGCACCAACAAATCAGCATAGAACGGCTGATAGGGCGGCGTATTCGCCCACCGGGATGCGTTGCAGCCGGTGGAGATGCTGTCGCCGAACAAGACGATATACAGTGGCTCACGCTGCACTAACCGGCGCCACGTGCGAGGCAACTGCTCACCCGCGAACGATGGAACCGGGCCCAGCCACTCGTCACCCGCGTGCGAATAGGTCACCAGCACCTGCATGTCATGATACTCGTGACTGGCGCCGAACAGGATATCCCCTGTGCCATCGCGCCGGATCAGGCTGTAGGGTTGCGAACCTTTGGGGGGTGTCAATTCCTGCCACGCTTTTACCGGGATGCGGGAGCCTGGCGGAACGACCAGGCGATATGCGCCTGGGGTGAGCGCGTAATCCTTGCCGGGCTCGTAGGTGATCGAACCAGAAGAATCCTGCACGTGGAGCAACTCGCGCGGTGTAAACAATAGGTCCGCGGAAGCACTCTCCTGTGCTTCCGCACGCACACAGAGCACACTTTCGCCGTACATGGTGTTTGATTGCCAGAAGGGTTGCATGATCCCTGTTTTATACCCCTGTTCCAGCTACTCTGTCTCGCCCAGCTTGATGGCCTGGAAGACGCGCAACCGCAGCAGGAACATCACCAGTGCGATCAGCGCTGCGACGAACAACAGCGCCAGCAGCGCGTAGATCAGGTTTACCTTGGGCCAGTCAAAGATGATCTGGAACGGCACCGCGCGGCTCTCGTCGGTGGCCGTGCCCTGCAGGAACGGGATGTAGAGACGGCTGGCCCAATACCCCAGCGCCGTACCAACCCCGACACCCATCACCAACAGCAGTGCCAGTTCCGATGCCAACAGTGCCACCATCTGCTGCATCGAAAAGCCAATGGCGCGCAAGACTCCCAGTTCGATGAAGCGCCGCCGGTAGGTAAAGACGGCATACAGAAAGAAGCCGGCGAACGTCAGCAGCACTGACGCGACGAAACCGAGCGACAGCACCCCGAACAAGCCCTGCCGCTGCGGGCGGGTTTGTTCCTCACCAAGCAACTGGCGCACGTCCTCAACCTTCCAGTCGCCGCGATCGATCTGGCGCACCCGCGAGACGACCGTCTCCGGATCGGCGCCAGCGTCAAGCTTGAGCCAGACGTCGTAGGGCATCTGAATGCCGGCCTGCTCGAACAGGTTATCAAGATTGCCCACGAAGACCGGCCCCCCGCCCTGTTTGTTGGGATACCAGGTGGGCCACAGCTTAAACGCGCCCACAATACTGAAAGTCATCTCAATCTCGGATTCGCTGCCCGGTAACGTCACATTCACGGCGATTGGGTCGCCGATGCTCAGGGCGTTCGAATGGAGCACCGCTTCGGGCACCAGCACGCCATCCGGCCGCGCCGCCAGGGCATTCATCAGCGCACCCAGTGGCTGATCCGCGAAGTCCTTGCGCCAGAACGCCACCCGTGCGAAATCCGCGCTGTCAATGCCCATGAACTTCCCGCCGCCTAGACCGCCGGTACGGTAGTTGACGGTCATCGCGTAATGGCCGACGCGAGCAGCCATCTTCACACCTTCAGCCTGCGTGTAATCACTCACAGGCAAAAACAACCAGCGTGGGGCCATGCTGATCTCATCCACCCCCGTTTGTTCCTGGCCGGCCGAATCTGCGAACGACGTAAACCAGTTGTCGACCGCCGCCGGGTTCACCTCCCGGCCGACCTCGATAAGGCGCACGTCCGCTCCGACATCGTATTGTTTTTGCTGCTCCAGGTGAGTATCCAGCGTCGCAGCAAGCGAGGCCGTAAACGTGGCGAGTGAGAGCGTGGATGCCAGCAACATCACCGGCGCGGCATACAGTCCTGGCGCGCGCGCCAGTTGGCACAGCGCCACACCCAGCGGCGCCAGCGAGATGCCAGGCAGCCGGTTGAACAACCAGGTAAGGAAACGCAGGATGAAGGGGAGCAGGCGGATGAAGACGAGTGTCAGGCTCAACATCGACAGAGCGGGAAGCAAAAAGAGCGACGGATTATGAAACGGACCATCACCAGCCACCTGCAATCCCAACATATCCAGCGTGCCCTGGCGCTGCAACATGTCCGTCCAGTACACCACTGGGATCAGCAACAGCAGATCCAGTCCTGCACGTTGCCACCAGGGAGGCCGCAACGAGCGGGCACGCTCGCGCTTATACGCGATGATGGTATAGCGCGCAGCTTCGAGCATCGGGAGCAGCATGATTAGCATGGCGAACACGACCGCGATCACGCCCATGGGCAATGCTGACGGCGTGATGGAGACTCGCAGCCACTCATCGTTCGTAAACTGCAGAAAGCTGCGCGTCTGGCCGACCATCGGCACGATCAGCCCAGCAATGGGCACACTGGCCAGAAAAGCCACCACGCCCAGGATCAGCGCCTGTGCAAACGAGAATAACAGCACCTGCCAGATGGAAGCGCCGCGGCTGCGCAAAACCGCCACTTCGTTACGCTGGTCGTTGCTGTTCAAGCCGGCCACCAGCACAATAAACGCGAGCGTCAGCACATACAGCGGGATACTGAAGACGTATAGTTGCCCCATCAGCACCTGGCTGTCGTCCTGATACCGTTGCAGCGCTTCGAGCGGCGAAACGAGCAGGCTGACATTCAGCTCCGGTTGTTTGCCCCAACCCAACAATGTGTTGATCTGAGTCGCGAGCGCCGGCACATCCCAGACATGCACCGAGTCGCCGTTGAAGTCCGCGTACCAGAGCACCTCAGCAAAGCGCTGCCCCAGGCGTGGCGCCAGTTGCTGGGTCCAGGCCTTTTCGGAGACGATCAACATGCGGCTCATCTCATAAGGCTTGTAAAACCAATAAGGCTCCTGGGTATCGCGCGGCGCCCACACGCCGGCGATGGTCACTGGCACCAGCACTGCTTTTGATTCATCCATGCCCAGCCGGGCAGTGAAGCGATCACCCAATTGCAAACCCAACCTGTCTGCTGCAGGCTGGCTGACCAGCACCTCAATCGGGTCCTCCAAACGGCCGGCGGGGAGCACGGGCGCAGTCGTGGACGGCGGCCCTGCGCGCAGTTGACCGACATCGTCAAAGGCAGGCTCCAGGAAATCGCGCGGCAGTTCACCCTCAACCAACCGGACGTGATCGCTGAAGAAGCTCAACGCCGTGAGCGAGGCCTTCATCAAGGGAGCGGACAGCGCCCCGTACTGTGCGTCGGAGGATGGGGAGATACTGAACTCAGGAGTGCGGAAATAGCGCACCAGCGACTTGCGTGGGAGCCGCAACATCGCTGGCAACTGGCGATCGATGAAGTAATCGGCATGGCGGATGTCCTGCCAGGTGTTCTGGGTCTGCCAGTAAACGCCGTAACGAAGCACGAATGCGAAGGGCGGCAGGCGCGGGCCGTCGTCACGGATCACACCCAGTTGCTGGGTCAGCACACGGTAGTAGACGGCATCGGCATACAGCGGCACACTCAACACAAGCACAATGACGACGACGAAACCCGACACGCTCGAAACGGTCAGCCAACGGTGCGACCACAGGCGGCGCGCCGCGACGAAGAGCACCGCCCACAGGCGGCTAAGGAACCGAATCATTCGATGTACAGCATGACGTATAGGATCAGGCCTGATAGCGTCAGGATGATGGCGTCAAGATGGCGCCGGCGATCATTATGCCAGCGCGAACCGCTGGCGCACCAGGCGATGGGCACCACATGACTCGCGCACAACCAGCGATACCATCAACGATAGCTTGCCGTTGCGGATGGGATTACCCTCGATCTTATCGATCAGCAAGTGACCCGCCCTGAACCCGATGTCGTAGCGCGGCTGTGTCACCGTCGTCAGAGGAACGGGCAGGTGCACTGCAAACGGCAGGTCGTCGAAGCCTACGATGGCGAAATCCAGGGGTGGGCGCAGCCCCAACTTGGCCGCCTGGTTGATAAATGGGATGGCGATGAGATCGTGCAAGGCCACAATCGCCAGCGGGGACGATTCGTGCTGCTTCGTCGCGAAGAACTCGCAAACACCCTCCTGGCTGGAAAGGTCAAGCATGGCTGGCCCGTGAATCTGCGTGGACAGGCCGTAATCCTGGAGCGCCTTGCAGAAGCCATCATAGCGATCGCGAATCGACGTCGTGGTCAGTTGCTCTTCCAGCGTTCCCGCACCGCCCGTTGGCATGACGAACTCAAACGCCCTGTACCCCAGGACGATGAGATGCTCAGTCGCGCGGTATGCGCCGGCGAAATTGTCGGACACCACGTAGCCGGTTTCCAGTTCACTGAGATAACGATCGACCAGCACGACAGGCACTTTGTGCTCGACCAACATCCGCACACCTGTGGTCGTCGCCCGGTTGGCAATTGGCAATGCGATTAAGCCACTGACACCGGCCTGATACATCTCTGCAATCGCTTTTGCCTCGCCGTTCTCGTCATACTCGTCGGTGCGTACGAACAGGACGTTGTAACCGCGTGATTTGACGGCATGCTCTATGCCCAGCAGAATGTTCATCTGCATCACATCGATCTCACTGGCGAATGAGAGGACGACGCCGATGGTGCTGCGTTGTGAAGAGCGCTGAGCACGACCACCGTTAGTCATCTGGAGCCGATGCGCGTACGTCGATCCAGATGAGATATCAGATGTTAAGGCCAACTCGCGCAAGAAAGTCCCGCGGCCACGTGTGCGGGTGATCATACCGGCATTCTCAAGCCGTGTCAGCGCCAAACGAACCGTGCTCCGGCTGACCTTAAACTGCTGGCACAACTCGGCTTCGGTAGGAAGTTGGTCACCGGCTTTTAGTTGGCCGCTCTGAATCGAGTTGCGGATCAACACCTCGATCTGCTTGTGCAGTTTTGGGGCTCCACGTTGATCCGGGCTGGTGAGCGTGGGAACTGGCTCCTCCTTGTCTTGCTGCGGCTCCATACTTACACCTTTAAATAAAGGTACCACATTTTGTATTTGTAATCAAGATATGTAGAGATATGGTACGCTGATTTGGCTCATATTTGTACGTATATATTGACATACCTTGTCAAGTGCATATAATTATCGTTGCATGTTTGCTTGACTCAGGTACGCTAATCCTTTTGAACCCATCCCACACCGGTTCAATGCACGGCGTATAACGCGGATTGGTCTCGATCCGACCAGCGCTCAGATTTGGGGTCGGACGCACAACACACGCCCGAACGACACGCTTAATGCGCCGATGTTGGCATCGTAAGGTGTGGGCATCATGCAATGTCTGCCCGCATCGTAAAGGATTGGACCATATGGCTCTTGTGAAAACCGCTCGGCCCATGGTAGTGAAAGAAGCGAAGCAGCCGCTGCTGAAGCGGATGTGGAAGTGGCGTTACATTTACCTGTTCATCCTTCCAACGCTCATCTACTTCTTCATTTTCAGTTACATCCCCTACTACGGTCTGCAGATCGCGTTCAAGGACTTCAAGCTCTTCTCGGGGATGGATGCCAGCCCGTGGGTGGGCCTGCAGTACTTTGAGGAGTTCTTTAATTCACCGGACTTCGGCCGACTGCTGAAGAACACGCTATTGATCAGCACCTACCGCATCATCTTCGGTTTCCCCATGCCGATTATCTTTGCGCTCTTGCTGAACGAAGTCCGACATACGCTCTATAAGCGCAGCATTCAGACGATCACCTATTTCCCTAACTTCCTGTCGTGGGTGGTGTATGCCGGTATCATCGTGGTGTTTATAGCACCATCGGGGGTGCTTAATTCTGTTCTGAAGTCGCTCGGCATGAAGGAGATCCAGATTCTCACGTCAGCATCCTATTTTGTGCCGATGCTGATTGTGACCGATATCCTGAAAGGATTTGGCTTCGGCGCGATCATCTACCTGGCGGCGCTGGCCAATATCGACCCTCAGTTGTACGAAGCGGCAGTGATGGATGGCGCCGGCAAGCTCAGGCAGGTCTGGCATATTACGCTCCCGGGCATCCGTTCCACCATCGTCGTGATGCTGATCCTGTCACTGGGCGGTCTGATGAACGCTGGCTTTGACCAGATCTTCCAACTCTATAACGCGTCGGTCCAAGATGTGTCCGACATCATCGATACCTTCGTGTACCGCATTGGTCTGCAAAGCGCACAGTACAGCCTGGGCACAGCCGTCGGCCTGTTCAAGGGCGTGATCGGGTTCATTCTGATCTTCACTGCCAATTCCATCGTGCGCCGCACCGGCGAATACTCTATCTGGTAAGGAACCGTCACCTATGGCAATCAACCTCAGTCTGAAGCGTAAGCCTACAGCACCCCGTGCGATCGACGTCACCAGCTCGAACCGATTGCTGCGCAATCCGTGGTATGGCGAGGTGATCATCTACACGGTCCTGTTTTTTGCAGGTGTGGTCACGATATTGCCGATCTGGTTGATCGTCGTGCGTTCTTTCAGCCCGACGAATATCATCGCCCGGTATCCCTTTTTGCTGTGGCCGATTGACCCGACGCTGGACGCGTACACGTACATTTTTGGTACGCCGACGCTGCTGGTCTCATTCGGCATCACGGTGTTCATCACCGTGGTCGGGACTGCGCTTAACTTGATGATGACGATCCTGGCCGCTTATGGCTTATCCAAGCGGGAGATTCCCTTCAACGGCCTGCTCATGGGCTTCATTGTGTTCGCCATGCTGTTCAGCGCCGGTATCGTGCCGACATTTATGGTCGTACGGCAGCTCGGCCTGTTCGACCAGATATGGGCGCTCATCATCCCACAGTTGGTCAACCCGTTCAACCTGATTCTGATGCGTAATTACTTCTGGAGCGTGCCACCAGAATTGGAGGAGTCGGCCAAGATAGATGGCGCGAGCGATTTGCGTATTCTGTTCAACATTGTCCTGCCGCTGTCCATGCCGGCGATTGCCACCATAGGCCTGTTCTACGCCGTCGGGCACTGGAATGAGTTCTTTGGTGCGCTGTTCTACATCAACGACAATTCGAAGTGGCCACTGCAACTGTTGCTGCGCTCCATCATCATCGAGAACAACTTTCAGAATATGGGCTCGGCCGGCGGTTGGGGTGAAGTTCACATCCGCATGATCAACCCGGAGAACATCAAAGCCGCGACGATTGTATTCGCTACCGTACCCATCTTGATGGTCTACCCTTTCCTACAGCATTACTTCGTTCAGGGTGTCAAACTGGGCGCCATCAAAGGGTAGTCGCCAGTTTGAAATTTAAACAGGAGGTCATTGCTTATCGAGCCATATCCTTTTTAGTGGTTTGAGTCACTGTTACTGGCTCAGACGTTATACCTAGTCCATTCACCCAATTCTGATAGGAGGAACCATGAAGTCCGAACCACTGAGCCGCCGCGCATTCCTGCGGGTAGCCGGTGCGACAGGTGCGACTGCCTTACTGGCAGCGTGCGTGCAGCCCGCAGCGCCAACATCTCCTCCCGCAGCGACCCAAGCTCCGGCAGCCACTGAGGCCGCCGCTGAAACCAAGGCCCCTGCTGCTGAAGCCAAGATGTCCTCCCAGGCGGATCATGTCATCCAATTCTCATACTTCCGCCCGGTGTGGGGCCCAGCCACACACCAGAAGGGCTCTGCTTACGAGCTGGAGTTGTTTAAGCAAGCCAACGTCCAGATCGAATCACAGATCGTCCCGGTCTTTGACATCGAGGCGAAGTTCCCCGTACTCGTTGCCGGAGGTACCTTCGCCGACATGATGTGGTATGGCGGCCCTAACTGGGGTCCCGGGTTCGACCTGATCCAGCAGGGCGCCTTCCTGCCCCTGGATGACTTGCTGGACAAGTATCCAGATGTCAAGAATGCCGTCTCGGACGGTCTGTGGGACATGGTGAAGTCGCCGGATGGCAAGCACTACTTCTTCCCTAACTCGCTGTCACCCTGGGTCCCGTTCCCCATCTATTACCGCAGCGATATCTTTAAAGAGTTGAACATCGCGGAGCCAACGACGACTGATGAGCTGCTGACTGCGCTGAAGACCATCAAGGCGCAGATGCCCGACATGGTGCCACTCACGACGCATGAGTACAGCCTGTGGTACTTCCAGAATACCGCCGTCGCCTTCGGCTACGGTTTTGGCAACTGGACCGCCGATCCGGAAGACCCAAACCCCGCCAATCCAGCCAAGATCGTACCATCTCAAATCACTCAGCCCTACAAGGACTTCCTGGCCTGGCTGCAGATGCTGCGCAAGGAAGGCTTGATTGACCCCGATTACCTGGTCGCTCAGGGCAAGAAGGGCGTTGACAAGTTCAACTCCGGGCAAGCCGCTGTCATGGCTGCGCACTGGATGGGCTTACCCGACTGGATACCTGAACTGCGCAAGAGCGTCCCGGACGCTGATGTGGCGTACATGCCTCCGTTGAAGGGTCCAGCCGGCCCGATGGGGTGTGTGCTTCTATCAGGCTACGACCGTGGCTTCAGCATCGCGTCCGCGGCCAAGGATAAGGCCGACGATATCTTCAAGTTCCTTAGCTGGGTCTACTCCGAGGGCTATGACTTTATGAGCTACGGTGTGGAAGGCAAGACTTACAAAGTGGACGCGGACGGCAACAAGATTTCTATCCCAGACACCGAACGCGAAAAAGGCTGGACAGGCGACCAGATCGAACCCTTCGGCTTCCCGCCCAAGAGCGCGGATGTGACCCCTGGCTATCACCAGACCTGGTACGACATCTACGCCCTGTACAAGGCGCGCGGCTTGGAGGACAAGATGCCGATGGTGCGCAAGATGTACGAGGACATGGCAGCCAATGCCTTCCCAGACTACAGCCGCGGCGCCTACTCCCCGACCGGCGGCAAGAAGGGCACCCAGTTGTGGCAGCAATACATCAAGCCCATGGAAGAGAAGATCGCCATCGATCCGACCGTGTCGCTGGACACGTGGGATGAGAACATCAAGCTGTGGCTTGAGAACGGCGGCAATGACATCATCAAGGAAGTCAACGACGTCGTGAAGGACAAGAGCAGACCGAACGTCAAGTACGAGTACACGGGCAAAGACTACAAATAGCCAATCGCGGGCCCTGAGGGTCTGACTCTCGGGTGTTCTCTCGTACGTTTTCCTTTGGCGTTGGGAC
>JAMDDR010000031.1 GCA_023488685.1 Chloroflexota bacterium | reverse complement strand
GGAAGTGGCAAGAGCTCATTTGTCAACTTCGTGGCGATATGCATGGCTGGGGAGTTGTTGGATAACCCCGACATGAACCTAAAGCTACTACGCCAACCGCTACCCGAGGAAGACGAGTACAAGCGTGAGCAGAAGAAACCAGAGCCACAACCTTGGAAACACGGCGCGTTGTTGCCGGTGCGGGTCGTGCTGCGCGACTTCGCCGCGCGGGGATTGCCCGCGCCGGATGAAACTGTCACTGGCGACACGCTGTGGCAGTTCATCATCGCCGAGCTTGGCACATCGTTGAACGACTGCGCCGGTGTGCTGCGTAAGACGCTGCTTGAGAAGGGCGGGCTGATCCTGCTGGACGGTCTGGACGAGGTGCCCGACGCGGGCCGGTGCCGCGAACGAGTCAAGGCGGCTGTGCAGGGCTTCGCGCGCGACTTCCCAGATTGCCACATCCTGGTCACCAGCCGCACCTATGCCTACCAGCGCCAGGATTGGAAGCTGGATGGCTTTGCGGAGGTCGTGCTCAGCCCGTTCACGCCCGCGCAGATCGACCACTTCGTCGAACGCTGGTACGCTCACATCGGGCCGATGCGCGGGTTGGATCAGCGCGACGCCGCCGGCAAGGCGGCTGTGCTCAAGAACGCCATCGCGAGCAGCAAGCGTTTGTCGGAACTGGCGAGCAGCCCGTTACTGCTGACCCTGATGGCCTCGCTGCACGCCTGGCGCGGCGGCAGCCTGCCCGAGAAGCGCGAGGAGCTCTATAACGACGCGGTGGAACGGCTGCGCGACCAGTGGGAGAGCCAGAAGCTCAGGCGTAGGCCGGACGGGACGTTTGAGCAACAGGAGCCCAGCCTGGCCGAATATCTCAAGGCCGGCAAGGATGCCATCCGCGCCGAACTGAACCGCATCGCCTTCGAGGCCCACCGCGACCAGCCCCGGCTGAGCGGCACCGCCGATATCCCGCACGAGCGGCTGATCAAGGCGTTGCTGGACGTGTCGCGCGCGCGCAAGGCGGATGTCGACGTCGGCAACCTGGATCGCTACGTGCGGGAACGCAGCGGTCTGCTGGCCGAGCGCGGCAACGACGTGTACGCCTTCCCGCACCGCACCTTCCAGGAGTACCTGGCCGCCTGTTACCTGACCGGCGCCGGCTTCCCGCGCGAGCTGGTGCGCCTGGTAGGCAACGACCCCGAGCGCTGGCGCGAGGTGACGCTGCTGGCCGGGGCGAAAGCGTACCGCGGCACGGCGTCGGCCGCCTGGAACCTGGCCGAAGTGCTGTGCCCGGCCGATCCGCCTACAGGTGCAGCCCTCGCCGACGAGACAGCAGGATTGAAAGCGCTGCTGGCGGCGCAGACGTTGTTGGAGAACGAAGGCCGGCGCCTGGCCGAGGTCGACGTCTGGAACCGGCCCAAGCGCCAACGCGTCCAGGCGTGGATGCGGGCAATCGTCGAGTGCGGCTGGCTGGCGCCGCACGACAGGGCGCAGGCTGGTATTGCTCTGGCGGCGCTGGGCGACGACCGCGACCTGGAGGAACTGGTCGAGGTGCCGGCTGGACCGTTCTTGATGGGTAGTGCAGATAACGACACAATGGCATACGACGATGAAAAACAACAACACGAGGTGGCACTGCCGGCATTCAAGATCGGCAAGTATCCGGTCACCTGTGCGCAGTACCTGCGTTTTGTCGAAGCCGCTGACCGGCAGTGGCGGTGGGATGAGGGGCGTAAGCTGGAGCGCGCCAATCATCCAGTCGTAGCAGTGAGTTGGCATGACGCGCGCGCATTCTGTGACTGGCTGACCCAGCGCTGGCGCGCTGAGGGCAGGATCAAGCCTGCCGAAATAGTGCGCTTACCCAGTGAGGCTGAATGGGAGAAGGCCGCGCGTGGCGCGGATGGCCGGCTGTGGCCCTGGGCCGGCGAGTGGGACGTCAACAAGTGTAACAACGGCGGGTTGGGCCTGGTCGATACGACTGCGGTGGGTATGTTCCCCACTGGCGCTAGTCCATTCGGATGTATGGATATGGCTGGCAATGTATTCGAATGGACATCCAGCGTATATGGGCGGTGGAACTCGCAGAAGAACGAAATGGACTTCACCTATAACTACCCTTACAAGCCTGACGATGGTCGTGAGGGTGAGGATGCCAGCAGCGACAACAACACTCTCCGGGTGTTGCGTGGCGGATCGTTCCGCAACGATCGTGACGTCGTGCGCTGCACGTATCGCAACGGGGGCTACCCGAACGTCGACGTCACGGGCAGCGGTTTTCGGGTGGTTGTCTCGCCAGTCTCTTCTCCCTCCGCCCCCTGACTCTCTGCTCGCTGGCACTTTGGGGATACTGCGAAAAACGACCAATATGGATCAGGGATGCATTTCGTAAAAGTAGCAGACCCTCCTACAGGTTGCTATTACAAGCCACAATCTGCGCCAACAACCCTTGCGAAGGGTGCTTGCTCGCACCACGGCTTGTCCAGATAACCTTCGCAAGGGTTGGTCGCTTGCCCATTGGCCCCAAAATTGACATGCACCCCTACACAGATACCTGGTACATGTCATTGCCGTCAACTGCGGCCTGGTCGGCATCGACCTAGTGGTTCGTTCGCAAAGTCTTTTAACATAGTCACAGCAGATTAACAATCCTATACTCCTCACACTTCTTCACGAACGAGGGTAACTGTGTATGAGGAGA
>JAMDDR010000516.1 GCA_023488685.1 Chloroflexota bacterium | reverse complement strand
ACCCGCAGCGAAACCAATACCCTTGATCATGTCACGGCGGCTGAGTTTCTTTCCATTCGTTGTCGACATTTCTCTTTCTCCTTCTTTTTCTGTCAGAGGAACTAAACGAGAGCGAAATCAAGCAATAAAACTTGAGCAATCACTGAGCAGACCGCTCAAACGGCTACTGAGGCTGTTCCGATAATCGTCAGAATGCCAACAGGGGAGTGCTGTACGCGCGGAAGCATCCGTGCGGTAGCATCCGTGCGGTAGCATCCGTGCGGTAGCATCCGTGCGGAATCGGTCACACAACCGATGCGCTCTGCCCGCTCTCACCTCCTTCTCTCAATAGAGACTGACTTTCCTCAACATCAGGCTCACCTGTCGAGAGATTGACCCTGTGGTCCAAGCGATGTACGCATGCCGCGAACCGGTACCGTACCAGCACACTGGCAGAACGGTGTTTCGACACCCATAAATCGATCCGATGTCGAAGTGCGACGTTGTAACAGCGCAGATGTTTTGTCCTCGATACGAGTGGAATAACTTTCTGTGTGCGCGTATGCCACGCGCGTGCCATATAGTCTATGATTTTCCCACGTAAGTCCGCAATAGGCAATTGGACAAAAAAGGGACTTAGAAGTGACACATCGATAGACTTGCCGTTATGAAAGAAAATAGTGAGACCTTTAAGTTTCAGCTTCTCGATCTGCGCCTCGACATCCTCAATCGGGGTGTGCTGCTGCTGCTTTTCCTGACGGGCTTCCTGGGCATGGCAACCACGCCGTTCGAAACCGAGAACACGCCCGCCCTGCTGGTCTACGCCGCCATTCTCGCATTGAGCTTTGCCAGCGGGTACTTGAGTTGGATGGGACAGCAGCGCGCACCGTTGTGGCTGAGCGCGTGGGGGGCGCTGGCACTGAGCATTCTATTAGTGGTTGCTGCACGGGGTCGCATCTCGCCGCTGTGGATCAGCGTCACCTGCGCCTTGCCGCTGCTGTTGGTCGGCCCGCGCGGGGGCTGGGGCGCGGTCGTCATCGCCAACGCCAGTCTCGCCTACATCACCCTGACCCGGCCGGCGACGGTGCCTTTCCCCCTCGCCATTGAAGCAGCGTTGCTGGCGGTGATGGCAATATTCTTCGCCAACGTTACGTGGCAGGTGATGTGCGAAACGCTCAATTGGATGAGCGAAGGCTACGAACTGGCCTTCAAACAGTCCGACGAACTACGCACCAAGAGTGCCGAACTGGAGAGCGCACTGAAGTCGCTCGGTCAGACCAGCTTCGCGCTCGCCCGTGCCAACGAACAACTGGGCATTATGGTGAAATTCGCCGAAGACGCGCGACGGTCCAAGCAGGAGTTCGCCGCCAACATCAGTCACGAATTGCGCACGCCGCTCAATCTCATCATCGGCTTCAGCGACGTCATCCTCAACGCGCCGGCCACCTATTACGCCGAACGACTGCCGCCCAAGCTGCTCGCCGATATCCAGACCATCCACCGTAACGCCCAGCATTTGTCCTCGCTGGTGAACGACATCCTCGACCTGAGCCAGATGGATGTGAATTACATGACCATCGTGCGCGAACCACTGCACATGGACGAATTTATCCACTCGGCGCTGGATGACTTCATGCCGCTGGTGACGCTGCGCGGCTTGTCTCTACAGACCAATGTCGAACCCGACCTACCCGAGATCTACGCCGACCGCACGCGTATCCGGCAGGTGCTGCTCAACCTGTTGAACAATGCCTTGCGTTTCACCGACGCCGGGGGCATTACCATTTGCGCGAGCAGCCGGAGATCAGCCATGCATCATCAGGAGAAGCATCCAGATCTTCTGTCGGGCAGCGTGGAATCGGAAATCGGAAATCCGAAATCGGAAATCGTCATCAGTGTTACCGACACGGGCACGGGAATCACCCCGGATGATTTGCAGCGTATCTTTGAGCCGTTCACGCAGGTCGACAACTCCATCCGGCGCAAACACGGCGGTTCGGGGCTGGGGCTCACCATCAGCAAACGCTTTGTGGAGCTGCACGGTGGCCAGATGTGGGTCGAGAGCACCCCTGGCATTGGCAGCACGTTCTACTTTTCGCTGCCGGTCACCCCACCTGCCCATGCCATCGGCATCGAGAGCACCCCACAACAGGTGCGCCGGTACGAGGTTGGCGCGCTTGCCGTGGTGGAACAGAACCCTACTCTGTCGCGGTTGCTCGAACGCCACCTCGAAGGCATCACGATCACGCACACCAGCAGTGTGGACAAGTTGGCTGAAATTGCCAAGACCAATTGCCCGGAGGCGGTGCTGATGAACGAACCCATCGAGTCAGCGCTACTCCCGGACCACTGGCCAAGCGTGTTGAAACAGACGCCGGTCATGCACTGCTACCTGGCCGGCACGACCGAGCGCATCCTTGCTTCCATCTCACAGCGCGAACAAATGGCGGACCAGGGCGCCGGCTCTGCTGGAGACCGTGTCCCTCACGCAGACGGCTCGGTCCCAAACCGGCTCGCGCAGCAGCGTTATTTCCTGCCAAAACCCATCATGCGCGAACAGTTTTACGAAGTGCTCGCGCAAATGCTGGCCTCAGACGTTGCAACAACCCCTCCCCACCTCCCCTTGCCAAGGGGAGGAGCACGACGCCCATCTCCCCTCCTTGGCAAGGAGGGGCCGGGGGA
>JAMDDR010000363.1 GCA_023488685.1 Chloroflexota bacterium | reverse complement strand
AGCTCGGTATCCCTTACAGGGCTGTAAGCCTTTAGGAGGACCACCCTGTTTGCGTCTCTGTGTGCCTCGATGTTGCGTTGGATCGTTTCGCTGGAAACGGCGCCAGCATATCAGTCCAGATAGGAATCGGCAAGTCGCCATTGGAGGCTGGCAGCCAGACGAGAAGCCCGCCTAACCATCTAAAGATGGTCTTAGCGATCCTTCGGATCGACGACCACTGCCGCTAAAGCGGCGTGCCGCAGGTGCAGCGGGCTCAGCAGGTCATGACCCTTATGCCGCCTGTAGCGGTGGTTCGACCGGTGGCACCGGGGTCACCACAGCAAGTCCACCCGTAAACTGGCGGTAGGCGAGCGTCCAGGCCGCGGAATTGAAAGTGACGAAGAGTGTGTTGACGATTGCGGCAAGAATGGTCGCGATAACGACGCCGAAGATGGCTACCAGGGTGGTGCTGGCCTGCATCACGCCGGTTCGGCTTGCTTCGCTGATCACCGGTATGATGCTGGGGATCAGGATGGCCAGGCTGATCAAGCCTGTGATCAGGCCGAACGCAATCGAAATGACGAACATGATCAAAGCCAGCAGGATGATATTTCCCAGATTGGCGCGGAAGATCGCCCACGCCCGGCTGATACTGTCAGTGATCCCCGCATTCTCCAGCACGATGGCGCGTTCGCCAAAGGTCTGGATGGCCATGGCCAGGAGCAAGTAAAGCACCAGGATGCACGAGAGGCAGCATAGAACGACAATACCTCCGCCGATGATGCTCACCATCGCTCCTGGGTCAGGGTTGCCTCGTGCACTCGCGGTCGTCGCAAACGCGGCAGCAATTGCACCGCCGAATAGGATGACCAGGACGACGATGATGAGGATAAGCGGCAGCCATAGCAGGATATTCAGCCCGAGCAGGTGCCAGAAGCGCGCGGCCCCAACGGCCCAGGCGCGCCCAAAGCTGGTATTGCCCGCGGTCTCAACCTGTTGTACCCCGGCAATCAACCCACCGCGCGCGATGATGCCCACGACCAGGAACACAATGGATAGCAGGAAAATGAGACAGGTGAACACCGCGATGCCAGCCAGGATGGTGTTGGGGTTGGCGACCAGGTTCCGCATCCAGGGCATATCCTCACCATTGAACCGGAATGCCGTCTGAGGACTCTGCCCGGCGCCACCCCCGCTGCCAGAACCCAGGGCGGCTAAAAAGCCCAGGATCCATAGCACCTTATACTGCCATGTGATTCTGAACGCGCGTGAAAGAATGGCCCCGAAATCCATATCGATCCTCCTCAATCTTATGCACGATGCGGCCAACCCTGCGATTGACCCTCGTGGATTCTCGGTGGACGAGATTAAGAACAGGTTGTCTTGCGCGTGCTAGGTTGTTGTAACGTTAACGCGGCAAGATGATGTCTACGCATATTCTACTTGCGCGCGCCAAATTCGCACTGCCGATATGCGGGGCTGTTCTGCGGGTCACTCCCATTCGATGGTCGCGGGCGGTTTGGTCGTGATGTCGTAAGTCACACGGTTCACGCCGGGTACCTCGTTCACGATACGGCTGCTGATGCGGGCCAACACATCGAATGGGATGCGGGCCCAATCGGCCGTCATGAAGTCGTCGGTCGTGACGGCACGGATGGCGACCACCTCGTTGTACGTGCGGCCGTCGCCCATGACACCCACCGCCCGCACGGGCAGCAGCACGGCGAACGCTTGCGACGTTGCCCGCATGAGGTCGGCTCGGCGTAGCTCCTCTTGCAGGATGGCGTCAGCCGTGCGCAGCCGCTCCAGCCGCTCCCACGTGACCTCGCCGAGCACGCGCACAGCCAGTCCTGGTCCAGGGAAGGGCTGGCGCCACACGATGTCGTCTGGCAACCCGAGCGCTTTCCCCACGGCACGCACCTCGTCTTTGAACAGAAAGCGCAACGGTTCCAACAGGTCAAACTGCATGTCCTTGGGCAACCCGCCGACGTTGTGATGCGTTTTTATCTTGGCGGCGGTCTGCCGCTCCGGCCCGCGCGATTCGATCACATCCGGGTAAAGCGTGCCTTGGGCGAGGAAAGGTCGCTGGTGGCTGGTGGCTGGTGGCTGGTCGCTGGTAACTGGTGGCTGGTTACTAGAGACCACACCGAGCTGCCAGCTACTAGCGACTGATTCGAACACGCGCACGAATTTCTCGCCGATGCGCTTGCGTTTTTCCTCGGGGTCCGTGACGCCTTGCAACATATCCAGGAATTCTTCGCTGGCATTGATGGCGATCAGGCGGATGCTCTGTTCGCGCTGGAAGGTTTCGACGACCTGCTCTGCTTCCCCTTTGCGCAACATGCCGGTGTCCACAAACACACACGTCAGTTGGTCGCCGATGGCGCGATGCACCAACGCCGCGGTGACCGACGAATCCACGCCGCCGGACAGCCCGCACAACACCGGGCGGTCGCCCGCCAGTGCCCTGATACGTGCCACGCTCTCTTCGATGATGTTGGCCGAGGTCCAACTGGCATCACACCCGCACACGTCGTGGACGAAATGCGCGATGATCTCGGGGCCATGCTGGGTGTGATTTACTTCGGGGTGGAATTGGATGGCGTATATCCCTCGCGCGGGATCAGCCATGCCGGCGATGGGAGAGTTGGCGCTGTGGGCGATGATGTGAAAGCCATCGGGGAGCTTCTCCACCCGGTCACCGTGGGACAT
>JAMDDR010000573.1 GCA_023488685.1 Chloroflexota bacterium | reverse complement strand
AAGCGTGTCTGTTCGATGTAGGTGTCATCGCTCTTGGGCCAGGACTTGTTACGCTCCACGTTCACCTTGTTACAGCGGTTGTTCGTGTCGCGGAACATGCAGAAGGGGGCGTTCTGCTCGGTATGCTGGTAGATGGGATTCACCTGATTCTGAAAGTCTTCTTCGCTGGCATAGACGACGAACTCGACGCGGTTGATCTTGGCCCCTTGCTTGTTCGGATCGGCCACGCGCACCTGTACCTCGAAAGCCATCGCCCGCATCCCGTCCGCTGTGTAGTTGGGATCGATAACACTGGCGTCCAGTTGAACCACGCCGTTATCGTCCACCGTGCCATCGGGCGGGATCTTCAGCCGAATCGCTGGGATACGGCGCGTGGGAGTGGGGGTTATCGTTGGCGTTGGGGTCTTCGTCGCCGCGCCAGCGGGTGCGAACGCAGCGCTCTGATCACGTGAGCCTGCAACCACCGTCAATGTCGCCGACAGCACTGCCAGGATGAGGCTTAGCGAGAGACACACACTCGATAGCACCAGCCAGAAACTCCGTTTCATACACCCTCCTCACCGTACACCCATACACTCGCACACTGCTCATTGGGGCAATTCCGCCAGGCCACGCTTCACCGCGTCGAGGTTGGGCCGGCATACCCCCTCGATCACCTTGTCAATCAACAGAGCATCGCTGGGGTTGCCGCCATTGCCGCCCTGCTTGATGCAGTTGTCGTAGGACTCAATCGATTTGGTGTACAGTGCCCGTGCGGCCTCGTTCTCGGATGGAATGGCGGCGCGCTGCCCATAGGCCGTGCCTAACACCGCGTAACTTTGTGCCAGCAGGCGGTGCTGGTTTTGCAGATCAGGCAAGGTCTGCTCGATGAGCGTGATGGCCTGGTCATAGGCCTGGTCGGCGTCCGCGAGTTCGCCACGCTCCAGGTGCGACTGTCCCACCAGTGCGTAGGTAAAGCCCAGGCCCATCCGAGCCTTGACCGCGAGGAGAGCGCCGGTCGCTTGTGGCGCCTCTTCCAACGCGCGCTGGTACTCCGCCAGCGCTTGCTGCCATTCAGGCTGATCCAGCATCTGCCCGGGCTCATAACGCTCGGCGCGCTGGTAGTACACGCCGCCCAGGCCGATGTGTGCTCGCGCGTAGTCCGGGTTGGTCTGCAGCGACGCCGTAAAGGCCTGCTCGGCCGCGACGTCGCGTTCCAGGTACAGGTTCTCGCGCCCGATGAAGAATTGCAGCACTTCCGCACCTTTTAGCGCCTGATCCGGTTTGTCCGGGTTGGCGCTCCGCAGGGCCTGCAGCGCCGCCTCGAACTGCTTCAGCGCATCTGTTTGCCGGCCGTATAAGTCGTACAGCAGCCCCACCGTGAAACTGGTCAGCAGCTTTTGGCGATCGATCAACTCGATGCGCAGGTTCAGGCCGCTGCGCTCGATTGGCGAGCCCAGTTGATGCCATCCCACGATCTCGTCCGCCTCGTTGTGCAATGGCGCCACGTAGAATTCCGGCACAAAACTGTTCGCGTCCTGCCCGGCTTTGAAGTTGCCGAAGATGACGACATTTGCGCCGACATCTTGAGCCAACTGTTGCGCGGCCGTCATGCTGGCCATCGCCCCAATCGTTACGCGCTTTTGGAGCGTGCTCATGCTGTCGTTCCACACCGAAATCTTGAAGCGATCTTGCAGATCCGGCAGGCCTTGTAGCTCGCGCATCAGTGCGTCGTACATGTAGCCGCTCAACCGGCGGCCCGCGTCAGACGCGCTTACGCGCCCATCCTGCTCGACCTGGCCGAAATCGGCGATCACGACGTTGAAATAGGGGAAGTCGGGGTCCACCGGCATGTGCGCGGGAACCAGGTTCAGATACGCCACGGCGCCAGCAGTGACCAGCAGCGCGATCAGGATCGCCAACAGTGGCAACAGTGGCACGACCAGCGTGCCAATCTGCACGATGTTCTTGCCCACCGCCACGCCGCGTGCCCCTTCGCCCACCTCTGCGGCGACGACATCTCCCTGTCGCGCGCTCCGCACCAGTTGCGCGAGCCGCTTCAGCGGATTCTTCTCCTGGTCAGGTGTCTGGCCCATGGGCGTCAATCTTTTGGCGCGGATTCGCGCGCATTTGTGGCGAAAGCCTGCTGTGCCCAGGCCACGGCAGCATCGCCGGCCCTGGCCAGCACGCGGCCGCTGGCAGGCAAGCCGAACAGATCGCCCAACGCCGGGCGTAACGCCGGCGCTTGCTGTAGCAACCAGGCCCCTACCTGGGTGATGGTGTTGGCGCTGGGTGCCGCGCCGTCGGAGGGCTTCAGCAATTCGCCCTTCAGCAAACCAAGTTGAAAGCCGGCCATCGACCGCACTGTCGCATCCAGGGGTGCGCTCTCGAGCGCGGTCGACACCTGCTGGAAGGCCTGTTCGATCAACTGCGGGTCGCTGGGAGTGGCCGGCCCAAGGCTGACCTGGACGTGCTGGCTGATGTGCTTACCCACTGCCACGCCCGTCGCGCCGGCGCCAATCGTCGCAACGATGACGTCGCCGGTCACGGCGGCATCCTGTGCTTGTGCGGGCAGATGGTCCCACCACGCGCCGGCCGGGGAATCGCTGGATGCTGGGATGGGTTTGGGTTCGGGCCGCTGGCTGTCGCTCCGGCTGTCGCTCCAGTCGACGTCAGGCCGGCGTTGCTGCAATGCTGCCAGGAGGTCGGTCAG
>JAMDDR010000535.1 GCA_023488685.1 Chloroflexota bacterium | reverse complement strand
CGGCGTCATTTCTCGGGACGCCACGCAGGAGAAATTTGCCTTCGGCAGCTCGTATACCTATCCCGTATTTGCCATCCTGGACCCGGAGACGACCTATTCGCTGCCACCCCGCCAGGTGGCCAACGGTATCGTCGATGCGTTCGTACACGTCGTCGAACAATACCTCACCTACCCCGTCAACGCGCCGCTGCAAGATCGCCAGGCGGAAGCGGTCATGATCACACTGATCGAAGAGGGACCAAAGGCACTCGCCGATCCCACGAACTACGACGCACGCGCCACGTTGATGTGGTGTGCGACGCAGGCATTGAACGGCCTGATTGGCTGCGGTGTGCCACAGGACTGGGCCACACACATGATCGGACACGAGTTGACAGCGTTGTACGGGTTGGATCATGCGCAGACGCTGGCCATTGTGCTGCCGGCCGTCATGAGACACCAGCGCGCACGCAAGTGCGAGAAACTGCTCCAGTATGCCGAACGGGTATGGGGTGTGCGCTCCGGCAGTGATGACTTCAGGATCGACGCAGCGATCAAGATGACGGAGTTGTTCTTCCGTTCGGTGGGCGTCCCCACGACCTTACACGAGTACGGCATGGGTGCAGAAGTATCCGAACGCATCCGCCAACGTTTCGAACAGCGCAGCACCAGGTTGGGCGAGCATCAGGATATCGGCGCCGCCGAAACTGCGGCCCTTCTGGCCACGTGTATCTAACGATCGCGCGGTGAACCAGTGCGATCCGCGCATCTCGTGAAGCGAATGAAGATCAAACTATGACTGATTCCAACCAGCTCATCACCATGTACTGCCAGATGCTGACCATCCGGCGGTTTGAAGAGCGCTGCAACACGCTCTTCATGCAAGGGCGCATCCCTTCCACATTGCACCTGTACATCGGACAGGAGGCCGTCGCGGTCGGCGTCTGCGCGCACTTGCGCACCAGCGACTATGTACTGGGCACGCACCGGCCCCATGGGCATGCCATCGCCAAAGGCGTGGCCTTGCGCGACATCATGGCCGAACTCATGGCAAAGGTGACCGGCTGCAGCAAGGGTAAAGCCGGCTCCATGCATGTGGGTGACATTCGTGTCGGCATGCCGCCTGCCATTGGCATCGTCGGCGGGAACGCCCCCATTGCATGCGGCATGGCTCTGGCACAGAAGCGGCTTGGCAGGAACGACGTCACCGTGTGCTTCTTTGGCGATGGTGCAGCCAACGAGGGTGCCGTACACGAGGCCATGAACATGGCCTCCATCTGGACGTTGCCGGTGGTGTTCGTGTGCGAGAACAACCTGTACGGCGCTTCCACACCCTTCCATGCCGTGTCGAAATCGGAAAATGTGGCCGACCGGGCGGTTGCCTACGGCATGCCAGGCGTGATCGCCGATGGCAGTGACGTGCTGGCAGTCTACCAGGCCGCCGGTGCAGCCATCGAGCGCGCCCGCGCAGGCCAGGGGCCCACGCTGCTGGAGTGCAAAACCTACCGTCTATGCGGCCACTCGCGCAGCGATCCGCTCACCTACCGCAGCAAGGAAGAGGAAGCCGAATGGCGGGCACGTGAACCCATCGGGCGACTGGGGGCGGAACTCAAAGCGCAGGGCGTGGCGACCGATGCCAGCCTGGAGCAAATAGAACGCGAGGTAACGGCCCAAATCGACGACGCCGTGGCGTACGCCGAAGCCAGCCCCTACCCCTTACCCGAAGACGCCCTCAAACACGTGTTTTATGAGTAACCCACGAGCGTTGATCCGCCAGGATGAGCGGATGGATGGAGAGATCGCATGGCAATGATGACGATTGCGGAGGCCCTGCGCGAAGGGATCCGCGAAGAGATGGCGCGTGATCCGCGCGTTTTCTGCCTGGGCGAGGACATCGGCATTCCCGGTGGCTTCGGCGGCGCGTTCACGGTGACGTTGGGTTTGTCCGACCAGTTCGGTCATGAGCGCATCCTGGACACGCCGATATCTGAAATCGGTATCGCCGGTGTGGCCGTCGGGGCCGCCATGGCAGCCCCGCGCCCGCCTTTGCATGATGGATCAACTGGCGAACCAGGCTGCCAAGATGACCTACATGTCTGGAGGCACGATGTGCGTGCCCATGGTGATGCGCGCGCCGGTGGGTTCAACCCGGCGCGGGACGCAGCACGCGCAGAGCCTGGAAGCATTCTTCACCCACGTTCCCGGCCTGAAGGTCGTCGCACCGTCGACCGCCTATGACGCCAAAGGCCTGCTCAAAGCCGCAGTGCGCGATGATAACCCGGTGATCATCTTCGAGCACAAACTGCTCTACGGCAGCAAGGGCGCGCGGTCCGAGAAAGGGGCACTCAGCCCAATCGGCGACGTGCCCGAGGGTGACTATATCGTCCCTATCGGCAAAGGCATCATCAGGCGTGAGGGCAAGGATGTCACCATCGTCGGTAAACTCTCCACCATGTATATGGCGCTGGGCGCCGCCGAACAACTCGCACAGGAGGGCATCAGCGCCGAAGTGATCGACCCGCGCACGCTCGTTCCGCTCGACAAAGAGCTGATTCTTGCGTCTGTGCGCAAGACCGGCCGGCTGGTCATTGCCGAGGAAGACAATCAGACGGGTGGCTGGGCGGGTAACATCGCGGCCATGGTGGCAGAAGAAGCCTTCTTCTACCTGGACGCGCCGATCAAACGCGTGTCCGCACCGGATACACCACCGCCATT
>JAMDDR010000415.1 GCA_023488685.1 Chloroflexota bacterium | reverse complement strand
GAGGGTGGGGTTTTTTGTTGGCGTTTGCAAAAGCAGTTGCAGAGTTGTGCTATAAATCAGGGTTGCTCTGTTCTGCAGGGTGATTGGACCCTGGATCTTTATGCCAGTTATAGGAGAATGGATAGATGAAGCTCGTTAAAATCCTGCGCAGTACTACAGCGTGTGCCATCGGCGTCACCTCGCTGGCGCTGGCGCTGAATACCCAACCCGCCCTGGCCGCAGCAACCCCTGGCCAAAACTTGCTGACGAACCCCAGCCACGAGCATCCCGGCGTGTACTTCGGCGGTCGTGGCGAGATCAACGTGACGTGGAACTGGGTCCCGTTCTGGGAGGAGCCGCCTGCGGGCACCGACCTGCGCGACCAGAACTACCGTACGCCGGAATTCCGCCCGGTGTTTGCCAGCCAGTACCCGGAGCGCGTGCACAGTGGCGGCGGCTCGGACCGCTGGTTCAACTATTTCGCGCTGAACCACGCCGCCGGCATCATGCAACTCGTGAACGACCTGCCCATCGGCAAAACAGTCCGCTTCACCACCTGGGCGCAGTTATGGTCCAGTAATGACAACGGCACGCCGGCCTTGTCCACCCGCGATGGCAACATGAAGGTGCGTGTGTGCATTCAGACGGACGGCGGCCCGCGCAACATGAGCAGCGAGAACTTGAAGTGCTCGGAGTGGGCGCAGCCGTACGACAAGTGGGAACAGATTTACGTGGACGCCGTCCCGGTGTCGAGCACGGTGATCGCCCTGATCCAGTCGAACGCGGAGATCCCGGTCGAACACAACGACGCCTATATCGACGACAGTTGCTTCGAGGTGCTGCCCGCCGCTGGCGCGCAAGGCATCTGCCTGGGTGCTGACTATATCCCCAGCGGTGCCAGCGCTGGCGCCGCGGCCAGCACCGACCAGAGCCAGGCCGCGCAGACGACTCCTACCGCTACACCGCTGCCGACCGTCCAGGTTCCGGCCGGACCGGGTGCGCAGGCGGCCGTGAACACCGCCGGCATCAACGTGCGCGAGAAGCCTGCCATGACCGGCAAGATTATCGGCGGGTATAAGCGTGGCAACGTGTTGGACGTGACCGGCAAGAGTGTGGACGGCAAGTGGTTCCAGGTCAAGTACAAGACCGGCACGGGTTGGGTCTATGCCAGCCTGACGCTACCCAATGACGCCGCGAAAGCGGTCGCCACGGTGAAGTAGACGAAACCCCGGCGTAACCAGACCCTTTCAGAAACCCGACTTCGGAAAGCGCAGTACGCTGCGCCGAAGTCGGGTTTCTTTCTGCCCTGTTTATACTCAAGCAACATGGCCGCAATACGCCCTATGCAAGCACAAACGACGCGTCAAACGCAAGCATTGCCCATCCGTCGCATCGTCAAAACGTGGTGGCCGCTGGCGGCCAGTTGGCTGCTCATGTCGGCGGAATTGCCGGCCGTCAGCGCCATCATCGCGCGCCTGGCGAACCCGGAGATCAGCCTGGCGGCCTACGGCGGCGTGGTGCTCCCGCTGGCGCTCATCATCGAGTCGCCCATCATCATGTTGCTGGCTGCCTCCACCACCCTCAGCAAAGACTGGGACTCGTATCAGAAGGTGCGCCGCTACATGATGGGCGCGGGTGCGGCGCTGACGGCGCTGCACGTGATATTTGCGTTCTCGCCGCTCTACTACGTCGTGGTGCGTGGCGTCATCGGCGTGCCACCGGAAATCGTCGAGCCGGCCCGATTGGGCCTGGCGATCATGCTCCCGTGGACGTGGTCGATTGCCTACCGGCGCTTCAACCAGGGTGTACTGATCCGTTTTGGGCACTCGCGTGCGGTAGGGTTGGGCACAGTCATCCGCCTGAGTGCGGTGGGCATCGTGCTGGCGATTGGCTATTGGATTGGCAGCACGAATCAAGCTCTCCCCGGCATTGCCGTTGGCACCAGCGCGGTGGCGGCGGGTGTGCTCAGCGAGGCCACCTACGTGGGGCTGCGCGTGCAGCCGGTGTTGCGCAGCAACTGCGGTTGGCCCCCCCCGGTCGAGCAGACCTTGACGATGCGCGGTTTTGTGGCCTTTTACGTGCCATTGATGATGACCTCGATGATCAGCCTGTTGATCGAGCCGCTTGGCAGCGCCGCCCTCAGCCGCATGCCCGACGCGCTGGCGTCGCTGGCGGTATGGCCGGTGGTGCACGGATTGATCTTTATGTTGCAGAGCGCAGGGATTGCGTTGAACGAGGTCGTCGTCACGTTCCTGGATGAGTCGCACGCGGCCGACAGCCTGCGCCGGTTCATGCTCAGCGTGGTTGTGTCCACCACGGCGTTGTTGTTGCTGATTGCGCTCACACCGCTGGCCGGACTGTGGTTCGGGCGCGTTTCGGCGTTGGCCGAGCCGCTGGTGGAACTGGCGCGCAATGGCCTGTGGCTGGCGCTGCCGATGCCTGCACTCAGCGCGTTGCAGAGCTGGTTCCAGGGCACCATCCTGCACAGCCGGCGCACGCGCGGCATCACCGAATCAGTGGTGGTCTACCTGATCACGGTCGGCGCGCTTTTGATCCTCGGTGTAACACTACAGCCCGCAACCGGGTTGTACGTGAGCATGGTGGCCTTTGTCGCCGGGATCAGTATGCAGACCTTGTGGTTGTGGGTGCGCAGCCGCGCCGCGATGCAGATGCTACGGGCGCGGGATGCGGCGCGGGATGCGGCGCGAGATGCGGTGC
>JAMDDR010000474.1 GCA_023488685.1 Chloroflexota bacterium | reverse complement strand
GGCGTGCAATGCCGCTGACACGCCTTGCAGTAATAGCGCTGACTGCCGCTTGGATTCAAGCCGGCTTTGACCGTCTTCTCGCTCTCACAGTGGGTACACTTCATGTACGCTATTTTAGACACTCCCATCTCGTAAGCATTGTGTAATCTCTTCGTCACAGGTCTGAAAGCTTTGGGCAATAACGTGGAGAGGTCAGAAAGGTCTATCTAGACAAGGAGATGTTGGGATGAAAGGGATAAAACGTCTGCTTCGTGTCGCAATCATTTCTTTTTTCAGCGTCGCCATGTTGCTGTCCACTCTGGTGGCGGGAGCAGGCCTTCGGCTGGTGGCAGCCGGCAGCGTTGGGGTGGTGTACATATTGACGAATACGAGCACGAATAATGAGGTGGCCATCTTCAACCGCGCTAGCGACGGTACACTCATTGCGGCTGGTTCTGCATCGACCGGTGGTTCTGGCAGTGGCGCCGGCCTGGGCTCGCAGGGTGCCCTCGCGTTGGGCCGCAACAACAAATGGCTCTTCGCCGTCAACGCGGGGAGTAATGAGATATCGGTGTTCGACGTGAACGCGAATGGGCTCACGCTCGTGAATAAGGTCGCGTCCGGCGGCATCCGACCGATCAGCTTGACCGTGTACAAGAAACTGCTCTACGTCCTGAACGCGGGTGACCCTGGTAACATCAGCGGATTCACCATCGGTAAGAAGGGCGAACTGACGCCAATCGCGGGCTCCATACAGCCGCTCAGCAACAACGGGGCTGGCAGCGCGCCCGGCCCGGCCCAGGTGAGCTTCGACCCGCGCGGCGAGCTGCTCGTGGTCACCGAAAAGGTGTCGAACAAGATCGACGTGTATGCAGTTGATGAGGAGGGCGTCGCACAGCCCCCCACGATCTATAACTCGTTCGGCGCCACGCCGTTCGGATTTGCATTCACCAAGCGCGGCGACCTGATCGTCTCTGAAGCCGCCGCTGGCGCACTCTCCTCCTATTCTGTATCAGATGATTCCTTCGAGGTGAACAGTGGCTCAGTGACGACACACCAGGGAGCTCCCTGCTGGGTTGCCGTTACAAAGAATGGTAAGTTCGCCTACACCACCAACGCGCAGAGCGGCTCGATCTCCGGCTTTCGCGTGGCGAAAGATGGATTGCTGTCGCTGCTGACGCCGGATGGCCGGACAGGTGTGAGCGGGGATAACAGCTCACCCATCGACCTGGCTTTGAGCACCGACAGCCAATATCTGTATGTGCTTACTGCAGGCACGCATGGGATCAGTGCGTTCGCCGTGCAGCCGGACGGCAGCCTCACCCCACTGGCAGGTGTCAGTGACCTCCCGGCAAGTGCTGTTGGCCTGGCCGCGCGCTGACACAGACTGGCGCATCGCTCAATGGCGCTGCAAAGACCCGTTCCAGATGCTTCGGGACGGGTCTTTGCATATTTCAGCAGGATGAACGGAGAAGGGGGCTATGCATTCTTCGTGGTTCAACCCTCCACGCTCAGGTCAACACGGCTAGCCGCTTCAACTCCTCCTGCGCACCCAGGTGGTTGCCGTCAAGCGCCAGCACGTCCTCGAATGCGTGAGCTGCGTTGGCAAGCCGGTCCAGCCCCAACTGAGCGAGGCCGGCCAGGTAGCCACCCTCGACGCGATTGAGCTTGTGCAGATCCTCCTGGAACAGCAGCACGTTGGCGACCGAGGTGCCGAAGTAAGCGAATTGGCCTTTTGCGTGTATCTGCTGCTCGGCAGCGGTGAGCAAGGCTTGCAACTGATCGTAGGCGGCATCCTCCTGGCCAAGCTTGCGCAATGCCAGGGCGCGGTAGTAGCTCAGTTCAGAGGCGCCGGCGGGGGCATCCGCCGCCCGGCGGAAGCGGGCCTGTGCGCCGGGTTCGTCACCCAGCATTTCGCGCGCCAATCCTTCGAAATACCACAGTGGCAGGTCCACCAGGTGCATGTACTTGCCCTCGCCCAGATTCTCGGGATAGTGTTGGGCGGCTTCGAAGTGTTCGAGCGCCGTGCGTGCGTCCCCGGCGTCCAGGGCTGCGCGTCCCAAGGCGATGTGTGCCGTTACGTATTGGCCGGATACAGTGCCCTCGCCGCCTTCCCAGGGGAAGAAGCGGCGTGACTGCAAGAGCGCCAGGGCCTGCTCGTGCCGGCCGAGCTGGTTATACAAGGCAACTTGCTCGATGGCCAGGTAATCGCGCTGTTGCACCAGGTCGAGGTGCTGTTCCAGCCGGGCCAGCCGCTCTGCGGGGGCTGCGTTCAGCTTCTTCATCAACTGATCCAGTTCGTACAGCAGACGCGGGTCGTGCGGATTGAGCTCAAACGCTTTCAGATAGCACTGGCGGGCGCGCTGTGGATCGTGATGGATGTTGTAGTAACCTATGCCGAGATTGCGCCACGGTGTGGAGAGGCCTGGCTGCAATGCTACGGCATGCTCCCAATGGGCAATTGCCTCTTCGTAGCGCCGCCTGTCATACAGCAGATTGCCGAGGTAGTCATGCGCGCGCGCATCCTGCGGGTTGGCCTCCAGGGCGGCCTGCAGGATGACCAGCTCCTCCAGCAGCGCTGGGAAGCAGAAGTCCGGCGGCGCGGTCGCCGCGCGTTTGTAGCATTCGCGCGCCTTGTCGTCATGACCGGTTTGTTCTGCGACGTAGGCCAGTGCGTAGGAGACCATGGGGTAAACGAGTGTCTGCGCATCCGGCACCAGGCGCATGAGCCAGTC
>JAMDDR010000395.1 GCA_023488685.1 Chloroflexota bacterium | reverse complement strand
CCCCAGGGGGCCGTGCCGGCCGGTGGGAGGGTGGTTGGCCCACCAGCCGTGCAGCGACAATCCGCCCGCGCGGCGCTGGGGAAGGGGGAGAGCGGTTCAGTTGCGCGCCACAAGGCCGGGGCATTTGTGAGGCGTGCGCCGGGGCGTGGCCTTGTACATGTCATGTTGTCGCCCATGAAAATGCCGATGTTGATGATTGGTCGTTGGTTGCTGGCTGCTGGTCGCTAGGTATTGGTCATTGGTGGCGGGTGGTTAGTGGCGGGAGAGCCAGGCCGCCAGCAGAACATTTGTTCTATTCACAAGAGGAAGTATAGTTACTTCGGGGTAATTTGTCAAGAGGGGATTGTGACTTACTTTCGGTTTTCAGCCAATGTTCCTGAATGGATCGCAGGTGGCCGCGAACCGCTGTCAGCGGATTGCCGTCAACGGATTTGGGCGTCGCCCAGCACCACGCGAAAACCGACGTCGAAATAACGGCCGTCCGGGTCGCCCCTGTCGCGATAGGCCGCGCGGGCGCTGAACTGTTCGTAGTACCACGAGCCGCCACGGAACACGCGCCTGGCGCCATTCGCCGGTCCTGTCGGGTCTTTAACGGGTGAATTGAGCCTGGTGTGGTCTTTGTATTCGTCTTCGCCGAACCAGTCAGCCACCCATTCAAATACATTCCCCGCCATATCCGCCACGCCGTACAGACTGTCGCCAGCCGGGGAATACTGGCCGACTGGAGTGGTGTCTTTTTTACCACCCTCGCCGCCATTGAGCCGCTTCTCATCCCATTCGTCGCCCCAGGGGTAGATGCGGCTATCGGTGCCCCGGGCTGCCTTCTCCCATTCCGCCTCGGTGGGCAAGCGGAATGATTGACCCGTTGCCTGGCTCAGCCAGTCGCAGAAGTCCGTGGCCTCTTGCCATGTGACATTGACCACTGGATGGTCATCCTTGTTGGACGGTGAGCCGGCCTTATTCTCGCGTCCCATGGCCCTGGCATACGCCGCATATTGGGCGTTGGTGATTGGAACCTTGCCGATGTAGAACGCCGACACGTAGACACGGTGTTGCGGCTGTTCGTCCTCCTGGGCGTCACGATCCCTGGCTGGATCGCTGCCCATCAGGAACTCACCCGCAGGCACGCGAACCCATTCGAGATGGAAGGGCGATTCAATGATGAGCAAGTTCGGATTGAGCGCAGCCAACAGTGCCACCAAGCCGTTCTCGTAACGCTGCACGAACGATATGCGCTGATATGGCCGGAGCAGGGGCGACACATTGCACGGCTGAACCTGGAGCGGAATCAGCCGCAATGCGCCTTCATGCTCCAACTCAATTGCGGCATCCGTCTCGCTCGTCACCCATCCCGACGCTACTGCTCGCGGCGTGATCACTGCCAGAAAAACACCGCTCTCCTGCAACCCGCGATTGATTGCACTGACCCACTTCTCGCCCGGGTGGACGCTATCCGGCGCGATCCACACCGGCCAGCCGCGTTGTTGCAGATCGCTCGCAAGCCGATGGGCGAACGCTGCGTCCTCATGCGCATGGCTGATGAAGATTTGGCGAGGGTTGCGGGCGATGGGCTGTGCTGCCGCCGCAGGCGCCGTGGCGGTTGGCGTGGCCGGCGTCACTGGCGTGAACCGCTGCGCGTAGCGTTGCGGTCGTTCTTGCCGCAAGGCCGCCAGCAGGTTGTCCAGCCATCCGCGATTCTGGCAATACTCGATCAGCCGCTGTGCCTTGATCCGCAGCGACAGACTCGACGAGAACTCCGCCTGTGCGTCGCGGAAGTAGTCGGCGCAGAAGACCTCAAAGTCTTCGTCGCTGAACGCGTCGAGGATGAACTGGCGAATCTCGGCGTTCGTTGGATTCACGACATGCCCCTGCGTAAGAACCCTCGAATCCAATTATGGCATGCTATGCGGCAGGGCGGTGCAGGGACGCACGTTCATCCTGGATGAGTTTGTGACCATCAGTGGCTGCCACGGCAAGCATGCGATTACGTTGTTGAGAGAGTACCGCGGCTGGCGCAGCACGGCGACGCCGATACAGTGGCTGCACAAACGTCTCTGCGGCGACGAAGAGAACCGGGTCGTGTTGAGTTTGGCCGACTTCTGCGACACGATCAGTTTAAAGCGCCTGCGCGCCGCGCCGGACACGGAGTTGTCACCTTGCGCGAGCAACGGAACCACACCTTCTGGGTATGGATAGCAGCAGCAGGTGGCAGCGGGCACCGGCATCACCGAACAACTTCAACGGAGCCACACCTTTCCAGGCGCGGATGGGCTTTGAATGATCGCGGCGTGCTTGTCGACATTCATGCTTCAACGCAGCCACACCTTTTCACGTGTGGACAGACCCGATCGCCAGCGGAGTCACCAACGGCACGCCCCAGCTTCAACGGAGTCACACCTTTTCGGGCGTGGATAGAGCATGATGGCGCGGACCTGCTGACAGCCATCAAGGCGCTTCAACGGAGCCACACCTTTTCAGGCATGGAAACGCGCAGATGCGCGCGGTTGAAGAGTACGCGGTAGCGCTTCAATGCGGCTACACCTTTTCAGATGTGGAAACCGAGCGAAACATCCATGCCAAACAGCGCAAACGTGCCGCTTCAATTGGGCCACAGAGGGTTCGAGGAGTCACTGACTCATTACGATTTGTCGCCACATCAAGCAACGCAACACGCCTCTCCCCCCGAAAAAACGTAATCAGTCCCTGACTGATTACGCTGTC
>JAMDDR010000344.1 GCA_023488685.1 Chloroflexota bacterium | reverse complement strand
TGGCAACTGCATTTGCACTTCTACCCGCCGCTGCTGCGCTCGGCCACCGTGAAAAAATTCATGGTGGGATACGAGATGCTGGCACAGCCGCAGCGCGACCTCACGCCCGAGCAGGCCGCCGAACGCTTGCGCGGATTGAGCGAAGTCCGCTTCGCGTGACTGGTCTCAGCGGGCCGTGTCGATGATCAGGCGGCGGACGGCGTCGAGTGCTTGCAGCGCGGTCAGGTTACGGATCGTGTAGCCGTACTGCAGATAGTTGCCGCCAAAAACAGCGGAACGACCGTCAGAGGGTTGGTTGTAGTGGAAACCGTCCCCTTCGAAACCACCATGGGGCAGGTTGAAAATGCCGATGGCCTGCTTCAGGTCGAGCAGCGGGATCGAGTATTCCTCGCTGAGCTTGACGATGACGGTGTTGATGTAGCCGGAAGGACCACCGTACTGTGTCTCCATGTCGTCGCCCTTGGTCATGAGTACGGGCACAATGCCGCGTGAGATGGTGTCTTCGATGATCGGGCGGTAGTTGCGCTCAAAATCCTGCCAGATGGGCCTATCGTTCGTGCCGATCAGGATCAGGGCGACGCTCGGCTTTTTGATGCGATACTCGCAAACCAACGAGCCTTCGCCGGGCTGGCACAGCGCCGGACTGGCGCGCTCGGGCTCGTACAACCGGGTCGTATTGAAGCCCCCAACGGCGGCGACACTGCTCAGGTTGAACGAGCCTTTGAAGAAGCGTATGGTCTCCTCCAGGTACCCGTATTCCCCCAGGTCGTAGTTCCCTTTGTCGATTGGTTCAATGAAAGCGGGGTTGGCCGTGTTGCTGTCACCCACCAACGTGAACACATCCGGGTGATTGCCCATGGCTAACCCAGCCTGGTAAATCTCTATAGCGCGCGTGGTGAACCCCTTCAAATAAGGTTCTGACCGGGGGAGCACATCGGTGGAGATGGGTTGGACAGTGCCGGACGGTTTGACGGACAGGTTGGGCACCGCGGTCGGCGTTGTCTGCACGACGACGACGGGCGCGCTCCCATCCGTATTGACGTACTGGGCCATCACCCAACCAGTGACACCGTCCGGCAATTGCACGCGCAACCAATTTCCGTCGGAGGTGCGCGCGTTGATCACCAGCGGTGTGGCCGGGGGCAGACGGGTGACGATATCGGCCGATGCGCTGGGTTGTCGCCGCAAGCGCAGCCGATCGCCGGTCGTGGCGACGACGCCGTTGACGGGCGTCATTTCGACCACGGAGACCTCCGCTGGCAGCGCTGCGAGGGTAGCTGTGGCGGCTGCAACTTGCGGCTGAACGACCTGCCCAGGCGCCGGGATGTTCAGCACGTCACCGGGAAACAGCACGTCCGGGTTAATCCCCGGATTGGCAGCCACCAGACTATCCAGGCTCAGCCCGAATTTGACGGCGATGCCCCACAGCGTGTCGTTCTCAACCACCGTATAGCTGATTGGGCGCGCCGCTGGGGCGGAAACGGTCGCAGCCGTGCTTTGTAGGGTCATGGTGGGCAGCGGTACCGCATCAGTCGGCGCAGGCGTGGTAGTGACCTGGGTAGTCGCGGTCACTGTGTTTGTGCGGGCAGGAGAAGGCGCTGCCGGCGTCTCTGGCGTAGTGAGGCCGGGCTTCGCAGCGTTCAGCAGCAACAAGGCCACAAAAAGCACTGCGCTTGCGATTGCAACCGGGAGAATGAACCGGGTGACTGGCGTCTTTGGGTTTCCTGGCGACCGTAACATACTCACTGCGAATGCAATCATAATCCTTTCGGTTGTGGCATCGCCGTGTCTCTATCGTGCGAGCACTTCGACACGCAGCCGGTCCAACATCTGCAAGGTGAGTAAATTGACGAGCGTGATGCCCCAACGCTCCTGGTCACCGCTGAAGTTATACGGGTCGCCTGCCCAATCGCTGACGTGGATGCCCTCAGGGTTCAGGCCGAGGTCGGGCAACCTCATCACCGGCTCGCGCAATTCCAGCAGGGGAATCTGCTCGGCTGCCGCGATCTCGCGGATCACCTGGTTCAATTTCACGGCGTTCTCGCCGGCATGGGGATATTTCGACTCATGGGGATTGGACGCGAACGTACACAACAGGGGGATCGTGCCGCGCTCCATCGTGTGCAGGACGATTTGGTGCAGGTACGTACGATACTCGTCTGGAGTGAGCACGAACATATCCTCCAGCCCCAGCTTGATGATGAGTATGCTGGGCTGCACGACACGTAGTTCACAGTCCAGTGGCCCTTCCTCGGCGCTGCACACTTTATTGGGGTCGGTCCAGGAGGTCCAACTGGCGTCGAATGCGGCAGCAGCGTTGAAGGCCGGCACAGCGGCCAGGCTCTCATTGACGAACGAATTGGCAAAGCCCGGCCGTGCAGGGATGGAGAAAAAATCGATGGTCGCCTGCAGGTAACTGTAGGGGCCGAGCGTTTGCTTGTTCAGCCCGAAGCCATACAGGAATTGCTGGTCGCGCACACTGCTGTCGCCGATCTTACTGAACACACGAGCACGATTGCCCAGTTTCTGGCCCTTCTGGAAGATTGCGCGCAGTTTCCCGATGTTGACATTCTCTAGCGGCCCTGCGGGGGAGTGCGCCGGTAGCGGGGCCGGTCGCGGCCCTGCCGGCAATCCGGCGCTCATGATGGCCAGGCTCTTGACGTTGGGCAGCAACACTTTGATCTGACTTGCCAGGACCCAACCCGTTGAACTGGTTGCAGTTCTG
>JAMDDR010000484.1 GCA_023488685.1 Chloroflexota bacterium | reverse complement strand
ATGGGTGCATTTATCGGCGCTGGCCGTGCATCTGGTGTGTTCCCCACGCATGTGGGGATGGACCGTGATCTGGCACCATCCGAGAATTTCGACGCCGGTGTTCCCCACGCATGTGGGGATGGACCGGAATCACCCACCATGACGCCCAGCATCGGCGTGTGTTCCCCACGCATGTGGGGATGGACCGTGTGTGCGCTGAAGGATCACATCAATGACCTAGTGTTCCCCACGCATGTGGGGATGGACCGCTGCGCAGGCGCGACACCCTGATCCAGGGCGGGTGTTCCCCACGTATGTGAACTCAGTCGCAGTGCGGGGAAACTTCCGCCCAACAAGGGGCGGCAGCCGTTCGACATGGTTGCGCGCTGGTGGCGCGGGCGTATCTCCACGCGATAGGAATGTGCGCTAAGACTTGCGCAGCCGGCCCGTCTCCAGGAACCGCTCGAATAGCGGGGTCACCTTTTCGACGAAGCCGCGCAGATGCTCGTGCTCGAAGCGTGCCACATAGTTTGACGTCCACAGCATGCGCCCTGCCCGAAACGTGTCGATCTGCCCATCGTACGTCTCAGGCCACGCGCCTCTGCTCTCGTAGCCGGCGCGGACGGCGCGCTGAAACGGCTCATACTCGTCCGGCTTCACCTCCAGCATGAGATCCTGCAGCGCCATCGCAAGGTCCTGGACCGGATAGCCCCACACCGTGTCTTCGAAGTCCAGCGGGTGCAGGTGCCCGCGGTGGATCTTGATGTTACCGTGCCACAGGTCGTAGTGGATCACGCGCAACCCGGCGGGGTCGGCGTAGCGTTGCCGGTAGGCGGCGTCGACCCTGGCCCGGACTTGCTCGAAGACGTCGCGGTTGCGCGGCGTGAACGCTGTGCGGCAGTCGTCACCGAACAACACGTCCTGCTCGCCGCGGGCGTACAGGTTGCACATCGTGCGCTGTGTGAAGCCCGCGGGGGGCGAAAAGCTGGACGCGTGCTCGTGCAAGCGCGCGAACAGGACGCCCATCTTGAACAGGTTCGCTTCCGCCAACCGTTTGCCGCGCGACGTGCCGGGTATCCAGCTCATCACCACGCAACGGCGGGGTTCCGGCACACCGCCGGCCCGCGCCTCCACGACGAAGTCGCCGTTGCGGGCGGGCTGAAGCTGTGGCACGCCGATATCGGTGTCGCGGTTCAGCGCCCGAAGCCACGCGACCTCGGATCGCAAATCCGTTTCGGTGCGCCAGCCCGGCTTGCAGACCCGGATGACGTAGGTGGAGCCGTCGACGGCACGTGCGCAAAAGAGCACGTTGGTGTACACGCCGATCAGCCGGACGTCGGCGGCGTCAAAGGCGTACTGAGCTAGAACATTGATGGCCAACGTGCGTAACCGGCTGGCTTGACCCCGCCTCGAAAGGCTCTCGAATGATTTCATCGTTGGTACTTTATACCGCCCCTCGCAAAGGGGCAAACAACGTCGGACCAGCCATGATTGAGACAACGATTGAGCCGGCGGGCGCGGCGCAGTAGCGAGGTACGCTGGCTGCGAACCAGTGTTGGGCGATCTGAAGGTCTCGCAGACCTTCAGATCACGCGCTATCTCAAGCCAGCTTCAGCGCCTGACGATCGGCAGGTGCACCAGGGCGACGCCGGGACAGGTGACCGAGCCATAATTAGCCGCGCTCAGGCCGCCCGTTTCGCGCGCGCGCAGGGTGTACCCGTAGGTGCTGCCCATGCCGTCCGAGCCTCGCGGACCGCAGGCGACCTGAAAGCCGTTCCCAAACATGCCGCCCGGCACGTACATCGATGTCTGGAAGAAGCCGGCGTGATAGGCCCGCAGGCGGTTGTCAATGCTGATCGTCATGCTGACGATGTACTGCGAGTCGCTGGCCGACACCTGCACGTAATTCCACGTGATGTAACACGTGTTCACGCTGGCCACGGGCCGATAACACGAGGCCGAGGGGCTGTCGATGAAGGAAATCGCCGGCGCGTTCGGCTCGTTGGATTGCTGCTCGCGGCGCGCGCCGCCCGCTTCTTCCACAATCGCCGAACCGATCAAGCCGGCGCGCGCGGCCAGCGTGCCCGCGGTGATCGCCAGCCCGATCAATAACGAACCGGCCAGCGCGAATTTGCGCCATCTGAGTTGCATGTTGCCGGCCTCCCGCTACGGCCTGTAGGCCGGGCAGTATATGGTGCCGTAGTTGGCCGAACTGAGGTTGGCCGAGTCCCGCGCCCGAATGGTGTAGGCATAGCTGCTGCCCATTGCCGGGTCCCCCCCCGCACCCGGGCTGCCACATGACACCCTGAAGCCCTGGCCCAGCATGTTGTACGGCACATACATCGACGTCTGGAAGAAGCCCTGCACGTGGGCCACCGGGCCGACATTGTTCAAAATGACCGTCATGCTGATCATATAGTTTGGACTCGCGCTCACCGACAGGGAGTACCAACTGATGTAGCAGTTATTCTGGCGCGAATCGGGCTGGTAACACGTCGCGCTCGGGGAATCGATGAAGCTGATGTTGGGCGCCTGCGGCTCATTCTGCTGCCCATCCTGTGGCCCATCCTGCAACCCATCTCCCGCTGGAGGCGCCGTGATCTCACGCGCGTTCTCTCCCTGCACCTCCCGGTTGAGAACCCCCGGCCCCGTGACCTGGCCGACGGCGATCTCAAACGCGGCAAACACCGCTGCAATCACACACACGCTCAAAACGACCCTTTCTTTGCGCATACCAACCCTCCGTCTCCAACACAATGGTGGGCATTCATGCAAGGGGTAGTGCCTGCTCCGGTGCGCACCAGTGTGCACGCCCGGATGCTCCGTCATCGAGCCGGCTCGCTGGTCGGCCCCACGTGTGAATGCACCGCAACGATTCACGCCATTATAGGGGCTGCGGTTAGAGAATTCCAGTTGGGATTTGGGGCTGAGCGCTTTTGGGCGGGGAGACAGATGACCGTCGGGAGCGCCCGCACTGAATCGGTGCGCTTGGCGTTCGCGCGCCGTCTGCACGCGTGCGCGGATGGCTGCGGAGGGTTCGCCGGCGCGTGTGTCGGTCAGCTTCTCGGGGATGCCCAGGTCCGCGGCTACCTGGCGCACCGTCAAGTCGGTACGTTCACTCAGCCGTACGGCTTCTTCCTTGAACTCGCGAGTGAATCGTCTTCTCGTCTGGCTCATGTTACTCGGCATCGTACCCCTTATCTTGGTCTCCACCAAATGGGGTACGCATCAAGCATGCTGGCTCCGAGTCGTTGGATGATATGATTTTCGACGGACTTAATGCTGGGGTGGGATAATACCGCCAGCGCTCACTGTGATGTGAAGTCTACGTTCGGGGGAACTGGGGTATGGCGATTGGACCTATGGCGGCGGAACAACTGGCGGCGTACCGGCAGGATGGGTACATCGTGGTGGAGGACGTCCTGTCGCCGCAGGAAGTGGATGACTTGCGCGGCCGCCTGCGCGATTACACACACGGCGGTCGCCCGTGGGGCAACCTGCGCATGCAGATTGAGCCGCGCATCCAGCGGGGCGAGATGACCACCAGCCAGCCGGGTGACGGCATCCGCAAGATCGAACTCCTGGTCGAAGAGGACGACCTTTTTCGCCGGCTGGGACTGCACGAGAACATGGTCCGTGTGATCGAGCAGATCCTGGGGCCGGACCTGAAGATGTTTCGCAACGCGGTGCTGCTCAAGCCGCCCGAGGTTGGGTCCCAGAAAGGATGGCACCAGGACTCGCCCTACTGGCCTATCGAGCCGATGGAACTATGCTCGTGCTGGTTCCCGCTGGATGATGCCACCCTCGAGAACGGTTGCATGCTGGCGCTTTGTGGCGAGCACACCCGCGGCGCGCTGCCGCATGTCAGTGTGACCGATGATTACGTGATCGCCCCGGGCCACTACGATCCGTCGCGCGCAGTCGCCCTCCCAATGCGCGCGGGCAGCGGGTTATTCTTCCACTCGCTGCTGCCGCACTACACCGGGCCGAACCTGTCGAACCAGTGGCGCCGGGCAGCGGTGTTGAGTTATATGTCGGCTCGCTCGCGCTACACCGGACCGGGTGAAAGCCCGGTCTATTTCCACGTCAAAGGGCAGACGTTCTCGGGCTGCGTGCGGTGACGGCAGCGGTCTGCGCCTGCCGCAGATCCGTGGCGTGATCGAAGATTTCTTCGCGGCTGATCCCGGCCGCGGCGTACATGGCGAAGATATTCTCGTCGGGAGTCTCGGGTGGGATGGTGTGTTTACCCACGATACCCACTCGCGGCTGTTGGTTGTTAACGAGCCCGGAGGCGGAGTTCCCGCTCCTCGTCTGTTTTTCGGTCGAACGCGGGCGGGTAACCTCTGGCGATTTCGGGCTGATCTTCCAGAGATCCTCATTGAGGAATTGAAGGCGCTGTGTGTGGACGAACCGGTGGGCATGGAGTTCCACAGTACACCTCGCCATATTAAGGCATACGTGCGGCTACTCGAAACGCACGCGCCTGTGCACAAACTGTGGATGGGGCCGGCCTATCACTTCACGGAATACCTTGAGCCGTCAAGGCCTCTGCTTGTTCTCACGGAAACGAACGCCGAGAGGTTACGGGGTGGCTTTGAGGCTCTGGTCGCAGAACTGCCCGCCCGGCAGCCCTTCCTCGCCCTCGTAGAGGAGAGTCGAGCGGTGTCTGTCTGTCGCAGCGTTCGCATCACCCCTGCGGCTCACGAGGCCGGTGTAGAGACGCTGCCTGATTTTCATGTCACATGATCACTGATGCACGTGGCCGACTCGGTGTTCGGTTGAAGGGAAACGAGCGCCGGCCTATCACGGGTTTGCAGCCGACCGCTTGCAACTGCGGCTGAAACCTAGCGTTAGGTCGCTCTCGTAAGTCTGGACTCAGGTCATGATGAGCTTTCAGGATCACTTTTCCAAACAAGCATCTGAGTATGCGCGTTATCGCCCCCACTATCCAAGTGAACTCTTCGTCTACTTGGCTTCAATTTCGCCCGGTCGTCAATTGGCCTGGGACTGTGGGACGGGCAATGGACAGGCCGCCCGGGAGCTGGTCAAGCACTTCAGCCAGGTGGTCGCTACCAATGCCAGTGCCGATCAACTGGCCCAAGCCGTCGCCCATGCGCGGATCGATTACCGCATTGAGCGCGCGGAAGATGTCAGCTTAGAGACCCACAGTGTCGATCTGGTGACCGTAGCGATTGCTGTCCATTGGTTCGATCTAGAGCAATTCTATCAAGCTGTTCGGCGTGTCTTAGTTACAAATGGAGTCCTCGCCGTTTGGACGTACCATCTGCCCGTGATCGAACCCAGTATTGATCGAGTAGTGACGCATTACTACCGTAACGTGTTAGCCGGCTACTGGCCAGAGCAAATGCGCTATGTGGATGAGCGCTATCAGACATTGCCTTTTCCTTTTGACCCACTGCAGCCGCCCGAATTTGCCATGCAGACGGATTGGGACTTAGGACACATCTTAGGCTTTCTGGAAAGTTGGTCAGCCACCCGAAGATACCAGCAGGAACGTGGTCAGCATCCTGTGAGCGTCATCTGGCCGGAGTTAACGGAAACCTGGGGCGAACCCAGTCAACGGCGGAGCATCCGATGGCCACTCTATCTCAAAGTGGGTCTGATCGGCAGAATCGCCACCTAACCCCGCCAGGCAGCCGACCTCTTCGCGCGCGCTGCGCCCTCGCGGCGACTGATGCCCATCTTAGGTTGCGTGCTGCAACCGCTCATGTTCGTTACCTGGGGTCGCGGCGCAGATGGCGGGAGACTACCTCGAAGCCCTCGCGCGAGAGCTGGGAAACCTCGCCACCGTCAGTTCAGAAGCCGGCAATCTCAGCATGGTCGAGCGCCAGCTCGGGAACCTCGATGAGGCCGAGGCGTTGGCGCGCGAAGCGCTGGACATCGACTACCGACAAATCTACGCCCAACAATATCTACGACATCGTCAATCAACTCGGCTGCATTCAGATTGACAACACTCATCAGGCATATTGCGTTTGAAGACGCTGTATCTGGAGCCTGGCATCAAACCTGAGGCGGAACTGGTATCCGCTGTGGCTATCGCAATGCGCGATTTTATGAAGTTTCATGACGCACGCGGCTTGATTATTGAGCGACAGCGAAAACAGTCCCACCCCTCGCAAGACTAGCCTTTGAATCCAGTGGTTTTCTGACGCATACCTGTTCGCAGGGGAATTCACCCTTCCTTATTAGGGGTGAACAGGGGGCGAATACCCCCTGTTCTCGACTAAGCTGCCGTTTTCCAACCCGGGAACTAATACCAAAAGATTAAATGGCAGGCTAGTAGTGAAACCCAAAGCTGATCGTTACCTGCTTGTCTTCGATGGGCTGGCGGAGGACCTCAAGGGCGCGCGCATCGAACTCCGCAAATTCGTCGAGCAACGAGTTACAGAAGTCATATGCGCCCACGTCACCAATTCGACCTGGTAAGCCTTGTGTCGTCAAGCTCGAGCAGCCCCTTTGTGTATAGCTGACGCCCCAATGTTATCTCCCCAGCCATCACTTTGACACCAATGGTGCCACCGTAAAGAAAGATCGGTGATGGACGCAAATATACCTGTCATCTGTGTTCTACTGTTTTCTAACCCGGTCACTGAATTCTGCATATACTCAGTGGTGAGGATTGCGATGGCTGTCCTGAATCACCTTGGGCAACGGCTCATGCCGTACTACTTCGTGCTTATTGGCCTATTGAGCCTAGCTTCTCCAAGCCCGCCAGCTGTGAGCCCCGAGGAGCACTCCTTAGTGGGTCGGCACCCAACAGCGCTCGCGGGGTTCGGCCACGCTACCACCCCCTCGCACTCTGCCAACTCCATCGGCGTGCGGGTCTCCACGCTCGTCTGTGTTACGTTGGAGGGCTTGGTCAAAAACTTCGGCGGTATTTCGACCATCTACGAGGTCACCAACCTATCCGCGACGAGTGCCCATGTGACCCACAGCTTCTACAGTGGCACCGGAGACTTCGTCACCCAGTTCGTAACAACGCTGGACGAAGGGGGCACCCAGACCATCAACCTGGCTACGATCCCGACCCTGCCCGATGGCTACACCGGCTCTGTTGTCATTTGCTCAGATCAGCCCATCACGGCACGGTTGCTGCCGACGCTCACCATCACTACATTGGCGGATGGACCTAACGGCGTGATCTACGCCTCCAATGGCTCCGTCAGTAAGACCACGGTCGATGGAAACCCTGTCACGGCAACGGTCCAGCTTGAGAACGTTGCGGCCGGAGTCCGTGGATTACTCGCCATCATCGATGTAGATTCCGGCATATTCTTACAGCAGCAGGTGATGACCATGACTGGCGGTGGAGCGATGGAGGTGCTGGCCAGGTTTTCTTCAAGCGGCATGGCCTGGAATGAAGCAGGGACTTATACGCCACGCCACACTGTTTACGCCACTTTCCAACCGACCTCAGCCCCACCCATGACTTCGAACTCCGCATCATTTGGCGTCAGACCGCGCCCGGCTGTGCTGGTGCACGGCTACAAAGACACTGCTGCTTCATGGCACACTTATGCGATTACTTTTCTGTCCGCCATCAGCGTGACGGGCTTCGCCGTCGATAACATGAATACGGGTGGCTCGGGCAACCCACTCAGCCCAACGTTAACGATCGATGCGAATGCGCGACAACTTAAGCAGTACATCGCGCAGAAGAAGATGCAGTACGGGGCGGAGCAGGTCGACGTCGTGGCCCACAGCATGGGAGGGCTCATCACCCGCCACTACATAGCACGCTACATGACCGACCCGTCGGAGATTCACCAGCTCATCATGCTCGGGACGCCGAACGCGGGATCAACCACCGCAGAGGCGGTCATGATCGGAGCACATGCGCTCGCGGGTAATTTGAAACCTCTGCTCACGTCGGTCCTGGGAGCTTTTGGTGTACGCTATCCTGCAGTTCAAGAGTTGACCCCGGGCTACCTGGAACAGTTCAACGCCGCCAACTACGAGCGAGGGCTAGCTTTGTTCTACGCCGTAGCAGGGAACTACTTCTGCCTACCTTTGTACAAATGGCCGTCCTTTAACCCCCTCGAGCGGGCTCCCAACGATGTGGTTGTCTCACGGGATAGCGTCTTTGAGATCCCCATGAATAAAGGCTGGACATTCCCCGGCCCTCAGGTCTCAGGATGTGAAGGCGACCACCGTGGGATGCGTAGCGCTGCGCCGCGCGACGGCGGCCAGCCGATCTTTGACCTCTACGTCAGCCCCTTGTTGCGAGGGGTGACGCCCGCGCTGCAATTGGGATGGCAGCCCTCACCGCCCCAGGACAACCTGCCCAACGCAACGGAAGACGCCCTGAGCGCCGTACAGTTCACGGCCGTCCAGACGGGCACGCTCCAGCCGGGCGGCAGGCTGGAATTCCAGCAAACCCCCGAGCCCGGGCCGGCCGCCACCTTTATTGTGGTGGGGCCGTCCGACCAGATGACCGTGAGCCTCCGCGACCCCGGCGGGAGGGTGATCAGCCCCACGACGAGCGACCCCCAAGTCCAGTACATGCGCATGGGCCAGGACCTGTTCCCCGTCACCACCTACGCGATCAGCAACCCCGTCCCCGGGTTGTGGACGACAATAGTCGAGGCCAATATCCTGACCCCGGCCGGCGGGGTTCCGGTGGCAGCGTTTGGCAGCCTCGTGAGCGACCTCCGGTTGGCGATCCCGGCCCCCCGCGATGCCTATCAAGCCGCTCACCCCACGGCGGTGACGGCCCAACTACAGGCCGTCACCACTCCTCTGCTCGGGGCCGACGTGAGCGCGCAACTCGTTCGCCCGGACGGTACGGTGAGCCTACTCACTTTACTGGACGACGGCTTGCACGGCGATGGGGCGCCGGGCGACGGCGTCTACGGCTCTCCCTTCACGCCGGCGGTGCCGGGCGCGTACAACGCGGCCATCCACGCATCCTTCGTCAGCGCGGGCCTGCTACGCAGCCGCAGCGCGATCTGGGTGACGGAGGTGGATGAGACGCGGTTGTTCCTGCCACACATCCAGCGCTAAGCGGGAGTCGACTGTCCATTGCCTCCTGCTCGTTAAAAGCACCAGAGTGTCGATCATCGCGCAACGCTGACGCTTACCACGGTCAATGGAATTGGCAGCGCACCACTGTTCATCACCGCGGCCAGGGCCTTGGCTTCGACTTCGGTCAGCGCACTGCTGATGACGGCCTCACCCCCCGATATGGGTGACTGAATGAGCAGTGCAGCGACTACCTCACGATCTTGGCTCAGTACGAGATACTTCCCCACATGCGACGCGGTAAACTGTGCCATCTTCTGCGCGCCCGTGGGGGTGAACCGGATGATGACTTGCCAAGCACCGCCCGTCTGCGCGCGTTCAACATGTGCCTGGGCGATGTCCAGGCCGTTCATCACCGGCACGAGGACGGACGGTACGGTGCTGCCCGCAGCCATCGGGGTGGGCGAATCCCAGAACTCAATTATCCCAGTCTTTCCTGCGAGATGGGCAGCAAATGATACGTCTTTGCCGCTGCTTATTTCAACCCTTATGTTGGATCCATCGTCGGTCACTCTTGTGGGAGCGCCAATGACCATATTGAGCCGCTCTTGCACAACGCGCCGGGTCGCAGCCAGTACTTCAGAACTCACAGCTCCGGGTATTTTTGGTGCAAGGACTACTGTGATGGCGGGCTGGGAGGTCGGCTTGGCGTTGGCACAGGCGCCTAAGGCAAGCCCTGCAAGAATCAGCAAAAGCGGATAAAAGCGTGCGCCTTTCATCGGCAGGTTCCGTATCAACCTGCGAATACAGCTCACCCTTGCTGGCACCTCAATCACTGCTATGGGGATGGCAACAAGTGCACCTTGCGAAGCTTGATATTGGCCTGCCATCCCCTTACCTCCTAACTATGTCCAGATCACTCATGAGCCCGAACGACTATTTGAAGGGCCAGAGCACTTCAAAAACCGTTAACACAGCGGCTATCAGGAAGCGGACCAGTGCCCGTGCGTACATCCGGCTTTGCCACAGGTATTTGCCCTCCTCCCAGTATTTGCCATGTAAGTAAGCCCAGAAATTGTTGACCACCTCTGCGGCGGCAACCAGGGCCACAAATACGGTACTAACCGCCACCAGCGATACCACCGGTGACCTGGAAGGGCCTTGGCTGAAGTCCACCGCACCCAGCAAACCGGCCAGCAACAATGCGCCGAAAATGACGGCTGACACGATAATCCAAACATACTCCCCCTGCACGAAATCGATAATGAGGGCGGCCGCCAGGGCAAACAGCGCCAGCGCGATGAAGATCACTCTTATAGCCACAGGCGTCTCGTCGTCCATCGGCGCAAACCACCCCCATAGGGCCGTGATGAGGATGCAGGGCACAATCAACACAAGGAAATATATGATCGCGTCGAGGTTGTTTAAGATTCTGCGCATGCGCTCCCCCTTTTCCCCAGGATGTCCGCGTATTCGGGGGATTGGCTGTGCTCGCTCGCAAGCGTGACCTCTACGGTGACGCCACTGGTTTTCGCCGTTCGGGGTTTCCCAACCGACGCCACCCATCCGGACTGCAAAGAGTAGCCTTCAGGCAGACGGGCCTTAAGCTGCTCTTTGGCTTCCTCCACAGAATCGGTTTCTATCACGATCATTTGCTCGTCCATTGTCTTCCCCGCTCACGCCAGCCAGAAGCCCGGCGAGGTGCGACTTGGAGCCCAGTCCAGTACAGGTCACCCAGCGATTTATCGTCCGGCTCAGACGCCGCACCGGCAGGGCATCGGGAGCGTCGTCGCCTCACTGATTTCTCTGGGCAATCGGTAAGTAGACACGGCGGAAAAAGGCACCCGAGTAATGCATCGGCAGCATCACCACGTCCGTCCCGACCAGTATCTGCTCCGCCTGCTTATAGAGCTGTCTGCGGATCCCCGGATCAGAGGTGGCCAGCGCCTGGGCTAATATGCCGTTATAGGTCGCGTTCTGCCAATTGCCAAAGGCGACCCGACGAGCGTCGATCCCGTCGTGGAGGAAATAATAGGCGTCATCGGCGTCGGGCTGGGCTGTGCACCACCTGATGTACCACATCTGGGGCGGGTCTGTCTGCAAGGCTAGAAGAAAGGCAGAGGCCTCCATGAACACAATCGTGACTGTGGCACTCAGATTGCCGGACCAGTTGTACTGTGCAAATTGGGCCGACCGGGTGGTGGTGACAAAGTCCGTGAGGCCCGGGGCAAATACAGCCCGGGTCTGCGGTAAGCCCTGCCCGTCAGGATAGCCGGCCTCCGCCAGCCATTGTTTCGCCTGAGCCGGGTTGTAGGGAACGCCCACACCCTCGGCAAAGCCGTCGACGTGGCCGAACACACCAGGCGGGGTGAAGGTCATGGCTGGCAACACTACATTGTCGAGGATGGCAGGGAGACTTTGGCGGTCCATGGCTGCGACGAACGCCTTGCGCGCGAGCACGTTGTTGAACGGGGCCTTCGCCGTGTTGAAGCCCAGGTAATAGGTGCAGATTGTGACAGTCGTCGTCGCCGGCCGTCCCAAGCCCGGAGCCTGTCCGGGGGCGTCGATCCGGCCACCACCCCTGCTGTTCCATTGCGAGTTGCTTATCGGCGGGCTGTTCCCACTGGCAGTCGCAACGAAGGCGACAAGCAGGGCAAGACCAACTGCGCAAACGGACCCGACGAGCAGATAGCCTCTCACATCGCACCCCCTGTGCAAGGCAGCCGAGTCGGCGAGGGGGTCGAGCCAGACAGACCAGTGACTGGCGGAGGGCCGCACGCCTCACAGCTGCCTGCGGTTGGGCTTAAGCGCCACGCTTGCGTTCACACAGTGCCCGGAGTGCAATACCGGGTGAGAGCATCAATGGGGTGGAGCACCGCTGTGGACGATTATATGCCCGCCGGTGAGTTTGGGTGCCGGGGTGGCAATACTCATCGTGCCCGCCAAAGCTTCTTCGGTGGCACGATGGGGATAACGGAGGAGGCGAGGGATGATCGCATCGGAAAACGTGATATGGCGCGAGCAGAGGCTAATGTCGCGCGAATATTATCAGGCAAGACTTACGTTACAAAGATGATCACGATTAGCACGGAACGTCGAACGATGTTCGTCAGCCGCTTTGCGGAGCGGAGCAAAGTCGCCTGCACGCGCGGGTTAGGCAACTGCTCTACCAAATGTCACGGTTTTAGGATTGTCCTCTACTAAGTCGGTCATCGCACTGGACTGGGTCAGGTGCATGCGCTGTCGCAGGTGCTTCAGCAACTCGCCGAATGCGTCGAACAATGTCATCTCATGCCTAGCCTGTCTGCCCCTACTACCCGTCCGGATGGCCGTATTCTACCCCTGCGCGGTGGCACCACAGAACACGGGTGACCATGGGGGTGCGTGGCACCCCCTCAACCACGGTCTACATCAAGTTGGCCCAACCAGCCGGCAGGTGTAGGATGGCGGAGTCAACTCCCTTCACCGATGGGGTTCTTCAATGACTCGTGTGGCTGAGCTGACTGTGTATGGTGTTGCATCACGGCTTCCGCCGCTCGTTCGGCAGGTTGCGGTTCGTGACTCGACGGTCATGGCCGCGCGCGAACGGCAGGCGCGCCGCTTCGCCGGCACGGCGCTGATGTGCAACGCCGACATGGCGTGGGCAACGTGCGGACGCACTGCGTGCTCGCAAGCGCGACGCCGTGCGCTCGCTGATGAAGGCGGCGATGAACCCCGAAGGTGCAGATGAGCGCGCGGGCGCACCTCCGGGCTGGCGCGGACGATCGCGGACCCTTCGGCAGGCTCAGGGCAGGTTTGGCGGGGAGCGACGCAATCAAGGCCGAAGGTGCATCTGGCGGAGGCGCTGCACCTCCGGTCGGCCACGCCGGCAGGAGACGTAAGCGGACTCACTACGAAGCCGAGGTGAAATGGGACAAGGCCTAATCGTGTTTTTGAGGAGCTGCGACTTGCAGCGCAAGTGGAACAGCTTGAGGGCCACACCGTGGTTCCCTGCCGTTCTGCTGATCCTTGTGCAGATGACAAGCGGCATGCGGGACATGCCCCAGTTCGCTTTTTTTCTCATCTATCTTCAGGAGCAGTTGGGGCTGACGCCGGCGATGATCTCCGGCGTCGTCGCTGGCGCACAGATCGCGGGGATGGCGGCGGCTCTGCTGGGTGGCGCCATCACCGCCAGGCTGGGCAGCAAGTGGGTGCTGGCGTGTGGTTTGGCGCTCGCCGGCCTGAGCAGCCTTGTCTTCCAGACACACTGGCTTTGGCTGGTGGCCCTGTTGTGGCTGGTCAGCGGCGCGGGATCGGCCCTGGTTACGGTTGGCGGCGCAAGCTATCTGACCCGGCTGAGTGACCGCGGGGCGTTGGGAATACTGTCCGCGCTGTACGTGCTGAGCATGACGGTAGGCGGCGCCATCGGCAACCCCATCGCCGGTGTATTGATTGAGCAACGCGGTTTTGGCGCTTTCGGCTGGGCGGCGATGGCTCTCACGGCGGTCGCAGTCCTGGTCGTCACCCTCTTGATGGCGCACCTTCGGGATCACGCGACTGAACCGGCACCTTTGCGCTCCTTTTGGTCGAGCGCACTGTCCGCCACTAGGAGAACGAAGGGGCGGCTGCTCATTGGCATGCGCTGTTTGCCGACCATCTTCTACGGCATGTTGACGGTGCTTATCCCTTTGTTGATCAACAGCCTTTCCGGCAGCAAGGTGACGGTTGCAGCCTACGGAACCACCACTCTGATCGTGGCTTCTGGCGCGCAATTGCTGGCCGGTCGGACGGCCGATCGCTGGGGGGGCCGCCGCCCGACGCTGGTCGCCTACGCCGCCATTATCCTCGCCGGCCTCGGCCTGGCTGCCAGCGCTGGGACCGTGTGGGGTCTCTTCGTTTTTGGGGTGCTCGGTACCGCGGCAGCCTGGTCGCTGTCTACGCTGATGTACGTATGGGTCGCCGACGGCATCCCGAAGGCCGAACACCCTTCGACGTTTGGTTTGCTGCACGCGGTGTGGAGCCTCAGCATGATTAGCGGCTCGGTGCTCGGCGGTTGGTTCGTCCACTCGATGCCTGGTCTGCCCTTCCTGATCGCCGGTCTGCTCAACGTCAGCTCGTTTCTTCTGACCTTCGCATACTATGGCTCTTCAGATTGAAAAACAAAATGGCGCGCGGGCCTTCCACCGCGTGCTCAAGCTCTCGCGCACCATCGCCGACCTGGCGGGGAGCAACGCGATCAAAGTCACTCACCTGGCATAGGCGAGGACCAGCAAAACAGATGCGATGATGATGACGACACCCAGGAATTGAGCGACGCCTTCCCCCCGCTGACTCAGGCGTTCTACCGCCATGATTGCGCCGAGAGCCAGCATCCAAACCAGATTGATCCCACCGATTGCGAACATCAGCAACATCAACGCCCAGCAACTTCCGAGGCAATACACTCCATGCCGCAAGCCCAAAACCCAAAGGTTGCGATGGCTTGACTGTCCTAACCTAACTATTGCGCAATCAGAGCGCAAATCGCATCCGACCTCTGAAAACGAGCACTTTCGAGTAGTGAAAAAAGCGGTTGTACCGGCACAGCGGATTGA
>JAMDDR010000576.1 GCA_023488685.1 Chloroflexota bacterium | reverse complement strand
CCTGCTGTTATCAGGATTCGACAACCACTACCACAACATGCTGCCGGCAGCCTACGAACTATGGCACAACGGCGGCAAGCTGATCGCGCCCGAGAACACAAAGGACAAACAGGCCATCATCGCCGCCGGCCTGGTTCGCTACGAGTCGAAGCTGCAGTGCGCAGATTGCCACCAGGCACACCGCACCCTGGAGTCCGACCAATACCTGGATAAAAGCGCCGTGCTGCCAGTGAAGTGCGGGCAGTGTCACCGCGAGACCGGCCAGGGCCCGGTCGACGTCGTCGTACCTTAAGGGCAACAGATCCCCGAAGACCCTTGCGAAGGTTATCTGGGCATGCAACCTTCGCAAGGATTGGTCGTGCAACCCTCGCAAAGCTGTTGACAGTTGCCCCACCCCGGTGTACCATATGGCTGCTCCTCAGAACATTTGTTCGCGTAGGAGCGCTACACACAACGCCTGTCAAGAACGCTCCCGGCCGTCGTTGGCGTTGCCGGCCCTGTTCGCCTGAATCAAATGAGTCATCTTCTGTTTCTATTACCATAGTATGGAACCTGAGAACATCATCATTCGCGGTGCGCAACAGCACAACCTGAAAAACATCGACGTCCAGATCCCGCGTTACAAACTGGTGGTTCTCACCGGCGTCAGCGGCAGCGGCAAGTCGTCGCTGGCCTTCGACACGATTTATGCAGAAGGGCAGCGGCGTTACGTAGAGAGTCTGTCCGCCTACGCCCGGCAGTTCCTGGGACAGATGGAAAAGCCCAAGGTTGATTACATCGGCGGGTTAAGCCCGGCCATTGCCATCGAGCAGAAGGCCGTCAGCAAGAATCCCCGTTCGACCGTGGGCACCGTCACAGAGGTGATGGACTATCTGCGCGTGCTCTACGCCCGCATCGGCACGGCGCACTGCCCGCAATGCGGGCGCGTGGTGCAGGCGCAAAGCGCCCAGCAAATCGCCGACCAACTCGCGCTCCTGCCAGCGGGCACGCGCATGCAGTTACTCGCGCCCATCGTGCGCGAGCGCAAGGGCACGCAAGCCGACGTCATCGAGCAGGCGCGCAAGGACGGCTACACGCGCGCCCGCGTCGACGGCATCATGGCGGACCTGAGCAGCAAACTCGATCTGCAAAAGACGAAGAAGCACACCATCGAGTTGATCGTAGACCGGCTGGTCGCGCCGGCACAGGACGATGCCGAACGCCCCGCCTTCCTCACCCGGCTCACCGATTCGGTCGAGACGGCGCTGCGCGCCGGCAACGGCTTGGTGGTCGTCAGCCTGGGAGACAGCGAGGAAATGATGCTGAGCGAGCAGAATGCCTGTCCCCACTGCGGCATCAGCTTCCCCGAGTTATCACCGCAGACATTCAGTTTCAATTCGCCGCTGGGCATGTGCCCAGATTGCAATGGCCTGGGGGCACAACTGGCGGTGGACACCAAGCTGATCGTCCAGGATGCCAGTGTGTCGATCCTGGATGGTGCGTTGCGCTGGTACGGCAACATCCGCAAGAAGAAGCAGAAGTGGCACATCAACCACCTCAACACCCTCGCCAAGCACTATGGCGTCGATATCGAACAACCCTGGAAGGATCTGCCTAAAAAGTTCCGCGACGTGATTCTGTACGGCTCGGGCGACGAGAAGATCCATTTCGAATGGAAGAACGAAGGCCGTGACAGCACGTGGGCTGGTGAAAGCAACCGCCCCGAGAAAGGCATCATCTTCAACATCAACCGGCTGTTCAAACAGACGCAGTCAGAGTGGACCAAGCGCTGGTACATGAGCTTCATGAGCCAGCAACCCTGCCCCACCTGCGCGGGCACGCGCCTGCGGCCTGAGGCGCGCAACGTCACCGTCGGCGGCAAGACCATTACGGAAGTGAGCGCCATGGCGATTGACGAGGCTTATCGCTGGGTGGTGGGGTTGTACGGCGATCACAGAAACCAGAACGCTGAGCGCGGCGCCCGGAACCATGCACTTCATTCCTCGTCAAATGGACATGCTGCGCCGGTCGAACCACTCGCCGGCGAGCAACTCCAGATTGCCGGCGAGGTGCTTAAGGAGATCCGCGACCGCTTGCAGTTCATGCTCAACGTGGGTCTGCACTACCTGACGCTGGATCGCGCCGCGCCATCCCTATCGGGCGGCGAGGCACAACGCATCCGCCTCGCCAGCCAGATCGGCTGCGGCCTGGTTGGCGTGCTCTATATCCTGGACGAGCCATCCATCGGCCTGCACTCGCGTGACAACCGCGCGTTGCTGAATACGTTGTTGCAACTGCGCGACATGGGCAATACGGTGCTGGTGGTCGAGCACGACGCAGAGACCATGTTGAACTCCGATTGGCTGATCGATCTCGGCCCCGGCGCAGGCGTGCAGGGCGGGCACGTCATCTCAGCCGGAACACCGGCGCAGGTGGCCGCCGATCCGAACTCGCTGACCGGCCGGTACCTGAGCGGCCAGGTGCAGGTCACCGCGCCCAACAACGCGCAGCGCCGCCCGACCAATGGCAAGTGGCTCACCATCACGGGCGCCCGCACGAACAACCTGAAGAACCTGACGGCGCATTTCCCACTCGGGGTGATGACATGCGTCACGGGCGTGAGCGGCAGCGGCAAGAGCAGCTTGATCACAGAGACGCTGTTCCCCGCGCTGGCTCGGGCGTTGAACGGCGCGCAGAGCCAGCCCGGCCCGCACGACAAACTGGAAGGCCTGGAGCACCTCGACAAGGTCATCGG
>JAMDDR010000073.1 GCA_023488685.1 Chloroflexota bacterium | reverse complement strand
ACGCCTCGCAGCGCCCGCCCTTGACGTTGAAGGAGAAGCGGCCCGGGCCGTAGCCGCGCATCTTCGCCTCGGGGGTCGCGGCGAAGAGCGCCAGCATCGGGATCGTCATGATGGCCGCACCCGCCATGAGCAGGTGATCGCGCGGGTCGGTCAACTCCAGCGGCATGAACTGGAACGTGCGCAGACCCACCGCCGCCGTGTACTTCGACACGGTGTTGATGTAGATAAAGGGGCCGAAGAAGTCGTTCCAGTCGCCCAGGAACTGCAGAATGGCCACCGTCGTGAGCGCGGGCTTCATCAACGGCATGATGATCGTCCACAGGATGCGCAAGGGACCGGCGCCGTCGACGATCGCGGCCTCATCCAGGTCGCGCGGAATGCTCATGATGAACTGGCGCAGCAGGAAGATCATGAACGCGCTGCCCCCCAGCCACGTGCCAATGGTCAACGGCACATAGGTGTCCACGAGTTTGAGGTTGAAAAAGAGCAGATACTGCGGGATGAAGGTGACGATGGCAGGAATCATCATCGTGCTCAGCATGAGCACGAACCAAACGTTTTTGCCGGCGAAGTTAAAGCGGGCGAACGCGTAAGCCGTCAGCGTGGCGGTGAGGATCGTGCCAGGCACGTTGATAAAAACGATGGTCAGGCTGTTGAGCATCCAACGCGCAAAAGGCACCATGTTAAAGACCTGGAGATAGTTGCCCCACTGCGGAATCTCAGGTAGCAGATGGGGAACGTAGGAACGCAATTCCTGCCAGGTCTGTAGCGAACTCGAGACGGTCCAGAAGAGCGGGAACGCAAACAGAAGGCCGAACAATGTCAGCAGCGCATACGTCACGATCTTGCCGATCCGGCGGCGCTGCCGCGTGCTGCCGGACCCGCCGCGCTCCACGAGGGTGGTCTGCGTCGCGACATCAGGTACTCCCGCCAGGGCGGGATTGGAAGGGGTCGTCGTCATCGTTTCTCCTCAGGGTCACTCACCATAGTAGAAGACGAAGCGTTTGGACAGGCGCATCTGAATCAGGGTCAGCCCGACGATGATCACGGCAAAGAACCAGGCCAGCGCCGCCGCGTAACCCATGTTGAAGTAGTCGAAGGCCTGCTTCCAGATGTGCAGGGCAAAGAACCACGTGGCGAAACCCGGACCACCCTCGGTGGCGATGAAGGCCGCAGCAAACGTCTGCATCGCGACAATCACGCCCAGCACGGTGTTGAAGAAGATGGTCGGCGTCAGCAGCGGAATGGTCACGTGGCGCGTGGACTGCCACGAGTTCGCCCCGTCGATCGCCGCGGCGTCGTAAAGCTCCGTGGGGACGCCCTGCAGACCGGCCAGGAAGATGATCATCTGCGTGCCGCCCAGGCTGCCCCACAGGCGAACCAGGACCAGGGACGGGATCGCCCAGGCCTGGTCGGCAAACCAGCCCGGCGGGTTCTCCATCCCCAGGTTGCGCAGAGCCGTGTTCACCAGGCCGAAGTCGCTGTTCAACAGCACCTTGAAGAGCACGATGGACGCAACCAGGGGCACCAGTGAGGGCATGAAGAACAGCGTGCGGTAAATCGTGACGCCGCGCAGCTTGGTGTTGAGCAGGATCGCCAGGCCCATGGAACCGATCACGCTCAGCGGCACGCTCACGATCGCGTAATAGGCGGTGCGCCCCAGCGACGGCCAGAACAGGTCGTCCTTGGAGAGCATGTCCGTGTAGTTCTTCAAGCCGAGGAACACCGGCGTGCTCAGCACGTCATACTTGGTAAAACTGAGATAGAACGAGTACAGGCCCGGCCCGATGAACAGGCCAAGAAAGCCGATCAGCCAGGGAGTCAGGAAAAGGTAACCGTACAGATTCTGCCGCCGCTGCGCCGCGGACACCCGCCGCCGGGCAGATACCCCTGTCAGGGAACTTGTTACATTTGCCATCTGGTGGGTTGAATTGAAGAGAAGGAACGCCAGACTTCGCGGGTGCGGAGTCTGGCATCACGAGATCGATTGAGGACGCCCCGGCTCAGGCCGGTTCCATATCGAGCACTTTCTGGATGTTGTCGTGCAGATCCTGCAGGCCCTTTTCAAACGGGACGTTTTCGTTGGGATCCATCATCTTGGTGGCCCATTGCCCGCAGGCATCCGTATATTCGCGGCCGCGCGAGTTGGCCGGCGCGTGAGCAATCATGCCGGTCTGCAAGTTGGGGATGAACCACTCATGGACCGGGTCCTGCTTGACCAGTTCCTGCATCACATCGGGGCGAACCAGGGCGCCCTGGCCGGCCACCAGGTTGAAGCCGATACAACCTTCCAGGTCGGTGATGTGCTTGAGAAACTGGAAGACTTCCTGCGGATGCTTGGTGTCCTTCAGCATGTTCCAGGTGCCGCCGCGCAACTGGGATGGGGGCTTGCCGTCAGTGCGCATGGGGAGCAACCCCTGGGTTGCCTCAGCCTTGGTCGCATCCTTGATGCCGCGCTTGAAGTTGCGCACATCCAGCGAGCCCGTCCACATCATCGAGAGCTTGCCGTCCAGGAGTGCCGCAGCCATGTTCGACATGTCGGCCGGCCGTGGCAGCACTTTCTCCTCCACCGCCAGCTTGTATGCCCAGCGCAAGCCATCCTGCGCGTTCTTGTCGGTGGACAGCAGTGACTTCTTGCCCTCCACGTCGATCAGGTCGCCGTTGAATGCGCGCGTGAGCGTGACCAGGCCGGCTTCGCCGTAGCTGACGCCGAGGCCATAGCGTTCGCCCTTCT
>JAMDDR010000384.1 GCA_023488685.1 Chloroflexota bacterium | reverse complement strand
GATCATGCGCGGCGCCGTACACGCCGCTTTTCTTTTAAGCAATTACATCAATGGCCGTTGATTTAACACTCGCTTAACAGAGGACAAGTAACATGAACAGCAAGCCCTATTTTGACGAAATCGCCCAGCAGTGGGACACGCTACGACAGAGCTTTTTCTCGGACAACGTGCGCACCAAAGCGTTTGCGGTGGCCGGCCTGACGAACAACGCAGACAACACCGCGCTGAGCGCGGCTGATCTGGGCGCCGGCACCAGCTTCATCACCGAAGGGTTGGTCAATCAGGGAGTACGGGTGATCGCCGTCGACCAATCCGAGGAAATGCTGCGCGCCATGCAGCGCAAGTTTGGCACGTCTGATCGCGTGGATTATCGCCAGGGCAACGCCGACCGCCTGCCTGTCGACGCAGCGTCGGTCGACTACGCCTTCGCCAACATGTATCTGCACCACGTGGAGTCGCCGGCAGATGCGATCGGCGAGATGGCGCGCATCCTCAAACACGGCGGGCGCCTCGTCATTACCGACCTGGACGAACATCACTTTGAGTTCCTGCGCACGGAACAGCACGACCGTTGGATGGGCTTCAAGCGAGAGGATGTTCAAGCCTGGTTTGAACAGGCCGGTCTGCGTGACGTGGCTGTGGATTGCGTGGGCGAGAACTGTTGTGCCAGTTCGGCCTGCGGTTGCCAGCAGGCCAGCGTGAGTATTTTCGTGGCCTCAGGCCAGAAAGTTTGAGAGGAAAGGTTGAAAAGAAACCCGATTTCTCGGAGAAATCGGGTTTCTAGAAGTCGTTGAAGTGGAGGTTAGGTCATGATGCAAACGAATCGTTTGCGCGTATTGTTCATTTGCACGGGGAACTCGGCTCGCTCCCAGATGGCCGAAGCCATGTTGCGCACGCTCTCCGGCGGGAGAATCGACGTATTCAGCGCAGGCAGCGCACCTCGCCCGGAGATTCACCCGCTGGCGCGCCGCGTCATGCTCGAGAAATACAACCTCGATATGGCCGGCCAACACCCCAAGCCCATCGAACAATACATCGGCCAACACTTCGACTACATCATTGCCGTGTGCAACAAAGCTGCCGAGGCGTGCCCGGTCTTCCCAGGTGACCCCGAACGAATCAACTGGTTTTACGACGACCCTGCCGCAGCCACGGGCACGGAAGAGCAGCGCTATCGCGCCTTCGAGAAGGTGGCGCGCGAGATGATGCTGCGCTTGCGCACCTGGCTGGAACTACCCGCCATCGCCAATCGCGTCAAAGCGATTCAGGCGGCATAACTGAGGAGACGCATAAGCACTTCAAACTAAAAGGAGAAACGACGATGACAACAAATGCTGTGATTCAGATGAAAGACATCGACATTCATGAGGAAGTGCGCGAGCACTACGCCAAACATGCCACCAGCCTGCTCGAAGGCCGGGCCGAACAGGCCTGCTGCGACAGCGCATGCACGTGTGGCTATCCAGCCACCGAGATCAACGCATTGCCGGAGGACGTCGCCCAGGCATCGTGGGGCTGCGGTGACCCAGTCAGCCTGGCCGCGCTCAAGCCCGGCCAACGCGTGCTCGACCTGGGCTCCGGCGGTGGGTTGGACTGCCTGCTGTCCGCGCAGCGCGTCGGCGAGAGCGGTTGGGTCATCGGCGTGGACATGACGCCCCAGATGCTGTCGCTGGCCTGGCGCAACGCGGCGAAAGTCGGGCTGCGCAACGTCGAGTTCCGCTATGGCCACATCGAGCACCTGCCCGTGGAGAGCGATTCCATCGACGTCATTCTGTCCAACTGCGTGATCAACCTGTCGCCCGACAAGCCGGCCGTGTTCCGCGAGGCTTATCGCGTGCTGAGGGCAGGCGGTAAATTCGCCGTGTCGGACGTCGTGTCTGACGGCGACATCCCGACCGCGGCGCTGGCCGATCTAGACAGCCTGGCCGGCTGTGTGAGCGGCGCCATGAAGGAGTCGGATTACCTGGATGCCATCAAGGCCGCGGGCTTCGAGGACGTGCGCGTGGTGGATCGGGGGCAACACACCCAGGTGCCGGGGAGCAACGTGCAAGCATACAGCGCGCGCGTCGAGGCATTCAAGCGTTGATCTGAAGACGAGAGATGATAATGTCCAATCAGGAGAAACTGCGCGTACTGATTCTATGCACGGCCAACTCGGCGCGCTCGCAGATGGCGGAAGGAGCATTGCGCTGGCTGGCCGGGGACCGCGTGGAAGTGTTTAGCGCGGGCACACGACCCAGCAGCGTGAACCTTAACGCCATCCGCGTGATGCGCGAGATTGGGGTGGATATCAGCCATCATCGTTCCAAATCCGTGCAGGAGTTCCTCGGCCGGCCGGTTGACGTGGTCATTACCGTGTGTGACAACGCGGCGGAGACATGCCCGGTCTTCCCCGGCAAGGTCGAACGCATCCACTGGAGCTTCCCGGACCCCGCCGCGGTGGAGGGAGACGGTGCCAGGTTGGCTGCTTTCCGCTTGGTGCGCGACGGGCTGATCGAGCGCTTCAAGGTCTTCTTGAAAGAACGACAACTCAGTGAGCAATCGACCACTGCATGACCGAACCGGAGGATAAGCCAAGCCATGCTGCAACCTCAACTCAGCTACTGGTACGCGCAGGAACGGCAGGCCCAATTACGCGCAGAAGCTGCGCGCGAACGCCTGATTCGTGCCACGCGTGCGACACATCATCAGAACCCCATGGCAACTGCCAACGTTTTCTGTCGATTGTGTGAACTTACAG
>JAMDDR010000059.1 GCA_023488685.1 Chloroflexota bacterium | reverse complement strand
GTCCCGCCGGTCGTGGCACTGGGCAAGGCATTGAAACTGGCCGTGCTGCCTTTGTCATTGGACGAAGCCAGGCAAGCCATCCAGTCGATGGCTGTCCCGGCGCTCCCACGCGCGACGGCGCATGCTCCCCGCGCGGGTGAGGGGATGACGGCGCGATTGGCCTTTACGGCGGTGCGCGCCGGCTACAACGGACGTACGGTCTTGCGCGACGTGAACCTGACCGTTGGAGCGGGTGAGGTGGTGGCGCTGATGGGGCATAACGGCGCGGGCAAGAGCACCTTGCTCAAATGTGCGGTGGGATTGCTGAAACCGACCAGCGGCGATATCCGTGTGAACGATGTACCCGTCGTGGGACGCGATACCTGGGAGGTTTGCCGCGACGTGGCGTATCTGCCACAAAATCCCAATGCATTGCTGTTCGCCGACGCCGTCCGCGACGAGCTAAACGCCACACTCGCCAACCACGGATTGTTGGGGCAGAAGGACGTGGATGCGATGTTGGCGCGATTGGGGTTGGAACGGTATGCCGGCGCGTATCCGCGCGATTTGAGCGTGGGGGAGCGCGAGCGCGTCGCCGTGGGCGCCGTGACGGTGACTGAGCCGGGGTTGCTCTTGCTCGACGAGCCCACACGCGGCCTGGATTATGCGGCGAAACGCGCGCTGACCGATCTGCTGCGGGGTTGGAAGGCAGAAGGTGCCGGCATATTGCTGGTGACACACGACGTGGAGTTCGTGGCGGAGTGCGTGGACCGGGTGGTGCTGATGGCGGATGGGCGGATTGTCGCGGATGGGGCACCTGCACAGGTGTTGGCGGATTCGCCCGTGTTTGCGCCGCAAATCGCGCAGGTGTTCCCCGGCACCGGCTGGTTGACGGTGGATGATGCCGTCAAGCACATCATGGGTAGAATAGCAATCGAGTAAGGATCGCTTCATGAGTGGAACGCTGGAGGCTGGATGGCGGCTCGAACTTTGTCGATGACACAAACCCACTCGGCTACTGAAGGCGCGCTGAGCAACCGGGTGGATGAACGCAGGCCACCGCCGTTGCAAAACGGCGATCAATTGACGCGCGACGAGTTCGAGCGCCGTTACGCTGTCATGCCTGAGATCAAGAAGGCCGAACTGATCGAGGGAATCGTCTATATGGCATCACCGGTACACATCGAATCGCACTCTGAACCTCACAGCAACATGATTGGCTGGCTGGTGGTGTATCAGGCAGCAACACCAGGCGTGCGATCAGCGGATAACGCCAGCACGCAGCTCGATCCACTCAACGAATACCAGCCTGACGCGCTGCTGCGCTTGCTCCCGGAGGCGGGTGGTCGTTCGCACGTGACTGAAGACAATTTTCTAAAGGGCCCGCCGGAGTTGGTGGTTGAGATAGCAGCAAGCAGTGCCTCGCACGACTTACGCACCAAGTTCAGGGTATATGAACGGGTGGGGGTGCGCGAATATATCGTCTGGCAGGTGTATGAAAAGCGAATTGACTGGTGGGCATTGGACGAGCACACGGAGCAGTTTGTGCCGTTGGCGCCGCGCGAGTCAGGTATGCTGCGCAGCCAGTTCTTCCCAGGGTTATGGCTGAATGTGCCCGCGATGGTAGCCGGAGACTTGGCCGCCGTGCTGGCAACGTTGCAACAAGGGATTGCGTCGTCTGAGCATACGGCTTTTGTGGACCGTCTCCGTGCATCACTGGATCAGCAACGGCGTTGAGTACAACGGCGTTGACGCGCAGCGCAACGACCAGCGATATGAGTAATGCCCCTGCGCACTTCCACTCACTCGATGGCGTGAATGCCGCCATCATCACCTGTACCCGTTGCCCGCGCCTGGTGGCATACCGCGAGGAGGTGGCGCGGGTGAAGCGCCGCGCCTTTCGTGAGCAGGCCTACTGGGGGCGGCCACTGCCCGGGTGGGGTGACCCCGGCGCGCGCCTGTGGATCGTCGGCCTTGCGCCGGCGGCACATGGCGGAAACCGCACGGGCCGTGTATTCACCGGCGATCGCTCGGGTGATTTCCTGTATGCGGCGCTTTATCGTGCCGGCTTCGCGAATCAGCCGCTGGCCACCTCGCTCGACGATGGGCTGCAACTGAATGACTGCTACATCTCGGCGGCGGTGCGCTGCGCGCCACCCGACAACAAGCCGTTGCCGGAGGAGTTTGAGCACTGCCAGCCCTACCTGATGGCCGATCTGCACCTGCTCCGGCACATGCGCGCAATTCTGGCCCTGGGCAAAATCGCCTTCGATAGCACGCTGCGCGTTTTGTCTGACGCCGGGCTATCCGTGCCGGCGCCGCGACCGCTGTTCGGGCATGGATTGGCTTATCGGATTGGCCCCTATGAGCTGATTGCGTCCTATCACCCCAGCCAGCGCAACACGCAGACGGGTCTGCTGACGGCCGGGATGATGGATCGCGTCATGGCGCAGGTGCGTTTGGAGATTGGAGACTAGAGATCGGAGATTGACCTGTGCTGTTCGACGTACGGCTCTCGTAGTGTCAATGCTGCCCGAGGGTTCCGCGTGCTCGTATGATGCGTTCCACGTGGTTGAACACGCGCACGCCAATCCAGACCATCACGATCATGAAAATCACCAGGATGGCCAACTCGGCGCCGATCGGGATGATGGTGCGCGTGCGCAGCAGGAAACCGCGCACGGCGTCATACCCGTAGGTGAGGGGGAGCGCCAGTGCGATGGGCAGGAGGAAGCGCGGCAGTGACTGGACTGGGAACTGCGAACCTGAGAACAGGTTGACCAGGTAACTGGATACGTCCACAAGCGTGTTGGCATCGCGCATCATCAGGACGACGGCTGCGAAGGCGATGCCAAAGCCATACAGGCCGATCAGCATTGGGATGGCCGGGAGCACGGCCTCAAGGGCGCTGCCGGTGGGCCGGAAGCCGAACAACAGCGCGGCGAGCAGGAGTGTGGCGAGCGAGATGATGGTGGTCGTCAGGAGGTTGGTGAACGTTCTGCCAACCAGGAGCAGCACGCGCGGGGTGGGCGTCAGCCAGGTGGATTCGAGCACACCCGAGTCCATGTCGTTCTTGAGCGCATAGCCCATGCCCCAAAAGACCGTCATGACGTAGTTGCCCAGCAGGCTGCCGAGCAGGATAAAGGAAATGTAGTCGCCGCTGCCGGAGTAGGCGGCGAAACCTGCTGCCTGCCCGTTGATGCTGAAGGTAAGACCCATGAAATACACAGGGGTCAGGAAGGCCAGCGGCTGTATGACAAAGCCCACCACATTCAGCGGGTAGCGCCAGAACTGGTGCCAATCCTTCTGCGCGATGGCGTACAACGCGCGCAGGTGCGAGGCCAGGGTAGGCCGAGAGAGTGATAGTGATACCGATCCCATCGAAGTAATCATGGCAATTCTCTAGGTTCCGAGTGCTCAGCGCGCTGTATTCTTACTTCTTACTTCTTACTTCTGACTCCTGACTTAATATTGCCCGATGGAACCCGTCCGGCGCGCGCGGCGCTCCATCCAGTTGAAGATCAGGTAGCCGGCTAGCAACCAAAATGCTCCGAAGCCGGCCAGGGCGACGAAATCGGGTATGAGATCCGTGAAGCTGGCATTGGCGAGCGAGACGGCCCGCATGGCGTGGATCATATAGGTCTGTGGCATCCAGCCTGCAAAGCGTTGCATCCACTCGGGCAGGACGCCGATCGGGAAGGTAACGCCGCAGAAGATCATGACCAGGCCGCGCACCAGGAAGACGAAGTTATGCGCCTCTTTGGCGTTAATGACGAGGCTGGCAAAGACGATGCCCATGCCGTAGACAGAGGGGAGACAGGCGATGGCGACCAGCATGGCCAGCAGCGGGTTGCCATGGAAGCGCACACCAAGGATCAGCCCGAAGTTGAGCACCGAGATGATCAGGAAAATGACCATGCTGAACATGTTGACGAAGCTTGGGCCGACCAGAAAGGAGAAACGCCAGGTTGGCGTTAGCCAACTGCTCTCCAGTGTGCCGCGGAGTTGCTCGCCGCGCAGGGCGAAACCGACGCTCCATAGCACCGTGTTCTGCCACATCCAGAACGTCGTGCCGATCACGATGAACCCCTGGTAATCGGCGATGCCGGTGCGCTGCGCGAAGAGGGCCAGGCCGGAGCCATCTGGGCCCGCCAGCGCGCGGGCCGAGAAGATGTAGGCCAGCGGGAAGATCAACGGCCAGACGAGCAGGCTGATCCACCAGCTCGGGTAGCGGACGAAGTACAGCCACTCTTTACGCACCACAGCCCATAAGGCTCGCAACTCGCCCATCATCAAAACCTAATCCCTCAGCGCTTTGCCCGTCAGGGTGATGAACACATCCTCCAACGAGGGGGAGACGATGTTCATGTTGACCAGGCGGGTGCCGTTGTGGTTGATCTTGTCGATCATCCTGGGAAGCACGAACCGCGCAGATTCGGCGTGCAGGATAACCTCATCTACTGAATCGGAGGATGTAGCATGCTCTTCCATGTGTCGAACGATCAGCTTCTCGATGCCGGGAATGGACTGAAGCTCGACGGCAAGCTCGTCGTGCTAGCCGGAGATCTCCAGGCGGATGACGTCTTTCTGCTCGATACGCTGTTTGAGCCGCTGAGGCGTGTCGAGAGCGACGATCTTGCCCTGGTCGATGATGCCGATGCGATCGGAGAGCTGGTCGGCTTCCTCCATATAGTGTGTGGTGAGCAGGATCGTATGGCCTTCCTGCTTGAGCTGGGCAATCAGTTCGCGCAGGTTGCGGGCGGCCTGTGGGTCGAGACCCAGGGTAGGCTCATCGAGCAGCAGGATCGGTGGGTTGGCGACCAGCGCCTTGCTGATGGCGACGCGCTGCTTCATGCCGGTGGAGAACTTTTCGACGAGGTCGTCGGCACGCGCCGTCAGCTCCATACGCTCAAGCAGGTCTTTGATGCGCTGCTTAGCCACATTTGGAGGGATATGATAGAGGGCCGCGAAGTACTCCAGATTCTCGCGCGCGGTCAGCTTCCAGTAGATACTGCGCTCGCCGGCCAGCACGGTGCCTAGGTTCTGGCGGACCTGGTTGGGCTGCCGGGTGACGTCGTAGCCGTTGACACAGGCTGTGCCGCTGGTGGGTTCGAGCAGCGTGCATAACATGCGGATGGTGGTTGACTTGCCCGCGCCGTTGGGTCCCAACAGGCCGAAAATCTCTCCATGACGGATCCCCAGCGATACGCCATCGACGGCGGCTATGTTGCTGGTGCCAGCGCTAGCGCCGGCCCGCTTGCCAGACAGCCTGCCAGACAGCCTGCCAAACGGCCATCGCCAACGCTTCTTGGGAGCAGCAGCGTGGCATTCCGCAGGAATGCCGTTTCCATTTCTGTTCTCGGCCTGTGCGCCCCCGCGCCGGGGGAATTTCTTCACGAGGTCGACGGCCTCAATTGCCCAATCGTTCATGGCTATTAAAGCTCCCCTTTTCGACCAATTTGAAACAAGGGCGTGTACATGTACGGCGCCTCGTGCTGATCACGTCGTTTCAAGCTGTTGCCGAGTGAGATGAAGAGATCACCCAGTTTCGCAAGCCAGCAGCTTACAAGTGTGCTTTGCTGAGCAGTGGCCAGTCGCGCCAATCTTGCTTGGTCAGCTTCGCGCAAGAAGTCGGAATAACGCTGTTCACACAACAGATACAAATCGGGCAACGGTTCAAACATTGCAATAGCTCCTTGCAAATGCTTAAAACCAGACTCCATTTTCAAGAGGATACTACAAAGATATATTTAATTTGTCAATACCCATTTTGATATTCTTAATGGTTGTTTTAGGATTTAGTCTCTTGCTGGTTGTGTTTCTCTTCCCTGCGTAGCCTGAGTTTTGTCCGGGCTCTTCACTATATATAACGTCTGCCGCGCTGGAAGTGTTTAATGGTTCATTTGGCAAAGACGGTGCGCCTACTCTTCGCCCCGTCTCTGGGCGTCCAAGCTGGGAGCATATTGCGTAGAGCTCAGGAGGTCGAGCCTTCAGGCGGATTTCAGCACCCGGCGAGCCCTGAGCGTACGGGTGAAGGTTACTAAGATCAGCCGGCTAACAACGCTCTGAGAATCAGGAAGTTAGCGGCATACGACAGCCCAAGCACAACTGCTTCGATAATGACAACGCGCATGACACGCGGCCAAAAACGGTTTTTCTTCAGACCGGTGTGCAGGAAGTGCTCCAGGTAGATGATGGCAATGAGCGCAACAAACCCTATGACGATGGCGCTGACAACGCTGATGAGACGGACTACCCGGAAGTCAATCCCGGAGAACGGGAGCGGCTGCTGGATGAGATTAACCCTCACTTGCAAAGCCAACCCGATCGTGGCGATCGCCAGGCAGAACCAGACGGCATAGCACATGATATTCTGTAACGGACTGGGCCGGGCGATGCCAGTTGTGTTTTTCATTTTTACCCCACACTTAACAGGTGACCCTTGCTCATGATCGCCACGCGGTCACACAGTTCCTGGGCCATATCCAACTGATGCGTGGTAAGCACCACTGTTTTGCCCTGCTCGCTTGCCAGCGCGATCCAAATGTCCCTGGCTATGTTGTCGCCAAGAAGAGCGTGCGGGCACATACGACCGCACGCCCCGTTCATTCCCGGGCAGGCGGATTTTGCCTCTGGCCGCGGATCAGCCCCTCCAGCGTGGGCCGGTCGAGGAACGGCGAGAGCTCCACGATCGTGTGCGCGTCCACGGCCTCGGGTGGGATGTGCCCCACGAGCTTCTGCACGGCTTGGCGATCCAGGAAGGGAGCCAGCGCGATCAGGTCACCAGGTTTCACCTGCTCCGTCCCGATCCGGCTTACCAGGCCGGCTAGCCGGTTGCGGTCGAGGAATGGGGCCAGCGAGATGACTTGGTCGATGTCCAGTGCTTCGTGCGGCAGGCGCTCCACAAGCTTGTCGAGGACGGCCCGGCTCACGAAGGGGGCCAGTGACATCGCATGATGGGACTCAATCTTTTCCTCCGTCACCTGCCCCGTCAACCGGTCCAGCAACGGCTGGTCGAGGAAGGGGGCTAACTCGATCAGGTGCTTCATGCCCACCGCCCCACCTTCCAACTGGCCGACTAGCCGGTTGAGTTCCGGGCGGCTCAGGAACGGTGCCAGTTCCACCGCGGACTGCGCATCCGGCTTCTCACTCAGCCCGGCGACCATGGAGTCCAGTAGCTCCTGGCCGACGAACGGCGCCAGCGACATAACCTGCTGCATAGTGAATTGGTATCCAGTCATGTTTCTCACGATCCTATTCATCAGGCTGGGCCGGGTTAACGGCCCGGATTCGATTAATGTGTCGAGTTCGGAAGGGTCCGCCTTCACCACCTGGGCAACCTGCTCGGCGTGACCTTCCGCCAGTTCCGCCAGCACCTTACCCCGCGCCGTCTCGTAGGGAGAGGTCTGGCCGCCATCCAGCAGGCTCTCCATCCGCACCTTGAGAACTTGCGCCAACTGCGCCAGCGTGCCCAGGTCGGGGAAGGAGTCACCCGTCTCCCAGCGCGAGACGGCCTGGTGGGTGACGTGTAACCTGTCCGCGAGTTCGAGCTGCGTCCAGTCCCGCTCCTTACGCAACCGGGCGATGTACGCGCCCGTCTTATGTGGGTCAATCATCGTTATAGGTCCCTCCACCTTCGCGGTCCGTTGGCGAAGGCGCCTTGTGTGTATCACAAAGGGTTGCAGGTTTCAATCGAGCGTTGGTTGCAGAGGGGATTTTGGGAAACTCAACCAATGGTTGCAGCGTGGTGGGCACCCTTCACAAGTGACGCTCAGAAACCCGATTTTTATTAAAAATCGGGTTTCTCCGTTGGTCGGAAGGTCTGTGCCTTCAAGGCAGCATGACATACTGCCCATAAAAACGTGACAAATGGCACGTGTCCAAATGGGTCCAGCCCCATCTAAGAAGGTAAGGGTAACCATCCCCTGGAATGTAACCAAATCAGGGCATTTGCATCTAAATGGTTAGTGAAATAATTCACAAATGGTGAGGTCAAGGAGGATCTATGAAGAAGCTGTTGATCCTGGGAGCCGGCACAGCCGGAACCATGGTAGCGAACCGGCTGTGCCAGTTGCTGGATCGCGACGAATGGAAGATGACGGTCGTCGATCAACACCCGACGCATTACTACCAACCTGGCTTCCTGTTCCTCCCGTTTGGGGTGTACACCAAATACGACGTCGTGAAACCCAAGCGCGACTTCATCCCCTATGGCGTCGAACTGATCATGGCGCCGATTGAAATCATCGAGCCAGAGCAGAATCGTGTGCGGCTCGGCGATGGGCGTTACCTGGACTATGACTTCCTGGTGATCGCCACGGGTGCAGATATTCACCCCGAGCAGACGCCCGGGCTGGCCGAGCACGAGTGGGGCAAATCCATTCACACCTTTTACTCTTACGAAGGTGCGCAGGCGCTCTTTAAACATCTGAGGACGTGGAAGGGCGGTCGCATGGTCGTCAACGTGGTCGATAACCCGATCAAGTGCCCGGTGGCGCCACTCGAATTTCTCATGCTGGCCGACTGGTTCTTCCACGAGAAAGGCATGCGCGACCAGGTGGAGTTGATCTACGCCACGCCGTTGCCCGGCGCCTTCACCAAGCCCATCGCCTCCAAGCTCCTCGGCGGCATCCTGGAGCAGAAGAATATCAAGGTGGTGCCGGAGTTCATGGTCGAGCACGTGGACCCGGATGCCAAAAAGATCGTCTCGTTCGACGAACAAGAAGTGGCGTACGACCTGCTGGTCAGCGTCCCCTTGAATATGGGTAGTGAGGTGGTTGGCAAATCGGGCCTGGGGGATGAGCTGAACTACATCGCGGTGGACAAACACACCTTCCTGTCGGACAACTATGACAACATCTTCGTCCTGGGGGACGCAGCCGCGATCCCCACTTCAAAAGCGGGTTCGGTGGCGCACTTCGCCGTCGATACCTTCGGCGAAAACTTCGTGCGCTATACCGAAGGTCAGGAACTGCAACCGCTGTTCGATGGCCATGCCAACTGCTTCATCGAATCCGGCTTTGGCAAGGGCGTGTTGATTGACTTCAACTACGACCAGGAACCACTGCCTGGCCGTTACCCACTGCCCGGCGTCGGTCCCTTCTCATTGTTGGAGGAGTCGGAGCCCAATCACTGGGGCAAGCTGATGTTCCGTTGGATGTACTGGAACATCCTGCTCAAAGGGCACGAGTTGCCCCTGCCTGCTCATATGAGTATGAATGGCAAGTGGCTGAGCAAGCAAGCTGCTTAAGAAGTAGGAGGGGCTATGGAACAGGAAATCGCGGAATTGAACCACAAGATTGACCTTTTGACGGCGCAGGTGCAGTACCTGGCCGAGCAGGCCGGGGTGGCTGAGCGTGCTCGCCAGGAGCGTGCCGAGCTGATGCACGACCTGATGCCCGTCGCCAACGATGCGATGCAGTTGGCGACCGAGCAATTGCAAGAGGTCGAAGCATATATGAACCCGGCTGACTTATTCCGCCTGCTGAAGAAACTCATCCGCGCCGCGCCTTACATCGAATCCCTGCTGGATCAATTGGATGGCATGAAGGATTTGCTGGAGGTTGCAGGCCCGCTCACCAAGGAGGCCTTCAGCAAGGCCGAGGGTGTGTTCGACGAGGCCGACCGCAAGGGCTATTTTGCCTTCGTCAAGGGTGGCGCGAGGATCATGGACAACATCGTCACCTCCTTCACGGAGGACGACGTCAAGCAGTTGGGCGACAACGTCGTGCTGATCCTGCGCACGGTGAAGGAGATGACGCAGCCCGAGGTGATGAATTTCCTGCGCAACACCGTCACCGTGGCCGAGAAGGAAGTGGAAGCGCCGGTGGACATTTCCTACCGGGGGCTTTTGGGCCAGATGCGTGACCCGAACGTGCGCCGCGGCCTGGTGCTGACCATGCGCATGCTGCGGACGGTTGGGGCGCAGGCGGATGGCGCAAAGTGAGAGGCCCAGAGTACTGGACGAGATTGGGGACTAGAGATTAGAGATTGGAGATTCATTGCGGTTGCCGGCATAGGCAGCCGTGTTCCATGAGGAGAGTGTAAACAATGGCAACTCGAACAATTGCAGGCAAGACCGTCCAGGTGAATGAAGAAGGCTTTATGACGAACCCGAGCGAGTGGAGCAAAGAGATCGCCGTGGAGATCGCCAAGGAAGAGGGCGTTGGTGAGTTGACCCCCACCCATTGGAAGGTGATCGAGTTCTGTCGCCAGGATGCCGGCAATGGCGGCAAGGCGCCCACCCTGCGGCGCATCACCAGCGTGGCTGGTGTGACGACGAAGGAAATGTTTGCGCTGTTCCCGAAAGGCCCGGCCAAGAAGGTCGCGCGCATCTCCGGCCTGGGCAAGCCCGAAGGGTGTGTGTAGGCGGTAGGCGATTGACCGTCCTAAAGGACTTTCAGCACAGGCGCCGGGAGCGCTGAGTTTACAAAAGGAAGACATTGCTATGACAGAACAAACACGCAAAGTCGCATTCATCTGCTCGAAGGGTGACCTGGACATGGCCTATCCCGCCCTGGTGATGGGCTGGGCTGCGCTGGGCAACGGCATCGACGTGACCATTTTCTTCACCTTTTGGGGCATGGACCTGATCCGCAAACTGCGCCAGGATCACCTGGAGATTGCGCCAGTGGGCAACACCAGCATGAAGATGAGCATGATGGGCGTGAACACTGGCAACCTGGGCATTCCCCAGATCGCCGGTGTGCTGCCCGGCATGACGGCCTTTGCCACCAAACTGATGAAAGACAAGATGGCCAAACTGGGCGTGCCGCCGGTGGGCGAGTATCTGCAAATGCTCGTGGACGGCGGCGCCAAGTTGTACGCCTGCAAGATGTCGGTGGATATGTTCGGGCTGAAGATGGAGGACTTCGTCGATGGCGTGTGTGACATCGTCACCGCCGGGGACTTCATGGATATGACCGAGGGCGCGCAGATCATCTTCATCTGAAGCGACCAATCATCAGTGAACCGGCCGGTGCAGGCAACCAGCTTACGTGAGCGGCGCTGGCATATCATTAATGCCGTGAGCGATATGGCTGCGCGCCGCGATCTGCCTGTATTGCGGAGAGCCGCGCATGATCAAGACGAGCACTGGGAGGTTAACTGATGAGTGAGACAACACAGAAAACGGCCGAGCAAGCGTCCGCCATGGATGCGTTCAAGCGCTGCATCCAGGTGGGATGCGTGGTCAGGGATCTGGACCGCAAGATCGAAAATCTGACCAAGATCTTTGGCATCGGCCCGTTTCGCGTGGTGGAATGGCCGCCCGAGGGCCGCACTGATATCGAGAAGGGCTATCACGGGCAACCCGGCCAGTTTTCCTGCCGGCTGGCTTTTGCCGATCTGGGCAGTGTGGAGTTGGAACTGATCGAGCCACTCGCCGGGCCGAGCATCTGGCAGGATTTCCTGGACCAGCACGGCGAGGGCATCCACCACATCCGCTTCAACACCTTCGACGAAAAGCCCATCCTCGACCATCTGAGCGAGCATGGGATCGAAGTGGAGCAGTGGGGCTCCGGCACGCGGCCGGGCACGGCCTTTTTCTATCTCGACTCGCAGGCGCAGGTCGGGTTCGCGCTCGAATTGTTGCGGGCTATCCCTGGCACCGATGGCCGTGCCGCGCCGATTGGGAAAGTGATCGAAACGAAAGGTTAAGGTAAAGCCAGCGGATAGCGCCCGACCTCACGGGCGTGGTGGTACATCGCGACCAGGTTCTCGGGCGGCACGTCGGCCTGTACGTTGTGCACCGGCGACAGGATGTAGCCGCCGCCCGGCCCCAGGTCTGCGATGCGGCGTTCTACCTCATGCTTCACGTCCTCGACCGTGCCAAACGGCAGGACGTGTTGTGTGTCGATGGCCCCCATGAACGACAGCCGGGGGCCAAACTCGGCTTTCAGCCGGTGTGTGTCCATCTCTTTGGCGCTGACCTGCACCGGGTTGAGGATGTCGATCCCGGCGTCGAGCAGGTCGGGCAGCAGGCGGTACACGCTGCCGCAGGTGTGAAAGAAGATTTTCGCCGCGGTGCGCTGTTTCACGAAGTCGAATAACTCGCGGTGGTAGGGTTTGATCATCGCCCGGTATGTCGCCGGCGACATCTCCGGCCCGTCCTGCGCGCCCAGGTCGTCGGATAGCTTGATGATCTCGATGTACGGTCCGACTTCATCCAGGTAGTGCCCGAGCACGATCTTGCCGATATCCGTGATGCGGCGCAGCAGCGCGTGCATGAAATCCGGTTCGAGCAGCAATCCTTCCAGCGCGCGCACCAGGCCGCACATGTACCAGGCGCGCTCCCATACGCCGTTAAAACCGGGCGCGCCGACCAACGCGTAATCGGTCTGGTGGTACAGACGCTCGGCTTCCAGCTGCAGGCCGGCGTGGCGATCCGGGTCGTGCGGGTCTGGCCACCATGGGTAGCGCTCGAGATCATCGATCGTGGCGCCGGCCAGTGGGCTCTCCGCCAGTTCACGGTAAGCCAGGTCACCCGCGTCCACCTCTTTCCATCTGGTGCCGAAGTCGTCGTAAAACTGCCCCGGCTCGTGGCACGGGCGCCGGCCGCGCGTCGCGGGCCGCATCAGGATGTGCCGCGTGTCGATGCACAGGTCCTCCAGGATGTGCTCGTCCACCTGTACCAGGCGCAGGTAGTGCGGGAGGAAGCGCAGTTGAGGCTCGATACCGTAGTGTTGCGCGAGCTTTGTGTAGAACTCCGGCACCGGCGAGCTGTTGCCGCCAGTGGCGAAGTCCAGCGGGACGCGATCCGGTTCCTGGTGATTGAGCGCGACTTGCACGCGCTCGCGGGGTGTCATACTGTTCGTAGGCATGTTTATTTTCCCATCTTGCGCAGGTTTTCGAGGCAACGGCGCACACACTCCAGCGGTGGGTGGGCGTAGCTCTCCTGCTCGACGATATACCATTGTGTGCCGCCGGTCGTCTCGCAAATGCTGAACACCTCCTGCCAGTTCACCTCTCCCTCGCCGATGAGCGCCTTGTCGTAACCGGCGGCATATTCCTTGAGATGCACCGTCACGGCGCGGCCGGGGTAATGGCGCAGGCATGCAATCGGATCGCCCCCGCCGTGGATGGCGTTGCCAAGATCGATTTGCATGATGACTTCGGGTTTGGTGTTGGCGAAGAACAGATCGAAGGGCAGCCCGCCGGTGATGGGTTGAAATTCGATGTGGTGGTTGTGATACCCGGTCAGCATGTCGTGTGGCTTGAGTTGTTCCGCGATGGTGTTGAATACGCCGGCCGTATCCGTCCAGGCGATGCTGCTGTTGCGCCGCTCCTCGGGCAGCCATGGCACGATCAGGTACTGATTGCCCAGCGTCTGGTTAAACTCAATCGTGCGCGGCAGTTCGTCGCCGAGCAGGCTGGCCAGGCTGGTGTGTGTGCCGCAACACACCAGGCCCAGGTCATCCAGCCAGGAGCGGATATCCCTGGCGCTGTGGCCATAGTAGCCGGCGAACTCCACGCCGGCATAGCCCATCTCGGCCACGGCGCGCAGCGTGCCGGGCAGATCGCGGGCACAATCATCGCGGATCGAGTACAGTTGCAGACCGATCGGAATAGGTGACATGGTTTTCCTCCGGGTATTGACAGCTTGGTCCTTATTATTTGCCAAATATGGCGACTGCGCCAAGCCGATGGTGGCAGACCCTCCCGCAGGTTCCGAACCTGCGGGAGGGTCTGCCACCATCCGGCGTGCGTGCTACACTCTTCATAGGTGCTCGTGAATGCATAAGTGGTAAAAGATGTTACGAGCCTTTTTCATCACCTTATCCAGGGCCGGGTGGGCACAACGCACCATCACGCAGTGGCCGTTTGCCTGGCGAGCCGCATCTCGCTTCGTGGCGGGCGAACAGCCTGCCAGCGCCATCCGCGCCATTCGCGCGTTAAACGCGAAGGGCATCCAGGCCACGCTCGACCACCTGGGCGAAAACACGACCAATGCCGCGGAGGCCGCCCAGGCGACGGCGGACATCCAGCTCATCCTCGACGAGATCGAACAGGCGGGTGTGCGCTCGAATGTGTCGATCAAACTCAGCCAGATAGGGCTGGCGCTCGACACGGCGCTGTGTCGCGACAATCTTTTGCGTATCCTGGAACACGCCCAGACGCGCGCCAACTTCGTGCGCATCGACATGGAGGATTCACCCTATACCGACCGGACACTCGATCTGTATCGTGAGATGCGTGCGCGCGGCTATGACAACACCGGGGTGGTGGTGCAATCCTATTTGTATCGCACCGGCCATGACGTGACCTGCCTGATGACGCAGCAGGCACACCAGGCACACACGCGGGTGCGGCTGACCAAGGGCGCCTACCGGGAGCCGGTCGACGTGGTCTACCGGCGCAAGGCGGATGTGGACGCCAACTATGACCGGCTCACGAAACTGCTGTTGGATAGAGCGTTGGCAGCGGGAGCACCGGCGATCAGCGCAGACGGGCGCACACCGCCCATCCCGGCCATCGCCACGCATGACGAGCGGCGCATCCAATATGCAACGGACTACGCGAAACAGATCGGTCTGCCCAAACCGGCGCTCGAATTCCAGATGCTCTACGGCATCCGGCGCGATTTGCAGGAACAACTTGCTGCCGCAGGCTACCCAGTGCGCGTCTACGTGCCCTACGGCACGCGCTGGTACCCCTATTTCATGCGCCGCTCGTCATGCGTGG
>JAMDDR010000492.1:5407-14678 GCA_023488685.1 Chloroflexota bacterium | reverse complement strand
CAGGCCGTTCCTGGTGTGGCTGACGATCAGATAGACCTGCGGCGCCAGTGTGGCGTTCTTCTCTTTCTCACCATTTTCGTCCGGCGGCGCATCCTTGTCCTGGAAAGCGGTGTGTTTGTACAGTGCCAGGAAGCCAAACGCCAGCGTCATGATCTCCATCGCCGCGATGAGCAGAAACGCATCGTTGGCGATGATGACCATCAAGGTGCTCCACGCAAACAAGTTGAATACCGCAGCGATCCGCGCAGCCTGCTTGCGATAGTGGCTGGCCTGCAACGCCGCAAAGGAATAGACGGCTACGACAGCCGAGAAACCCGCCGCCAGCAGCACGAAGAAGGCAGACAGGTTGTCCAGACGCGCTTCCCACCGCAACTCGGGTAGCCTGTCCCACCAGACGCTCCTCACCAGGACGCTTGTCTGCGGCGCATTGAAGCTGGTGGCTGCTTGCACGACACTCAACAAGCTGGCCAGCAACGCGAATACGAGCGAGAGTTTGACGATGCCCATGAATGGCTTGTCGGGTAAATCCTGACTGTCTGGCACGACTTGACCTGCGGCAGCAGGCCTTCCTATGTACCCAACGACCCAACAGATCAATGGCACAGCAAATCCCAGGCCGTAAACCACTGTGATTACGCCGACAAACAATCTGAGATCAACCACGCTTGTTCTCCTTATGCTCGCGCTTCCCGCAGCAATCCGGCGTAAGCCTCCTGAATTAGATCGTCTTCACGGGCAATCATCCGGCGCAGCCAGAGCTGGACGAGTGGAATACTGAGTGTGTAACGGTCATCGTCCAGCGCGATGGCATCGAACACCCAGTGCAGCTTGTTGATCTGATCGTTGAATTCCCGGTCCAGAAAATCGTCATCCGGCAACGCCAGCCCTTGGTGGTCGAATTCAATCTCGATGGTGTGGCGAATCTCCAGCCGCGTCTGTGGGTTCGGATAACTTCGGTCAAGCGCCCATAGGATCAAACGCCCTGTCCAATGTACCTGGTTGTCCTTCCTGCCTGCCGACTTGATCTGCTCCTCACTCCACAGGAAGCCGAAGTACTGCGCCGTGGTCTGCGCCTCTTTCATCACCCGATCTGCGACCACATCAACCACGCCCACATCGACTTGATTCGATGACGTCTCGATCAGGTATTCAATAACCCGGTAACACATCAACTGCACCAGGAACGGCCTGCACGCTGTCAGCCGCAATACACGCGTCACGGCTGGGCCACGCCACTCAACTCCTGCGGAGCGACTGGGCGCATCGACTAGCCGCACCGCCGATGCCCAGTCCATCTCCTTGATCTCGTTGGGCGGAAGCTGGGCGAAAAACGGCGACCCAAATTGGCCCGACTCCTCGGTCAGAAGCCACGTGCTTGAGAAGATCCAACCGATGCGCTGCTCGTGCTGCAACAGATAGCGGACATTGCGTCCCAGGTCGCTCATCTCCTCACGATACAGCTCATCCCACTCGTCAATCAACACCAGCACTTGTGCGTTAGGGCGCTGTTGAAATACCCAATCCATCTGCCGAATAAAGGCTTTGGCCGGCGTGTCGAGAGGGGATTCTGTTCCCACCTCTCGCTCGTCCCACTTTAGTCCCAGCACGCGGCAGATGTCCCTCGCGATGGTTTGGATGAAAGCTTCAATGTAATTTTGCTTTTCCTGGCTGATCTCCTGGAAGCTGACAAACACGGGGTGAATGGCCCTCAGTTGCGTCTCCAACTCGGGCTCCAGCCCGAGTCGCTGCAACTCATGGCGATCCGACAGCACCAGGTCAATCTGACGCATCAGCGATGTCTTGCCGATTCGCCTGGGGCCACGTAACAGGATAGGGGTAATGGTCTCTCCGGCTAGCGCTCTCAGTATCCTGTCCAATTCGGCGCTCCGACCAACGAACCGTCCACCCGAGACGGGGCGCGAGAGTTCGTATGGATTGCTCCGAGGCTTGAGACCGCTCTCCTGTGGCGTCCGAACGACCAAGCGGAACGTCTCCTGATGGGTGGTCAGCCGACCGAGGTGATCGCGGAAGCTGTAATTCACATCCAATGTCAGCGTCGGCGCCTTCGTTCTAATCTCACATGCTGCCCAATACCCGCGCCCAGGCAACAGCAACTCGGGGCTGGCTGGCGTCAGTGGAGCCAACAGATCAAACTCACTGGTTCGTTTCAAGTCAAGCTTAAATTGCTGCGCCGTTTCACCGCCCAGGTTTGTCACTTCGAACAGAATTTCCTCTCTCGCGTCTTGTGTCAACCAGGGGGTTTTGAGTGTGATGTTGATGCGAGGACCGCTGCCGGATGAATCTCGGAGCCGGTTTATGCGGACAACATCCTCCTCGCACACGCGACGCAATAGCGACAGCTCGTGCGCCGGCGCAAACACCGCCCGTTGCAGATGACTGAAATCGACCACAAGCCTGTCCAATTGTTCTCGTGATGGTGCAGCGGCGTGAACATCATCGTGCACCTGACGCCATTCTGCGTGAAGCGCCTGATACTTCCGCAGACACTGTTCGAATGGCTCAGAGGGTAGCTTGATCGGTAATCGGCTGTCCGTAACATTCCGCAGATAGTTGGCAACTTCGAACGCGCGGATCGATGGTGATTCAACTTCATGGGTTAACGAACTGGCACCCTGATCAATCATCATCAGACTCCGGGCGATGCCTGTAAGTCGTTGTGCGAAGTTGCGCTGAGCTCGCAAGTCGCCGCGCCGCTCACTGCTGGCCAGGAAGGTGCTGCAGGCTTGAAACACATTGCTCAAGCTGCGGATATGATCGTCGCTGCTGAAACAGCCATACCACTTCCGCACCGCCCGGTAATAGTGCGCCAGCGGGCTATTCCCAGCAAGTTGCTCCTGCCTCAGGAGGCAATTGTCCAGATGGGCATAACACTCGCGCAGGAACAAGTCATAGCGTTGTTCGCGCCAAGACCACGGGTCGCTCAGGCTGAAAATCAACGCCGCGCGCAGGGCCAGGTCGGTGATGGCATCTAGGTTGACGTTGAGGTGCGCCATCTCCGCACCAGACGCCTGCAGCAAATCGCGTGACAACAGCCAGTACACCCGCGCTAGTGCAGTGGCCTGGCCCACCTTACAAAGCACTGGGCCGAGGTCCGCAGCAACGTTGAAGCCACTCTGCCTAAAAGCCGGCTCAAGGGCGCCAAACGTGAGCGCAGCCGTCGCGTAATCTGGCTTGACCCTCTGCCCACGTGCCAAGTCCTCGAGCGAGTAAGTTGGTCCAGACATAGATGCAGGCGTGTGGGCTGTCAGTCCCCGATAGACCCGTGCTGCCTTGCCGTCCCTTATGAAGGTCTCAAAGTCGCAGTGGGGGAGCAGGGCAACCAGATCCTGAACCTCTGCCGCCTCGACCACCAGCCAGGACTCGGCCACCAGCGCGTAAGCCGTTTCCATCAACTGCTGTTTATCTTCATCCCGAGTCGCTTTTCCGGCCTTGTCCCGGCAGAACCGAGCCAGTTGGCGGCAGGTGTGTGCCAGCGCTTGCGCCTTGCCCATGTGACGCAGGATTGCGCGCAAGTCAACAAACTTGGTGTACGTTTTCGACGACTCGTGGAACAGCTCTGCTTCTGCGACTGCTGCAACCCACGGGATCGGATCGCTGCGCAGGAGTTGTCGCATGCGCGGGGAGAACTCACCATTTGACTCAACATAGATGAACTCAAAGCCGCGCACATCAAGGCTGGGGAATGCTCTCAAATCGGACTTCGGGACTACTGCCACCAGATTCTCAATCTGCTGATCCGCAAGCAGCGTAGGTAGAGCCAGTTGGATAATCTTGGCATAGCCACGATCCAGCGATGAGTCGCTCGCAAGTACGCCGGGTCGTTTCAGATGGTCGAGAAGGGTTGTAGCCAGATGGAAACATGTCCTGTCCAACTTTGCCAGTTGCTCAGGTGTTCCTTCGCGCTGGAAGATGTGCTTGAACGAAACGAAGTTGATGCCGTGGGTCGAGACATCCTCAAGCATCACGTCAATGGCGGATAAGCCGAACATCGGCCCGTCAAAACCGGCGTACGCCTGTGCCTTGAGTTTCCCAAGCTGCTGCACCAGATGCGGTGGCCGAACTTTCGGCGGATGGTCAGTGTTGTATATGAACAGGCATTGGTCGCTGTCCAGTCGAGTAAAAACGGCCACCAGGTCCTCGATCTCAACATTCTCCGATTTGAGGAGCCGGCCGGCCTCGTGCATCTTGCGAAATGGCATCATATGATTCATGGCAGCTTCGGTTGCCGCTGACCGGGGTCATCGTGTGCCACGTTGAGTCAGTCGGCGCTTCAGGCGTTTCTCAATTTCCTCATCAAACCTGACCCATGAGGGAAACCATTCCCCCAAAAAGCCAATCCGAAAGCGATAATTCCCATCCGTCTGTTTTTCGATATAGCCCCTCTTCTGCAGATTTGTTGCCGCGGTGTGCAGGGACTCGCCCATTACATCCAATTCGCCCTCGACGACAACGCGCTGCTGCGCCAGCAACATCATCAGCATCTTCTCGTCGTCGCTCAGGTGCTCGCTGTAGATCGCCTCCAGGGTCTGTTCCACACCAGGATAGCGCTTGGCATACAGCAGCGCATGCTCTACTGGATTACTCATCCACGCCTTGCCTTTCGTAACCTCAGCCAGGCTCGCCAGCAGCAACTTTGCGTAATATGGCCAGCCACCTGACAACTCAAAGATGCGCTGCAAATCCTGGGGGGTAAGGCGTTCAGCATCCTGACCGACGAGATCATTGATCATCTCGTGCAAGTCGTTTCTGTCGAAAGGGCCAACATGGAAGGGTTCGCTATTACTAACCAGCGACATCAATCTGTCGTCAATCCGATTATGCGCGCCGACCAGCGTCAGCATCAGTCTCACCGGCAAATCGCTGGTCTCGACAAGCGCACTCACCAGTTGTAGTATCTTCTGTTGTTCCTGAGCATCAACCTTCCCGAATATAGAATTCAACTCGTCTATGCCAATCACCACTGTCAGGTTCACATCAGCGGGCAAAAGACCGCGCACGGCGTCGGCGAACTCGTCGATACTCCACGCATTCGGCAGCATGATATGCTGAGACAGGCTCCTGACCGGCAAATGCTCTGCGATCTCAGAGAGAATTTCACGCGCCAATTTGTCGGTTGACGTGACGCCGTCCCAATCAATAACAAAGGCGATGAACCGCCGGCTGGAGTCGTTGTTCAAGCGGCTTTCCATCAACCTGAGCAGCGAGGTCTTGCCCGCGCGACGCTCACCAACAATGATCACAGGTTTTCGGCGGTCGCTCTTGAGCATATTTTCGAGATTCGCCGCAATGTCGGCGCGATCGTAGAAGTCCCGCTCGACCGTCCGGTGAAGGCGAGGATGGAGGTGCGGACGATCGTGGCAAACCCACGCGCCGAACTTGATTTTTATGGCATCAAACATGGTTGCATTACCCGGGAAGAATCAGCTCTTCACCGCCATCGGCTTGGTGCGAACCAGCGTGGCGTTGCGCAACCGGAACCCACGCTTGCGCAGGGTGTCGAGGTACTTGTACGGCCTCTGCTTGTCGCTGAGGGTGTTGCGCAGGCGATGCATGAGAGCCGAGATACTTTGATCGGTTGCCACATTCTCCTCCTCCGGCCACAAATACTGCGCCACCTCCTCTTTGTCCACAATCTGGTCGCAGCGTTCAGCCAGGAAAACCAGTAATCGATATACCGAGTCCGCGGGATCGCTTTGCACTCGCTGGCCTTCCACGTATACGCGCTGTGTCGTGAGGTCTATGCACACGCCTGCGTGGATGACACGGTCAGGCAATTCGCTTGACCCGGTCTGCGACATTCCCCCAGTCGCATTCGCTGACTCGTTTGGGACTTGCAGCCGCTCGAGTTCAGCCTCGAATTTGGGCCAACTATGCAGCCAGTCACCCAGAAACCCAATCCGAAATCGATAACCACCATCTGGTTCTTTCGTCAAGTAATCCCTGCGCTCAAGCTTCTTGATGGCGGAGCGAATCTCTCCACCTGCTTCGGCCACTTTCGCTGCCGACAGTTTTTCAGATACCGCCATCCACAGCAGGACATACCGCTCATCGTCATCCATATAGGTGGCATAGATGTCATCCAGCACTGAGTCAGCCCGCGCACTGGTTCTGGCCTGCTGGCCTGCTGTTTGCAGCATCTCAACTGATACAGACTTCATGTCACCATCCAAAGAGTAATGGTCAAACAGTTTCCATAACAACAATTTGGTAACGTGAGGGTGTCCACCTGTGTAGGCGTAAAGCCAATCGAGGCCATCTTGATTGATGGTTGCACAACCTTTGATCAGATCGCGCACCATCGCGTCGCAATCTGTGCGCTTGAGTGGTCGCAAGATAATTAAGTCAGCGCTGGAATCCAGTGGACTTCCATAAGAGGGCGGCCAGTCCTCCAGGCGTGACAACACAAAGGTGATCGGGAGATCGCTCGCTTCCACGAGATAACGAAGCAGCCCCATGATTCGTTGCTGCTCCAAATCGTCGCACTGGTGGATGATCCTGTCGTATTCGTCCATGAACACAACAAACGTCACCTGTGGGCTACGTGCCAGGAGGGACTCAATCTCTGCAGCGAATCGCGCATACGTGTCGAATGTAAAAATGCCAGTGGCTTCAACATTGGGGCCTATACCTACCTTACGCAAGCCTGCCTGGACACCGTCCCGGATCTCCCGCGCCAAATCGGCGCAGGCGCAGATGTTACCGGAATCGATGGCAAAATGCAGGAGCTTACGATCAGGCCAGGTTGTGATGTCGAGCATCTGCTTGACCCGGTTGAGAAGCGACGTCTTGCCGATACAGCGTTCGCCTTGAACGATGATCGGCATCGGCTTGTCAAGCGTATCGCTCAAGACGCGCTGGATGCGGTCCAATTCCTCGCTGCGATCATGGAACTGCTGCGCTTTGCTGATCGGTCTGGGGAAAACGGCGCTGATTGGGTTGGGGCCTTTGCGTAGCACTTGAGTGGGTTCGGTAATTAGCTCGAGCTGTGCCTTCCCCCGCCTATAAAACTTTATGTCGCCAGCCGTGCCCTCATACAACCAGGTCGGCGTCAATTCAAAGCTATGTTCAGCGGCCCACAACGCCACTTTCGGACTCGCGTAATCCACAACCTCTTTGACAGTAATCCAGGCATCGGCGTTGGCATCTGCTTTTCCTTTCAATGCCTCCAGCAGGAAATAGGTAAACAATCCATGCCTCAGGCGATCAACGTCCCTGCCTTTCTGGTCGTGGGTTGACGCAGCAAGCACGGCGATGCCCCTGGCGTCCATAAACTCGCCTTTAACCCGCGCGCCGAATTCATGCACACCCAGATCATCCTGGCCCAAGTCCTTGCTGAGAATAACTCCCTGGTGACAGGCATCCAGGATGACAACCTTTCTATTGGCTGGCGCCTGTTGCACAATCTCCTTGATCCGATGTAATGAGATAGCGTAGTCGACCAGAAGCCGGTCGCGTGTTGCGTTGGTTGGGATCAGATACGGCTCACCCTTGATAAGGTCCCCATGGCCGGAGAAGTAGAAAAGTAGCAGGTCCTCGCTCTTCGTCTGGTTCGACAAGTTGTCCAAGGCTTCCAAGATACTCTCACGGCGGCAATGGTCGTGTGTCTCATCCTGCAACAGCAATCGCATCCGGCCAGTTTCATAACCGCTGTTCGCATGAGAGAGGAGGAGATCGTGGAGTTCAACGGCATCATTTACACAATACCTTAGATCAGGGATGCGGTCATCCTTGTATCTATTCACGCCCACCAGCACCGCCCAACAACGCTGATTCCAAATCGGTTCAGAGCCGGAGATTGGTGACATGCTTTCCTCCTTGGCTATTGCATGATATTCAATTGAGCGCAGAAAAACTTGATGGCAACCTTACAGCATCTTTCCAATACCTGTTCAGCCTCTATGCAAAGGCGCAAGACGCCAGCCAGTTTATTGCACAAAAAGTGTCGAGCCCCTGGCAAGATTTACCGGCCAGGCGTTGCTAAAGTTAAGCTGTCAGAAGCGACTGGTTGATCAGTTGTTCGGCTCGCAACCTCAGATGTGAGCTGAACCGACCCGTTGTTCCACCAGTATCTGAGGATGCTGGCGGAACTGGTCGGTCACCCGAGTGAGGCGGATTTCGTACAGCCTCGTGTGATCGAAAAGGAGGCAATGCCATGGTTTTAAGTGTTGAGAGCATCCTCATCATCATGCTTGTCGCTTTCATCGTTGGCCTGATGATCGGCGTGACACTTGGCCGTCCGACGTACAGCCGGTAGTTGCAGAATCGCCTGTACACCCGCACATCTATCAGGTGTGCGGGTGTGCGGCATTATCCCAGCCCGCATCCCACGCCCGAACAAATCGCCTGCGCCCGGTTGGCCACTTGCAGTTTGCTGAATAGATTGTCGATGGTCATTCCGATGCACGGCATCCTTCGAATGTATACGTACCTCGACGATCGTCAATCCGAGCGGAGCGAGGGATCTCAGCCGATATCAGCTCAGATTCCTCGTTATCACTCGGAATGACAAACGTCGGCGTGTGCGCTTCACAGCGTCTGTGGCTGATCTCAGAGAGACCTTGACTACGTCATTATCTGGATACGTGCCGGCATCCCCATGCGAGGGCTCAATCGCTCGCTGGTATTACCACTCACCGCGCGCGCCGAACCTGGCCCGTGCTGCAGCGCCAAATGTGCCGGTCGCCTGGCTCAGGCTGTCGAGCACCTCGCCGGTGGTCTTTCCTGTAGCACTGCGCGCGACGGCAATCAGGGTGCGGCACTCGTTGCTGTCCATGAAGCGCGCCGCTTCCAGCAGGCCAGCCTGATCCTCAGCAGGGATCACCAGGAAGCCATGCTTGTCGGCGTGGATCAGCGCGCCAGGCGAAATGACGCGCCCAAAGACTTCGACATCACAGCCCCAGCGGACCGGGCACGAATGCGCATGTCCAACGCACAGCCGACGAGCGATGGCCTTGAAACCGGCATTGCTCATCTCGTCGACGTCGCGGATGGCCCCGTCGGTGATGGTGCCCACACAGCCCAGGGCGCGATGCACGTTGCTGGTGACCTCGCCCCAGAATGAGCCGTGCACGCGCGGCTTGTCCAGGTCCTGGACCACGACGATCTTCGGGCCCGGCACGGACGCCACATAGCGGCGGTACTCATCCCAGGCGTTGGGGTTGTTTTTCTTGTGCGCCGGGTTGCTCGGTTCCACCACCAGTGTGACGGCGTAGCCGATCATCGGGCCCATCTGCGGCATAAAGTCGCGGCG
>JAMDDR010000492.1:0-5397 GCA_023488685.1 Chloroflexota bacterium | reverse complement strand
CTCGAGGCGTCGTGGCGGGTGATCTGCTCCCAGCCGTTGTAAATGGTGGGCGTGTTCCAGCGCTTGAGCTCAAGCAAGTCGGCGTGGGCCAAACGCGCATTGGGTTGGGGTTGTGTAACTATTTGGGGCCTCCTTTATATCAATCAATCTTGCCCACTGTCCCGGCCATCCGTCATCCACGCAAGGTCGAATCGAGCCAGCGTCAGCCCGCGCTCATCCCTGGTGCCCGCCAGCGTGCCGGACTCGTAGAAGCACAGGATGGTGCCGTCCGGCAGTACGGCAAGATCGGAATAGCCTGCTGACCCTGGTTCAAGGATCTTTGAAACGGGCCAGGTCCGGCACTCGTCGTAGCTGAGCTTCACCGCCAGACGCTTGCGGTCACACGACGGCGCCCAATTGGCGAACGTGCGTTCCAGGGTGTCCGGGTTGGCGAATAGGACCCGGCTGCGCCGGTTTGGGCCAGGCCAATTGTAGCGAATGATGCTGGCCATGCACACGGGTTCGAGCAGCGCGTCGTCAAATTGCGGCGTCGACCAGTTTGAGACCCCATCCGGGCTGATGGAGATCAGCCGCTGGTGCTCGCCGGCTTCGCTGCGAATGTTGAACAAGACGCGCCCATCCGCCAACTCGACCGCGATCGTCTCGCTGGGATTGCGACGCTGCTCGTTGCGCACGACGATATCGCCGCAGCGCCAGGTCTGGCCGTGATCGTCGCTGTAGATGAGAGACACGACCGAAGGGCGATGGCCAAGCTTGCCCGGACCGAACTCGGTGCCTGTGCCGTCGGACATCCAAAGCGGCACGATCAGGCGGCCATTGCGCAACTGCAAACCATGATCCGGTCCGGTCGCGATGACACGCCAGGGATAATGCCGGCGAAATGCCTCGACCGTGGCCGTGATATCCACAGAGGCGCTGAAGCTGGTGCCATCGCAGTCACTGCGCATATAGAACACACGGGCGTAGTTGTGGCAGTACAACGCGTGCACGGCGGCATCATGCCGGTCGCCGATCATGACGAAGTTGCTGATGGGTCCTTCCCCATACTGCTGCTGACCGATGACGAGCCGGCTTGGCTCCCAGGTGATGCCGCCGTCCAGGCTGCGCCGCATCACGACGTCGTTGGCATCCCAGTCGCCGCCTCGCCCGCGCCGCGCCTCAGCAGTGGCCAGCACGACACCGCGCGGCGTCACGAGCAGCCCAGGAATGCGATAGAGGTGATAGCTGTCTGTGTTTGCCGTATAGATAAGCGTTTTTTCAAGCATGGTGATCTTCAATAGAAACTGTAACCCCAACACGCCAAATCCGCCATAATACGGATGAACATACTCAGTGCCTGGCGGCAAAATAGGGCCATGGATTTCGAACTCATCACCGTCTCATCGAGCGACATGACGCAGGCGCAGGCCAGCGAGGTCATCGCCCTGTGCTCGGACGTGTTCCGGCTCGATTACGCCTACTACATGAACCTGTGCCCGGATCGAGTACACGTGCTCGGGTACGCCGATCGGCGTCTCATGTCACACGCCTTGTGGCTGTCGCGGCGGCTGCGCGCCGGCGCAGGCCCGTGGCTCAACGCCGCGTACGTCGAAGGGGTGGCCACCCACCCCGACTACCGTGCGCGCGGCTACGGCTCGGCCCTCATGCGACACCTGCAGCAAGAGATCAGCCGCTTTGACCTGGGTGCGCTCTCGCCGGCCACCGCGCGCGTGGATTGGTACGAACGGCTCGGATGGGTGCGTTGGCAAGGGCCACTGTTCATTCTGAAGGACGGCGAAATCCTGGCGACGCCGGATGACGCCGTGATGGTGTATCGCACACCGCAATCGGGTACCGTCGACGTCAGCACAGCGTTGGCAGGCGAGTGGCGCCCTTTCGAGCCGTGGTAGACAATCTCACTTCAGGAGAGGTGAAGATGAAAAACGATGCATTGCTCGAACTTTACCAGGATCTGCGCGTGGCCGACGTACGCGATGGCATGGACTGGAATATGCTCCATACCCAGGGTTCGATGATGCCCGAGATTCGCCCCCTGTGGCGCACCCGCGCGGTCGGCATCGCCCGCACCGCACGCTATGTGCCCTATCGCGGCACCATCCCCACCATGACACCCGAGGAATACACACAGTGGCAGGGTTGGTATTACAACAACGTCTGTACCTACCCCTGGATGGCCGAGATCGAGCCGGGCGACTTCGTGGTAATCGACGTGAGCGGCGTGAACGTGGGGCTGTGCGGGTCCAACAACACGCTGGAAGCCTGGAAGCGTGGCGTGCGCGGCTTCGTCACCAATGGCGGCGGCGTGCGCGACACGGACGAGATCATCCTGCAACGCATCCCCTTCTGGTCGATGTTCTGCTCGCAGAGCATGGTGCAGGGTCGCGTACAGTACGACGCGCACAATATCTCCGTGCAGGTCGGTGGCGTCCTGGTCAACCCCGGGGACGTCGTCGTGGCCGATGGGGATGGCGTCATCGTCGTGCCGCGGGCGCTGGCCGTGCAGGTGGCACAGTACGCCCACCAGGAACTGCGCAACGACAAAGCCGCACGCCGGCGCATGTACGAGGAACAGGGCCGCGCGCTGGACGACACGGTACAGTAGGGCTGAATGAATGAAATAGAACCAAGCTTGCAACCCGCGCAGCTTATCCTATCTCCGGGACCCGAGTATGCCGACGACCAGCGCTGCTGGCAGGGTATTCCGGGCATCGAACGATCTCCCGGCGGGCGCCTGTGGGCCACCTGGTACAGCGGCGGCGCAGGCGAAGGGCCCGGTAACTATGTCGTCCTCGTCACCAGCGCCGGCGTAGCACAGACCTGGTCCGGGCCGCAGTTGGTGGCGCAACACCCGAACCCCGCTTGCCGCTGCTATGACCCATGCCCGTGGTGTGATCCGCATGGGCGGTTATGGCTCTTCTGGGCACAGAGCCAGAATTGGTTTGATGGTCGTGCCGGGGTGTGGGCAATTCGCTGCGATGACCCTGATGCGGCGCATCCCCACTGGTCGTCCCCCCGGCGCCTCTGCCACGGTGTGATGATGAACAAACCGCTCGTACTATCCACGGGTGAGTGGTGTCTCCCCACGGCCGTGTGGGGCAGTGTCGAACCGCATCGCCCAGAACTGGCAGAAGAGCGATTCTCCAACCTGGTCGTCTCGACGGACGCGGGCGCAAGCTGGACGCGCCGGGGCGGCGCCGATGTGCCAAAGCGTGCCTTCGACGAGCACATGGTCATCGAACGGCAGGATGGCAGCCTATGGATGCTGGTGCGCCGGCACGACGGCATCGGGGAAGCTATTTCGACCGACCGCGGGATCACCTGGTTGGCGACCCCAACAGCGGTCCTGCCTGGCCCGAACGCTCGCTTTTTTATACGGCGACTGCGCTCCAGGCGCCTGTTGCTCGTCAACCACGCCCGCGCATCCACGCGCAGCCACCTCACGGCCTGGCTGTCCGGCGACGACGGTCGCGCCTGGATCGGAGGGCTACTGCTTGACGAACGTCCCGGCGTCTCATATCCCGACGGCACCGAGGCCCCCGACGGAACCCTGCATCTGATCTACGATTACAACCGCGGTGACCGCTGGGCACTGGGGCACGACCGGGAGATCCTGCTCGCGCTGGTGCGCGAGGAGGACATCCTGGCGGGACAGGTGGTGAACCCAAACAGCCGGTTGCGTGTGCGTGTGAACCAAGCAACAGGATAATGGAAGATCGCCGAAACCCGCGCCGGCCATTTGATCCTGCCCTGATCCAGGGGTTCCTCAAGGGCCGTACACTCGCAGCGGTGCAGATGTTGCCGGCGGGCAAATCCAACACCAACTACAAGCTGGTGCTATCGGACGGCCTGGTGTGCGTGTTGCGGCTGTGCGCCCACGGCAACCCTGCCCGCGAGAACTATGTGCTGGGGCTGGCGAGACAGGTCGTCCCTGTACCCGAGGTGCTCGCGCAAGGCGCTGATTGGACGATCTATTCGTTTCTCACGGGAGAACACCTGGCGAACGTCCCCGCGCACATCGAGGCCGCCGCCAGGGCACTTGCTGCCATCTGCTCCATCCAATTCGAGTCCCCAGGCTGGGTCCAGGCGGACGGGACGATTGCGCCGTTTGACTTCGGCAACGACGACGGTTTCGTGCCCGCCATGCTGGCCCGCGAGGATGTGCAACGCTGGCTCGGGCCACAGGCTGTGAGCGCCATTTTTGATATCCTCGCCATAGAGGCCCGCCATCAGCAGGACCGGCCGGCGCGCTACTGCCTGTGCCATGGGGACTACAACCCCACCAACATCCTTATCCACGAGGGCGCCGTCAGTGGCATCCTCGACTGGGAGTTCGCCCACGCCGGCGATCTTTACATGGACGTCGGCAATCTGCTCAGGCACATCGAGCCTGCCTGCCACGAGCGGATCAGGGCGGGGCTGGCCGCCGGCGGCATCGATCTCCCCGCCGATTGGCGCGTGCGCGCGGAATGGATCGACCTCAGCAGCCATCTGGAGTTTCTCACCTCTGCCCGATCTGACGATTTCAAGCGCCAGTGTGTTCACTGGATTCACGCGTTCGTTGAGCGATACCGGCACATGGCCAATTCCGACCGGTAAAACCCCTGACAGATGGCCCGCACGTCTTGAGCAGCACCTGGAATCAATCGGCGACACAGTGGAGAGCGCGCGACAAATTTTCCAAGTAGCCACTTGATATATTCGTCTTCATGCCCTATAATCCAAGCTAACGGTTGGAATATACCCGGCTTCGGGCTATAGGGTAATCATGGCAATCCCACCGGCAGGGTGACACACATGCCGGTGGTGGCTTCGTCCCCCGCCCTGAAGGAATAGTCTCAATTGGTAGTCCAGACGACACCTTCATCGCCACAAGCGGCGCAACTGCTTGATCCACGGCGCTGGCTGATGCTTGCCGTCGTGCTGTGTGCGGCACTGATGGTCGTGCTTGACGGCTTTATCGTCAACGTCGCCATCCCCTCCATCGAGCGCCAGTTACACGCAAGCTTTGCCGAGGTGCAACTGGTGGCCGCCGGCTATACGCTCGCCTATGCTGTTTTGCTCGTCACGGGGGGCAGGCTGGGCGATCTCTATGGGCGCAAGCGGTTATTCGTACTCGGCGTCGGCGGCTTTACGCTCTTCTCCACGTTGTGTGGCCTGGCCCCGAATGCCTCCCTGCTCATCATCTTCCGCATTGCCAAGGGTGCAGCAGCAGCGCTCATGGTCCCACAGGTGCTTTCTTTTATACAGGTTAGTTTCGATGCCCGTGAGCGCCCACTTGCCTTTAGTCAATTCCGACCGGTAAAACCCCTGACAGATGGCCCGCACGTCTTGAGCAGCACCTGGAATCAATCGGCGACACAGTGGAGAGCGCGCGACAAATTTTCCAAGTAGCCACTT
>JAMDDR010000089.1 GCA_023488685.1 Chloroflexota bacterium | reverse complement strand
CTTGAGTCGATCCGAGGGCGGATACTGAAAGCCTCACGGCACGACAGTGATAACTCCGTCGGCTTGTGTTTCACATGAGTCGATCCGAGGGCGGATACTGAAAGTCTATGTGCGCCTGCACAATCAGCCGACCCATTACTGGTTTCACATGAGTCGATCCGAGGGCGGATACTGAAAGACACCAACACCGCCAGCACCCAGCCCAGCACACACGTTTCACATGAGTCGATCCGAGGGCGGATACTGAAAGGCGTTGGCAGTATATCGTTCTAAGGTATCGCCAGAAGTTTCACATGAGTCGATCCGAGGGCGGATACTGAAAGAATGGGTTTGTCGTGGCGCGGGCCATCGGCAAGCGGTTTCACATGAGTCGATCCGAGGGCGGATACTGAAAGGCGAATGCCGATGCGCTGAGGCTAGCGGTCAAGGGGTGTTTCACATGAGTCGATCCGAGGGCGGATACTGAAAGGCACGATCAGCGAGGCGGTTGCCTGGCTCATCACGGTTTCACATGAGTCGATCCGAGGGCGGATACTGAAAGGGCGGATCGGCCGGGCCGGCGAGGGTGCGCGATGTTTCAGTCGAGTCGATCCGAGGGCGGATACCGGAAGACCGTACACCACACAGGTTTATGGCACTTCGCGCAGTTTCAACCTAGTCGATTCGTGACTTTGATTGCCGGCACCAAGGAAACCCGTAGAAACATATCGTCTATCAAGCCAACGTGTGACATCTTGATGGACCACGAGGAACCTGAGCGGATATCGGTTTAGATTCCTCCCGCGCAGAAAAGCCCAAGCCTGCATGGGCTCTACGGCGCGGTCGGAATGACAGGGGGCGGTTGCATGTTCTGAGTGGCCTGCCCCGCTGCCAACTCCGCCGTTCCCCTTCGCGTCGGAATGACAGGGGGCGGCTGCATGTTCTGAGCAGGGTGGATGCGCGCGTTGTGCGCGTCTGCGATATAGACAGTGCCCTGTGCGTCGAAGGCGAGATCGGTGGGCAGTCGAAATGGGTTGGGCGCGTGCGCGCGTGGGCGGATGAATTTGAACTTACGGTGACACATCTGCGTTAAACTAAATGTATGAAATCCCTGTGACAGGAGGTGCACCCATATGGCATCGCAACAGTTGCCGGGGATGGATGAGGCCGGGGTCGATAGCCAGCCTGAAGAGGATGAGATCGACGATGCGCTCGAAATGGATGAGCCGGCGCTGGTTCCGGCGCCAGAACCACCCATCAGCGATCGATCGCGCGATCGGGCCGTGTTGTTGATTGCGATCCTCATTGGCGCGGGGGCGCTGGTGGTGTTCCTGGGGTTGAATTTCCTGGCGGCGACCGGCATCCTGGGATCGGGCTGCGAGTTGGTCGTTTCCAGCCGGACGGCGCAGTGTTACTCACCGGACAACCCTGATTCGCCGCGCAACGAATACGTGCCATCCCCTGTATGGTTCGGCGGCGGGCTTACATTGACCGTGCCGATCAGCGATCAATAGACGCCGGACGTGGGCGCAATCGTCAGATATCTGCGCGGTACAATCGTGCCTGAGCGATTGTTGCATCGTCCGTTCACCCGGCAAGGGAGGCATCATGACATCATCGACAGGCCGGCTCGTCTTGATCGCGTGGGGGCTCGCGCTCGCCATAGCACTGGTGCTGCTGATCCCCATCACCGTGCGTGCCCAAACGGCGCGCGAGGTCGATCTCTCACAGGTTCCCCCGGAGATGCGCCCCGCATTCGTGGACGCGATTGACCGCATGCCGCCTGACTTCCTGGGTGGGCGTGCGCTGGCAGTGGTGTCCATGCGGCTGGAGCAGAATTGGGCACTGGCGACGCTGGCCGTCCAGGATGCTTCGCTCGAAGACAACGGCATGGGCGCCAACGGGGCGCTGGTGATCTTGCGCAGCGACGGGCAGGATGGCTGGCAGGCCGGCATCGAGGGCACGCCGGACTATGACAAGCTGGTGCCGCTGGCGCCGGAAGTGTTGATCAGCGCGCCGGCCAAACGCATCTTGATGGTGCCCGGTCCCGCTGCGCCGGACATCGCCGCGATGAAGTTCCCCTGGGACAGCAGCCAGAGCTGGTACCTGACGCAAGGCTGGCACTATGGCAACCACGTCGACTTCGCGCCGCTGCGTTCAGAGCCTAACAAGTGGGTGCTGGCCGCGCATGCCGGGACGGTCACGCGCGTGTGCGTGGGCGGCGTGTCCGCCAACCTGCAACTGCGGCACAGCGACGGCACCATCACGACCTACTCGCACTTTGACAAGAACGAGATCGTCACCCCCACGCTCGGCACCTACGTCCAACAGGGACGCATACTGGGCAAGCTGTATAACAGCAGCTTCAGCCAGGACGGCTGCGGTTACAGCAGCGGCCCGCACGTGCACTTTGGGGTGCCTACACAAACGGTGACGGTGGATGGTTGGACGGCCGACAGCGCCAACAACTGGACGCGCGACGGCGTGGTGAAGCACGAGGGCGACCGCTTTTCGTCCAGCAACGTGCGCAACGAGGGTGACCCGAGCCTGCCGGACGCGTTCGGCAAGCTCAGCCCAACCAATGGCGCGACGGGCCAGCTCACCGCGCTGACGCTGGATTGGGGCGACAGCGCGAGCGCGACCGGCTATGAGTATTGTGTGGACAGCACAAACGACAACTTGTGTGATGGTGCGTGGGTGAGTGTGGGGAGTAGCACTGCCGCAGTGGTGAACAATCTCGCAGCGCAGGTGACTTACTACTGGCAGGTGCGGGCACTAAGCGC
>JAMDDR010000497.1 GCA_023488685.1 Chloroflexota bacterium | reverse complement strand
CGGCAAATGCGCGGTACGCCCGTCGCCTTTGATCGTTGCGGTTAAGGCAAAGCCGTCCATCTCGGGCATGTCGACATCGGAGACGACGATGTCAGGCAAGGGCGTCGCAGGCATTCCTGCGGAATGCATGTCACAAATCAGTTTCCAGGCCTCCCGCCCGTCGGCGGCGGTCAGCACGTCGTAGCCAGTGGTGCCCAGGATTTGCTTCACCAGCGTGCGGGTGGTGATGGAGTCGTCAACCACCAGCACGCGGCGACGAGCCGGCCTGGGTGCATCGGGAGTGACGGCTTTCGCGATTGGCTTCGCCTGCACGGATTTGATGAAATCGGACACGTTCAGGATGAGAACCACCTGGCCATCACCCAGGATGGCAGCCCCGGCGATGTTGCGCACACGGCGCACCTGGCGCCCCAATGGTTTGATCACGACCTCCTGGGTGGACAGGAAGCCATCCACACGCACGGCGATGCGTTTGTCGGCGATGCTGATCACAACCACGGCAGTAGGGACAGCTACCACGGTGAGACCGCCTGGAACCTTGGGTTGTTCGGCTGGTGGCAAATCGAGGATCTGAGCCAGATCGAAAAAGGGCAAAATTTGCCCACCCGTATGGATCGTTGGCCGTCCCTCGATAGCGCCGACCTGGCTGGCGTCAATGCGCAGAACGCGTTCCACGTTCGTCAGCGGCAGGGCGACGGTCCGCCCAGCCACTTTCACCAGCAGGATGTCACTGGTGGCCAGTGTCAGCGGCAAAGTCAGCGTAAAACACGTGCCCTGGCCCACCCGCGTCTGTACCTGGATCTGACCGCGCAACTGCTCGACGTTCTCACGCACCACATCCATGCCGACACCGCGACCCGAGATATTACTCACCTGCCTGGCGGTGGACAGGTGGGAGCGAAAGATGAGGTCAAGCGCGCTCTGCTCGTCCAGGGCGTCTGCTTGCTGCGCCGAGAGCATGCCGCGCTCGACCGCCGCTTGCCGCAAGGCGTTGTGGTCAATGCCCCGTCCATCGTCGCTCACTTCCAACACCAGGCGATCCCCGAGCTGCTCGGCACGCAAGCGCAAAACGCCGTGGCTGGGTTTGCCATTGACGACACGCTGATCGGGAGGCTCGATGCCGTGATCGATGGCATTGCGCACCAATTGCGTCAGGGGATCCCTGATCAACTGCAGCATCTGGCGATCGACTTCGGTATCCGTGCCATCGATCTGCAGCAGCACCTCCTTGCCCCACTCGCGCGCCAGGTCACGCACCATGCGCGGGAAGAAATCGAACAAGGTGGCAATAGGCAACATGCGTATGTTGCGGATGTTGTCTTGCAGGTTACTGGTGACGAGCTGCAAGTGTCCATAGCCACTGCTGGCGCGCCGCAACAACACAGCCAGTTCGGCATTGATCGACGTGATTCGGTTTTTGTTCGCCGCCACAGCATCCACCATGCGGCGGGCGTTTGGACTATCCGGCAATTCCCCTCGCAAGCGGTTCCAATAGGGGCGCACCTTGTACCACTCTTTTTGCCAGGCTGTCGCGTGCTGCTGTAACAGGTGCACCTGCTCCAGGAGCTGTGTCATGCGCATCCGCACGACCAGCAACTCACCCAGTTGATCCATCAGCGCATCCAGTTTGGCAGTGGAGACACGGATGGTGTCATCTGTGGTCGCGGCCCAATCAGGCAACCCGGCGCCAGCGGTCAAGGGTGGTTGTCGGGGGATGGCCGGCGGTTGTTCCGGCGCGGGCGCCGCATGCGCCACCGTATCGGCAACACCAGGCTGAGCGCCGGGTTGCTCCGCATGCGCTTGCGATCCTGCAGCTTCCAATGGCGCTTGACCAACATCAGCACGGTCGTTGGATGGCATAGACGTGCTGGCCAATCCCTGTGTCAGCGCCTCCAACCCTTCGTACAGGCTATTGAGGAACTCACGCGGCAGCGTCTCGTGCCGTAGCTCAGCCGCCATGATCGCCCTGATCGCATCCACTGCTGAGAGCAACACGTCGATGCTGAAAGCACTTTCAGCATGGTGAGGCATGATCGCCAGTTCACCCTGCCGGACGAGGCCTAACGCATCTTCGATGCGATGGGCCACCGTTTCAATGTCCTTAAGGCCAACCGCACGCGCTGCTCCCTTCAGACTGTGGGCGGCCCGGAACATCGTGGCAAGCAGTGTGGCACGTGCGTCAGGCGCCAGCCCTTGTTCAAGCGCCAGCAAACCCTTGTCGAGAACGCCCAGGTGCTCGTCCAGTTCCGCCTGGAAAATAGCCATCAACTGATCGCGGATCTCATCGGGCTGCGACATAGCCAACTCCATACTGGTGGCGCCAGTCACTCTACCTTGTACTGTTGGACGATCTCGGCAAGCTGCACTGCCAACTCGTCCAGGTTGTGGGCCGCCTGTTCCACCTGCTGCATGCCGGTCTGCGATTGCGCCGCCCCGACGTTGATGTTGTCCACAGCGCGCGTGATCTGATCCATGCCCATCAACTGCTGCCGCGCGCTGAGCGCAATCTGCTGCGCAGCCTGGCTCATCTTCTGCGTATGTTCACGCATCGATTGGATGACCTCGCCTGTCGACTGCGCCAGCCCCACCCCGGCGTCCGCGCGCTTGGTGCCCTGCTCCGTCACCATGACCGCTGTATTGGCCGACTTCTGAATTTCGCCCAGGATGCCACTGATCTGCCCAGTGGCCTGGCGCGACTGTTCGGCCAGGTTGCGCACCTCGCTGGCGACCACGGCAAATCCCCTGCCCGCATCGCCGGCACGCGCGGCCTCCATGGCG
>JAMDDR010000234.1:9076-14786 GCA_023488685.1 Chloroflexota bacterium | reverse complement strand
TGGCTGGATGCGCTTGTTGCCTCGCTTGTTTTCTTTGAAGAACAGCGCGTAGCCGCGTTCGATGCGCTGAATCACATCCTGCGCGGTGGCGACGGGAACCACCAGGACAGCCAGGATGGATAGTTGATTGGAACCACCAGGCACACCAAGGGGACCAAGGCGTATTGTCCGAACTATACTTGGCGTGTTCACCAGATGCCGGCACCAAACCCATCCGAACTTTTTGCAGCCGTGCTCTGTACCTGCGGAATCCCTTTGGAGATGCTTCTCAGCCGCACCATGCCAGGGTAAAGACTCACTGCACTCAGCACACCCAATTCATGATCATCATATTTATGAAATGGGATACGACTTATGCAAAGACCAAAGCCCTTAGTCTATTTCGTCGTCGGCTCACTGGTATTGATCTTGTTGCGTCTTGCACTCGGCGTCGCGCTTAGCCTGCCCGTTGAAGATGCCTGGCCGCTCATCAGAAGAGGAGCACAGGTCGTGCTTGGCGTCATCATCCTGACGGTGCTGTATCGCAACCTGTATCGAACGGTGCCCGACGGATACGCCGGGGTAATCTGGTCAAATCAGCGCCGCTCGTGCGCCGCCTTTCCGCCAAAGGATAGCGTGCTGGTGTGGCCGTGGGACAAGCTCGAACTATACGACCTGCGCGAGAAACACCTGGACCTGACGCTCAAGTGCCACACAAAGGATCGTATCAGCGTCAGCATCAAAATCAGCCTGCGCTGGCAGGTGAATTACCCGGAACTGCTGGCCTATCTCAACATGGGCATCGACGGGCCGAAAGTGCTGGAGCGGCTCATCTCCGAGCAACTGCTGCACGACGTGATCACTCGCAACCTGGACGAGGTTCAGCGCGATCTGCCCATCCTGACCTTCCACCTCGAACGCCGGCTGTGCTGGCACCCCTATGGCGCGCGCATGTACGGGATCATCGTCCAAGAGCCGCACATCACGGCGCTGGTGCTGCCAGCCGGCATCACCGCCCTCGCCGAACAACTCCGGCAGCACACGATGGAACGACAGTTGGCCAGCCACCAACGCCTGATCGGATACGCCGATCGTATCATCGATGCCCAGGCACGCGCACACGCGCTGTTGGCGTTGGACCAGGTGAGCGACGACCTGCCGCGCACGGTTGAGTGTGCCGAGGTGTTGGAGCTCGCCAGGCGTCCAGCGAATGGGTGCGATCCACCCAACCCACCCAACGCGCCTAAGCCACCAGATGAGCACAAGTAATGACGCCGCGCCCGTCAGATGTCAGACTTCTTTGAGAAGTCTGACATCTGAGGTGTCGGACGAAATACCATAAATATGGTTATATGGTAAAATGTTGACCATGAAGACCACGATCGACATTCCCGACGAACTCTTCCGAGAAGCCAAGGCCCGCGCCGCCCTGGAGGGGATGAAGCTGAGAGACCTGGTCGCCGAAGCCTTGCGTGAGAAGCTGCACGCGCCAAGGCCGAAGGCTCAGCGCCGCCGCACGAAGTTCCCCATCATCCACAGCCGGCGCACCGATGCACCGGTGACACTTGAGCAAGTGAATCGGGCCATCGAAGCCTTGGACACGGAAGAGGCGCAGCGCCATGCCGGCATTATGTGACATTAACTTTCTGGCGCCGCTGTGCTACGCGCACCACCAGCATTACCCGCTCGCATTGAATTGGCTGGAGCAGCATGACGTCCCCCGCGCATTCGCCGTCTGCCGGATGAGTCAGTTGGGCCTGCTCCGGCTGTTGTGCACACAGGCGGTGATGCATGAGGACACGCTGTCAACGGCAGAAGCGTGGCGCGTGTATGATGCCTTGATGCACGACGACCGTTTCGTCTTCGCCCTTGAGCCTCCTGGGCTGGATGCGGCGTTGCGCCGGTTCACGTCCCGGCGTGCGCCAGTGACCGGTTTATGGACCGATGCCTACCTGGCGGCATTCGCTCTGGCGGCCGGCCTGCAGTTCGTCACGTTCGACCGGGCTTTCCGCAACTTCACCAATCTGGATCTGGTGCTGCTCGGCGATACCAACCCTTGATCTCCATGTTGGCAGATGTCAGACTTCTCAGAGAAGTCTGACATCTGCCAACATCTGTTCTACTCCCCCACCGCACGGCAGCCGGACAGCACATCGGTGAGCGGGGCGCTCGGCGCGACGCTGGGCACGTTGATCTTCTCGCTGATCGTCAGCGCCAGTGAGGCCAGGATCGCCTGCACGTCGGAGGAATCGACGGCGCTGTTGGGCAGCACGCTCGCCAGCAGCATCAAGTCTGGTGCGAGGCGGTAGACATACACCAGGAAGGGTGTATCCGGTTCGCGGTTGCTGCGCACATCGGCCACGATGACCGGGTGTGCGCCGGCGGTGCGTTCCTCGACCGATTGGACGGTCTGCTCGTCATTCGTCAATTCCCGGCGCACGGCACTGGCCGTGGACTCTTTCGCATTCAGGCCTTCCCAGCCGGCGAAGTCGATCTTCACGACGCCGGACGGCGGCTCACCACCGGGCCATTCGCCCCGCACGGTGTTCTTCTCCACAAAAACGTCGTCATAGTTGCGCACAGTCATGGCGCCATGCATGCCTTCCAAGGGCGTGGGGGTTACCGTCCACCAGCATGGCAGGGCCACGCCGTAGCCATATTTCTTGTCCCACACTTCGATCCAGTTGGGGTGAGCGGTCGCCTGAGCGACCGCCACTGCTGTGACGCTGGTTGTGGCCTGCGGTGTGGGCGGCTCCGCCGTCGCTGCCGGTTGTGGCATATCCGTGGCCGGCAGGGGTGTATCGGGCACCACCAGGGGGGTCGACTGCTCCAGCGTTGGTTCGACGGTCACCGCTGCCATGAGCGTCGGTGGGGGCGTCGAGGTTGTTGTCGCGGCGCCACCACACGCGCTGATGGCCAGCGCAACAGCCACAAACACCATTCGAGCATCTATTCTCCGCATAGGCTTCAACGCCTCCTTTTCGCTCATCATCGACATAACACGTCCGCCTCGCAGCACAAAATTCCCCCGCAGATTCGAACACCCAAGTTTACGACGCTTCGGCAAGCGCATTAGTTCCCGGGGGTGCATACAATGTAAAACAGGCACACGCCTGGCCGGGAGGACACGCAGGTCCTCCCCTACGTGATCACAAGGACGAGGGAGCGTATGAACACAACATCAAACGATCAGCAACGCGACGTGCAATGGGAGCGCATGCTGCCGGCCGAGTTCCGTGCGGCACAACAGGCGCTGCCGGTGGTGTACCTGCCGCTGGGCACGGTGGAGTGGCATGGGGAGCACAACGCGCTCGGCCTCGACGCGTTGAAGGCGCACCAATTGTGCGTGCTGGCTGCGCGCCGCGCCGGCGGTATCGTGCACCCGCCGCTGTACGGCGGCATGGGCGGTCTCGACATGCCGGCGACGGTGGTGATCGAGGGTGAGTACGAATGGGACAACCACCTGCTGCGGCCGTGGCTGGAGAAGTTGTGCAGCGAGTTCCAGCGCCAGGGCTTTCGCGCCATCATCATGCTGACCGGCCATTACGGGCACAACCAGCAAATTGTGGTGCGCGAAGTGGCGGCGCGCATGACCGAACGGTTGCAGATCCCCGTGCTGGGTACGCCGGAGTACTGGCTGGCGCAGGACGCCGGCTACCTGGGCGATCACGCCGGCATCGGCGAAACATCGTTATTGATGTATCTACACCCAGAGCTGGTGCGCATCGAGCGCATCCACAACGACCCCGACTATGGCAAAACGGATGAGATCGCAAAAGGCGCGTCGGCCGAACTCGGGCGCAAGTACGCCGATGTGATCGTGGAACGGTTGGCGGGCATGGCGCAGGACATGCTGACCTGGGATGAGCGCACGCGCACGGCGTTCGTGCGCGCCGAACGCGCCCTCGTCAGCGCGCAGGTGAAAGGCTGGCGCGACGGCGATGCGTGGGCGGCCTGGCGCAAACTCTTCAGCGGCGCGTTGACACAGTACGGTGCTTTCCTGTCGGCTGGGGCGTTCGAGCGAATCGAGCAGCTCGCCACGGAGCTGCTTCACTGACCCAAACGTAGCTTACTAAACGTGAACCGGCTCATCCGAGCCTGCATCGGGCAGCCCGGTTACCTTTAGCAAGCAATGCCCCGATCAGTGGCTGTTCGGCGCCGCGCTCACCATCCTGCGCAAGATGGTGAGAATGGCGCCAGGGATTGGGTGGCGGGCTTGATTGTTTTCCCATAACAGCGTGTGCGTATTGGCCCCTCGCTGCCAACCGGTTATCAGCAATATACCGCTCAGCCGTTGGTACCGATGCAGGAAGTCGCGTGAGTCGCTGAATCCATGCCCCGCAAAGTACGCCTCTTCTTTGTTAGAGGCGCGCATAAGGAGCGCTCTGGTGGTCGCCACGATGTCAGCTTCTTCGTAGGGTTTACCATCTGTCAACAAAGCCAGGACGTTGATCGCGCCCGGCTGCATTTGTCCCAGCTTCCCACACAACGTATTGACCAGTCGCGTATCTTCTCTGTAGGGCGTAGACGATGGGTCGCGCGGCCTGGCCTGTAGGCGGGTCACCTCGAGATGAAAAGGCAGGTTGTCCTTGAAAATGATCGTGAAGTCAGGAGCACGTTGCTTGCTTGCGCTGTGCGGTTCATACTGAACGGTGAAGCGGGATTCCTGCAACAGGAAATACGCCACGGCAAGTTCACACCACAGGTCGCGCAGTCCCTCGTGATCATGGATATTACGCACCTTCTTGCGGATTTTGTCACGGTACGTCTCGGTGAAAACTCGAAAGCGCTTCGATGTGATATTCGGCAGTGTGGCCCATCCACTCAGCCATCTCTAGCGCAAGTGGATGGGCCACACTGCCGAATATCTCGACAAGCAACGTGCTGCTTGCGTTGGGTAACTGGGTGCGCGCCATTAACTCGCCGGTCTCCCCGGTCTCCCCCTAACCTGTTGTCTGGATTCTAAGCTATGCGCAGGTTGCTAAAGTCGATGCTCCGTAAGGACCCGTGAAGCCGGACTAGCGACTTTAGCTATCAATGCACTAAGCATTGACCACTCCCCACGCTAAAGCGACGGGGATTCTTGAGGATCGACGCCACAAGCCAGCATCGCTGCCGGTCTGACAGTGACTCCCCTCCACGACATGGCCCTGCCGTGTTTGATCATCCGTGCGGCGTTGATGTCCCGTTGGACGGTCTCGCCGCACTGCGGACATACCCATTCACGATCCGCAAGTGTGAGTTCCTTGTTCACGTACCCGCACGCAAAATGCGTCTTGCTGGACGCGAAGTACCGATCCCGCTTGCTCAACGTCTTGCCGTTGGACTTCAACACGTAGTCCAGCTTCAGCACGAAGTTCCCGAATGCCAAGTCGGACACCTTGCGGCCCCACAGCGCTTTCATCCCAGTGAGATTCAGGTCTTCGATCCACACGACATCGTACTTCGTGGCAACTGCACGCGCCGCCTTCCACTGCCAGTCCTCTCGTTTGCGCGCAACCGTTCGGTGAACTCTCGCCAGTCGCTTGAGTGCCTTCGAGCGGTTCCCAGAACCCATCTTCTTCCGCGACAAACTGCGATTTGCCGCGCCCATCGCGCGGCTGCCCTGCTTGAAGAACTCAGGCGATTGGATGGCGCTGCCATCGTCAAACGTCAGGAACGTCCTCAACCCAAAGTCCATGCCCCCGGTGTTACCCGTGGCGGCAATAGTAGAGACGCAACATGTTGCGTC
>JAMDDR010000234.1:0-9066 GCA_023488685.1 Chloroflexota bacterium | reverse complement strand
CACACCAAGAAATCCCCAACGGCATCGCGCTTGATGGTCACGGTCTTGATCTGGCCTTCAATCGGTCTGGAAAGAGAGAACTTGTGCGTGCGGCCATCGATCTGAATGATGTTGTCGGCCACCAACTTCCAGCCCGCTTGTTTGAGCGTGAAAGAGCGATACTTGCGCACCTTTCTGAACGTCGGTGGCTGGATGCGCTTGTTGCCTCGCTTGTTTTCTTTGAAGAACAGCGCGTAGCCGCGTTCGATGCGCTGAATCACATCCTGCGCCGACTGCGACCCGAGTTCCCCAATCCACTCAAACCCTTCGCGTAGTTTCAGTTTGGCAATATGGCGCATGAGCGCATACTGGTTGAGGTGCTTGCCCGTGAGCCGGTAGTAGCGCTTGTGAAGCGCGATGCAATGGTTGTACAGTAGCGCGTGCAGATTCACCAGCCGATGAAGGTGCTTGTTCTTTGGCTTGCGATAGATTTTGTAGGTGAACTGCTTGAACATCCGCATGTACATTGCACTGTATCCAATCCAACGTCCGTGTCAAGAGCGGCTGCCGCCCTAAAGGACTTTCAGCCGTTCGCTGATAGCTCCGGGTTGAAACCCGGAGCTTTACGCTCATTTATAGTAAACGCAGTGGGTGGGACTTTCCATCCGGTGAGAGAAACCCGATTTCGGCGCTGAGTACAGCGCTTCGGCGCTGACGCGCAGCGCAGCGCTGTGAAATCGGGTTTCTGATCGTGATTGTACTGGTGTGGGTTGCCGTCATCCGATGACGAGTTTGAGCGCGGCGACGGCGGCCAGGATCAACACCAACATGTCGAACAGCTTTTGCGAGATGTGCGGCAGCAGCCACTTGCCCACGAACGCGCCGATCACGATGACGGGCAACATCATCAGGTCAAAGGCTACGGTGCCGGTGGTGACCATTGGCTTGTTGGGCAACACCAGGCTGAGAAAGGCATAGATGGGCAGCTTGGTCAGATTGAAGATGAAGAAGTACCACGCCGTCGTGCCCATGAACTGGTTCTTGGGCAGACCGCTGCCGGTGAGGTAAATGGACATGATCGGACCGGCGGCGTTGGACACGGTGGTGGAGAAACCCGCCGCCGTGCCTGTAGAGATCACCCCCAGTCGTGACGACGGCACCAGCTTGTCGCCCCAGCGCAGCCGCGCGATGTTCAGCGCCAGCATCAGCAACACCAGCACGCCGATGACGACGTCAAGCACGTCCTTGGGGCCGGTCTGCTCGCCGGTGGCCCAGAGCAGCGCCGTGCCCGCGGCGATGCCGAGCAACACCCAGGGAATCAGCCCCCACAGCTTGTCCCAACGGGCATGGTGGTGATACCACAACACGGCGAAGATGTCGCCGAAGATCAGCAGGGGCAGCGTCGCGCCGACGGACTGGCGCCCGCCGAAGATGGCGGCCATGAGCGGCACCACCAGGATGCCGATGCCGGGCAAGCCCGTCTTGGAGAAACCGACGATCATGGCAGCAGCGATACCGAGGAGCCATTGTTCAGGCGTGAGAGACGGAATCAAGGACATGTGTAGTTGGGTCTTCCTTTGTCGTTGTCGGTGCTGAAGTGTACTACGGTTGTAGTGCGATGGACACGGCCTGATCCGGCGCCAGGTCCAATGCCAGCGCGCGGTCCTGGTAGGTGACCTCGCAGTGCATGCGCTGCTCACGCCAACCTAACTCGCTCACCGTGACGCGCCCGTGCTCGCTCCAGGACATGGGCAGCGGCCACGAGCGGTTGCACCCCCGCTGGCTGATCGTTGTTCACGTAGTCATCCCACAGCGGGCTGTTGGTGTAGGCGTCGCGTTTACGACAGCAACCGCTGCCGCGCGGTCTCAAGCCATTGCGCGTGTTTCGGGAACTCGTCGTAGTCCTTCAGATCAGAGAGCAACACATCGTCCGGTGAGATAGCGAGTGCCTGCAGCAGCGCATAGTCCTGCAGCGATTCGCCGAACACCTCCCAGCGCAGCGAGTCGACCGGCCCATCCGCACCAGGGTACACCAGGAACGTATCGCCATACGCCCAGCCCGGCCAGGCATCGCCCGATTGCTCGGCGAATGGATCGATCAGTTGCTGCGTCTGCGACCGGTACCAGTAGTTATAGCCCCAGTGCAGGAAGCCCTGCGCGCGCAGGCGATAGAACAGCCAGCCCGACATGCGAATCTTGGGCAGCGGCGTGTCCATCAGGCGGTTGAGATAGCGCCCGCGCGGCCCGCAGCAAAAATACACCCACGCGGGCAGGCCGGCCTGCGCGTAATCGTGCGCGGTCGAGGTGACGGGGATGGGAATATCGGTCAGACCCTCACGCCCGTAATGGATATCGCTGAGCGCGTCGGCCACCTTCATCCAGGGCGCCAGTTCCTTCAACAGGGCGCGCGCGGCACGGTAGTTGTCGATATGCTGCTCGGACGGCTCGTCGGACAGGTGGAAGAACGATTTATCCTTCAGCCCCTCCAGTTGCAGGAAGGTGTGGAAGGCTGGCAGGAACTGCGACAGGAAGTTGCGATAGGTGTCCGAGGTCGCGCCGGTTTCGGGTGGCCACAGCAGCGAATTGCGGTCGTTGTTGCGCCGGTACACCCGGATGGCGTGCTGCACCCCCCACTGCGTGAACAGGTGCGTCCATTCGAAGTACTGCGCGCCACACTGGCGCGCCAGGCGCGTCCAACGCCACACGTCGCTGAAGTCGAACCAGTACTGGCCGGGCGCAGGCTCCGTAACTTTGAGCAGTTGCGTCGGGCGTTTCACGCCGTCAGTGGGGGGCGTGAAGATTGGCACGTACTGGCAATTATCGCCGTGCGCGACCAGGTCCACCATGTATGGTTGCACCACCTGCCAGAACTTCTCCTCGAAAGGTTCGACCTTGTACCAGTCGCACAGTGCGTCGGCGTAGAACCAGTGCGTCACCGGGAAACCCTGCCGCGCTGGCACGACCAGCGGCTGCACGTCGAGGTGCACCGTCAACGGCGCAAGCGGTTCCCCAGCGCACTCGAAGTGGATACTCAGCTCAAGCGGTCCGGGTGTCGCGTCCGGCGGCACACTCACCGTCACCCAAAAGGCGTGGCTTTCCAGGCCACCCACGATGACGGTCTGCTCGGGAAACAATGGATCGGGCACATAGCCGGGGATATGACCGACGCCGTCCAGTTCGTCCTGCGGCGTGGCGGTGTTGTGGTGCAGCATGGGCACGTAACCCACCCGGCGCACCAGGATGGGAAGATCGCCGGTGACCGCTACACTGACGTCAAGCTTGTCCAACCCCAGGTTGCGCACGCACGCCTGGAACGACACACGCTCGCCGCGCGTTGCGGCCATGCCGAGCGTGTGCGCGCCGCCAGCGGGGGAGGCGGGAAAGACTCTCTCTAGCGAAGATTGCAGCCAGCAAACGATGTTGTCCATGCCATCTATTTAAGCACGTCGCGTGAGAAACCCGACATCTGCATGCGTTGCTCCGCAACGACGATGTTGGAGGTTTAGGCGGTACAAAGCGAGAGGCGCCGGCGGCAAGGACCGGCGCCCCTCTTAACCATAGGATGCGCAATGATTGCGGCGCGGGAATCACTCCGCGCTGATGGCTTCGCGCAACAGCTTGATGACGCTCGCGCCGAGTAAGCCGACCTTGTCCTCGGACAGGGCCGTGTCGGGATAGAAGAAGCTGAGCATGAGCCGGTTCGGCAACTGGTTCACCACCACGCCGAAGCAATCGGCCATGGTCATGCCGGCAGCGGCTTTGGTCTCGTGCGGAACGATGGCGCCATAGGGGTTGGGAATGCCGAGCCGGCCGACGTTGGTCACCAGGATCATGCCGGAGTACGGCTCGGACACACGCTGCGCAATGTCCCGTGGAAGTGGCAACGCCATCAGTGGATCGACCTGCCTCACTGCATCCTGCACCGTCGTCTCGGTGTGGCGGGCGACGTCCCAGAACCTGGCACGCTTGCTGATGTAATGCGCCGCCGTCACCATGGGCACGAACAAGCCAATTTCCAGGCCGGTGCCGGCCGGCAGTGCGCGGCGCAGACGCGGCGCAGACAAACAGTTGATGGGCACGGCCGCGCCGTTTTGCGTGGATGAGGCACAGATGTGCTGGCCGGCGGCCTGCAGCGCAGCCGCGCACAGCGCACCATGCATCGTGGTGTTCTCTTCCTTGCACTTGTCGGCCAGCAGCGCCGTCTCCTCCACCGACAGCACATAGTGCAGCATGCGCGCGCAACCTGTCTGGTGCAACGCGTCGCCGCGCCTGGGTGCAGCGGGCTTCGGCAGGGCCTGCCTGGGAGGAGTGCGCTTTGACAACTTCCGCTCGCGCTGTTGCAGCACGTGGGTCACCTGCGCCGCCATCGATGCGGTCGTCTTCATCAGGCTGCCCATGATCTTCGACTGACCCAGCGGCAGATCGTCCAGCACGCGGCGCTCGGGGTAGGCCTGTAGGATGGGCGTGCGGGCGCCTTTTACAGCCTGGGTCAACAGACCCAGCAAATCACGCGTCAGGTACAACACCGAGGCGGCGTCATTCATCACGTGATGCAGGCAGACGACGATGTCGCTCACTTCATCCGAGGTCAGCAGCACGACGGTCAGCAGCGACCCGCGCGACCAGGGCAGCGCCTGGTTCATCTCGTACAACGCCTCGGCTTCCCAGTGGTCGTTACCCTGGCGGGTCTCGACGCGCAGGGAAATGGGGGGGATGGCTTCAGACTCCGAGGCCACTGGCGGCCGGCCGCCGGCGATGTCGACGCGCATTTTCAACGTGGCGTGACGCCTCTGCAGCCAGTTGAGAGCGGTGCGCACCAACTGCTCGTCCACGCGGCCTGCGATGCGAGCGACGGCGGCCGTGTTCACGTTGCGGGTCGAACGTTGCGCCTCTTGAAGCTGGGTATCTGTCCGATCAACCAACCACACCACGCGCTCAGTGTCACTTAGTTTTCTATTCATCTGTCCCTGCTCCTATGGTCAATCGATATATAGCGGCATCATCACCGATGTGGTTCATGAGCAGCGTGGCTCAAGCATGGCTTTTACTGGCTAGCAAACACTGAGCCGTTCCATGAATATAGCGGGTGGATCGGCCCAGGGAAGATAGCTTTCGCACGGGGAACGCAACCGTACCCAAGGGCAACAGGTTGTCCGTTCATCACTGGCGGAGCGTTTCACGGCGGCGATGAATCACTAAATTTACCTCTATGTTCAGTTATTCCCAAAGATGAGTTGCTTGCCCAACGCATCTGCTACGTGCCACGAATGTGGGTCACTGATTATCCAATAAAGAGGTGTCCCTTGTAATACATCTGTTATATATCACAGGCATGAGTATGTTACTCCAGTCACAAGCAGATGTCAACAAAAAATTGAGATGTTTTTGAGGTATTTTTTAGAACTGGACCAAAGTCTGATGATTATGGACACTCCGCCTTGGTAATCGGTAATGGAATTGATACTATTACACTCGTACACCCGCACGTACCCGCCGCCCAGCCTCCAACACCCGGCATCAAACTCTCACCATACACGGAACGTGTCGAACTGCCACACGTCCTCAGGCTCGGAGCGCGGGCGCCCGTACTTCTCAAACAGATCCACACGGTTTTTGAGCGGGGTCCAATCCGTCTGCACGGATGGGCACGGCCCCAGGTAGGGATTGGCGACGGTCAGCACCTCGTCGTGCGGCAAGTCGTCCGGCACCAGCAAGCCGCGGCGCGGGTTGCGGATCATCCAGGTGACGGCGCCCAGGACCGACGCGGCCACCTGCAGTGTGGTGGCGTTCTGGTGCGGTGCCAGCCGGCGCGTCTCGTGGATATCCAGTTGCGACCCCACCCACCAGCCGTTCAGCTCGTGGCCGAGCAACAACACACCCAGTTCATCCTTGCCATCGGTGATCTCGTCCGTCATGATACGCTGCCGCTCCTGCAGTTCATAATTGCGCATCTTCAACTCATGCAACGAGGCCATGGCCGCGTCGGTGGGCAGGTAGGCGTAGTGAACCGTTGGGCGATAGATCGGCACCCCATCCTGCCATACGGTCAGGTGGTCGCTGATGGTGAAGGCCTCGCCGTGGCGCACCACCATGCCGATGATCTCGCCCATGGGGACCCACGAGCGCACGTAGGTGTTGATGCCCATCTGGCTGAGACAAATCTGGTTGACCGGGCCGGCGCTGTGTTTTTGCGCGTGGGCGGGCAGGCGACGCTCGTGCGTGCCCCACCCCATCTCTGCCGGCGCGATGCCCTCCTCGTGAAAGCCGGCGATGGACCACGTGTTGACGAACTCGTTCACCTCTTTGGGCTTGTCCCCAATCTGCGTGTCGCGCTCGGAAATGTGGACGACCTTGACGCCGGCAAGCATGGCCATGCGCGCGTAATCGCCATCGGCCAGCGCGCGTTCCAGCTCAGAGCGACGCTCCCCACCCAGACCGCGCTCCAGCATCGTCGAGGCGATATCGCGCAGCGCCACCTTGGTCCAGTGGCTCACCAGACCGGGGTTGGCGCCGTGTTCGACCACTGCCGTCGCACCCGGTTCCGCCCACACGCGGGCCATCCGGCGCAGCGCCATGTGCCGCACGTACAGCGTGCGCTCGGCCGGCGCATCCCACACACCGAAGTAAGGGTCCCACAACTCGACCGAGGTGTTCACATATAGGACGTCATGATCGTGACACCACCCGATGATGTCGAGCGCGCCGATGTTCCAGGCGAGGTCAATCAATAGATCACCAGGCCCCAGGTGCTGGCCAAGCACCGTTGCCAGGTTCTCCGGCGTGATGCGCTCCCGCACGTAGCAAGCCCCCGCTGCAAGCGTGTCGGGGATCGTGTGGCGCAGATCCTCAAAGTCCATCACCGTCAGGCGCGAGAAGTCCATCTCAACGTGTCGCAACAGCAGCGGTTGAAAACAGTGCGACACCGCGCCACAGCCCAGCACAAGCACACGACCACCAAAGGGTATCTTCGTCATTCCTGCATTTGCCTCTTGTTCCGATCTTGAGTATGTGTAACTGAAAGCCCTCTTCAGAGGGATCGGCGACCGATCCAGGTGAATGATACTGTGAGATACGTCCCAATTTCAACCCCGGCATGGCTCGTGCGGGCGTAATCCCCGCTTCTGGTTCATACTATACGGAGCAACATGGAATCCGACATCGTCCTTCAGACCGAGGGCCTGACCAAACGCTACGGCACACTCGTCGCGGTGAACGACCTGACGTTACACGTCCACCAGGGTGAGGTGTTCGGCTTCCTCGGGCCGAACGGGGCGGGCAAGACGACCGCCATCAACATGATGTGTGGGTTGCTGCAACCGGATGCGGGGCGCGTGGTGGTGTGCGGCCTGGCCGTTCACGGCGGCGCTGCGGCGGCGCGTGCGCGCATCGGCGTGTGTCCGCAGAATATCGTGCTGTGGGAACGGCTAACCTGCATCGAACAGTTGCAGTTCATCGGCGAGATGTACGGCATGGTCGGGCGCGACGCCCGCAGGCGGGGCGAACAACTGCTCGACGACCTGGGGCTGGCCGACAAACGCGACAAGCTGGCACGCACGCTCTCCGGCGGGATGCAACGCCGGCTCAACCTGGCCATGGCGCTGGTGCACGATCCCGATATCGTTGTGCTGGACGAGCCCGAGGCCGGGTTGGACCCGCAAAGCCGCGTCAAGGTGCGCGAGTACGTGCGCTCACTGGCACGCAGGAAGACGGTCATCCTCACCACACACAACATGGACGAGGCCGACCGCCTGGCCGACCGCGTGGCGGTGATCGACCACGGCGAGTTGCTCGTCGTGGACACGCCCGCTGCGCTGAAACGGCGCCTGGGCGAAGGGGACGTGCTCGAGATCGGCTTTGGCAGCGAGCCGGGCGACACGAGCGGCAGTGATGGCATCGAACGCGCGCTGGCGGCACTGGCGCAAGCAGGGTTGTGCGCGCAGGCGGAGGTGCGCGCCGCCGATCACACGCTGACCGTGCGCGCGCGCAACATCATCGCCCTGCTGCCCGCGCTCCTGGGGGCCATCGCCGCATCAGGCGTACGCTATTCGGACGTACGCCTGCGCGAAAACACACTGGAGGACGTTTTCATCACCCTGACCGGACGGAGGCTGCGCGAATGACAACATTGACGATGCACGTGCGCCAGACGTGGAGTGTGTTCCGCAAGAGCCTGCGCGAACAGGCACGCGATATCCTGGGACTCAGCTTGGTGCTTATTTTCGCGCCACTGTTCGTGTTTCTGTATCGCCTGTTCTTCCCGAGCGGCTCGACGGCCTACGGCGTATTGGTGATCAACGACGATGCCGGAAGCCCCGCGCAGACGGTGAGCGCCGGCGACGAGCTGATCGAAGCCATGCAGTCGCTCACGTACGCGGACGGCCAGCCGCTGCTCAAGGTCGAGCGCGTGACCGACCGCGCAGCAGCCGAAGCGCAACTGCGCGATCGCGCGGCAGCGGCACTGGTGATCATCCCGCCGGCATTCTCACAAGCCGTGCAGACGCCGGGCACGCAGACGGCAACTGTCACGCTGGTCGGCGATCTCACCAACCCCTACTACTCGCTGGCGGCCATCATGGCAAGCGCGGCATTGGATCAGTACGTGCAGGGCGCCAGCGGGCAGGTACGCCCCGTACTGGTGGCCGAGCAGGCACTGGGCGCGTCGGCGGCGCGCACGGAGTTCGAGAACTACGTGCCAGGCCTGCTGGTCTTCGCCGTGATGATGCTCATCTTTCTGGCCGCGATGAACGTGGCGCGCGAGGTGGAGGCGGGGACGTTGCGGCGCTTGCGGCTCACGCGCATGACGGCATTTGATTTCCTCGGCGGCATCTCTGGCGCACTCATCCTGGTCGGCGTGGCAGCGGTGGCATTGACGTTCCTGGCGGCGCTGGCGCTGGGGTTCCGCAGCCAGGGGCCGTTGTGGGTCGCCGTGTTGGTCGGCGCGGTGACTAGCCTGTCCATGATCGGGGTGGGATTGCTGGTCGCGTGCATGGTTCGCACGGTCACCCAGGCATTCCTGGCGGCCAATTTTCCACTGGCACTGTTCATGTTCTTCTCGGGGTCCATCTACCCGGTGCCGCGCAGTGCGCT
>JAMDDR010000065.1 GCA_023488685.1 Chloroflexota bacterium | reverse complement strand
GGTCACGTTTTGGCGTGACGGCGGAGTACCTGGCGAACGCCAGGGAGTTGCAAATCAAGATCGCCCAGGGCGCCAAGCCAGGTGAAGGCGGCCACCTGCCCGGCCATAAGGTCAATGTTGAGATAGCGCAGACGCGCAATTCCATGCCGGGGGTGAGCCTGATTTCGCCGCCACCGCACCACGACATCTACTCCATCGAGGACCTGGCACAGTTGATCTTTGATCTGAAGAATGCCAACCCCACAGCGCGCATCAGCGTAAAGCTGGTATCCGAGGCTGGCGTCGGCACCATTGCCGCGGGTGTGGCCAAGGGACACGCCGATATGGTGCTGATCAGCGGTGGCGACGGTGGCACTGGCGCCAGCCCGCTCTCCAGCATCAAACATGCCGGGCTGCCATGGGAACTGGGTATCTCAGAGACACACCAGACGCTCGTGAAAAATGACCTGCGTGGGCGCATCCGCCTACAAGCGGACGGCCAGATGCGCACGGGACGAGATATCGCCATCGCGGCATTGCTCGGCGCAGAGGAGTATGGCTTTGGCACCAGCCCGCTCATCGTGCTGGGCTGCGTTCTTCAGCGCAAGTGCCATCAGAACTCCTGCGCAATGGGCATCGCAACACAGGATCCGCGCTTGCGCGCGCGCTTCCACGGCCAGCCCGATGACATCATCCGCTACTTCCACTTCGTCGCCGAGGAGTTGCGCCAAATCATGGCGGAGCTGGGAATACGCACGGTCAATGAGATGATCGGTCGCACCGATCTGCTCAAGCGCCGCGACCCTATCGACCACTGGAAAGCGCAGACGCTTGATTTCAGCGCCATCCTGCACCAGGTCGACGCACCTCCACAGGTAGCACGTTATAAGGTTCAGGAACAGAACCACGGCATCGACAACGTGCTTGATCACCATCTGCTGGAAGATGCCGCGCCAGTCATCCAGTCCGGCATCGGCAAGGTCGAGAAGGCTTATCCCATTCGCAACAGTAACCGCACCACCGGCGCGATGGTTTCGTTTGAAATCGCGCGCCGTCACGGCAGCAAAGGTTTGCCCGATGACTCGATCACCTTCTGCTTCAGTGGGTCTGCCGGGCAAAGCTTTGGAGCGTTTGCGTCCAAGGGTCTGACATTGCACCTGGAAGGTGACGCAAACGACTATGTCGGCAAAGGCCTATCCGGGGGCAAACTCATCATTCGGCCGCCGCGAGATGCACCGTTCGACCCGGCTGAGAACGTCATCGTCGGCAACACCGTGCTATACGGCGCGACGGCCGGCGAGGTGTACTTCAGCGGCCTAGCCGGCGAGCGCTTCGCCGTGCGCAACAGCGGCGCGCGCGCCGTGGTCGAAGGCATGGGCGACCACGGCTGCGAGTACATGACCGGTGGCGTGGTCGTGGTGCTCGGTCCCACCGGCGTCAATTTCGCCGCTGGTATGAGCGGTGGAATTGCCTACGTCTACGATCCCACACAGGATTTTGACGTGCACTGCAACCACGACATGGTTGACCTCGATCCGTTGACCGACCCGGAGGATATTGCGCTCCTGCACAGCATGATCGAGAAACATTGGTCGTACACGGGCAGCAAACGGGCTCGCGCAATGCTCGACGACTGGGATATTGTGCGACGCATGTTCGTGAAGGTATTCCCGATGGAATATCGCCGTGCGCTGGGTCAAATGAAGAAAGTCGAGCGCCACGTACCGCGCACCGAAGGCGAAAAGGTCGAACGGATGTAACGTCAAACGGAGGATGGGTTATGGCACTCGAACGAACAACGGCTTTCCTGGACATTGAACGCAAAACGGCTGGCAAGCAGGATCCTGGCGAACGCTTGCAGCATTATCGCGAGTTCCGGTTGCAGCTCTCACCCGAGGAGATTCGCGAGCAGGCCGCGCGCTGCATGGACTGCGGTGTGCCCTTCTGCCATGGCACCGGCTGCCCACTGGACAACGCGGTTCCTGAATTTATAGACCTGGTATACCGTGATCGCTGGCGCGATGCGGCTGATCTGCTGCATATCACCAACAACTTCCCGGAAGTAACCGGGCGAGTGTGCCCGGCCTTGTGTGAAGCCGCCTGTGTAAACGCCGTGCACAGCCAGCCGACCACCATCCGGGAGATCGAACTGGAAATCATTGAGCGGGCGTGGGAGAAAGGCTGGGTGCTACCCAAGCCGCCGGCGGTTCTGACTCGCAAACGTGTCGCCATCATCGGTTCCGGCCCAGCCGGCCTGACGGCCGCACAGCAGTTACGGCGCGCCGGCCACCTGGTCGTCGTGTTTGAGAAAGCCGACAAACCCGGCGGAATTCTGCGTTACGGCATCCCAGACTTCAAGCTGGAAAAATACGTGTTGGACCGGCGCATCGATCAGATGCGCGCCGAAGGTGTCTCGTTCAAATGTGAAGTCGAGGTGGGCAACGACGTGTCGGCGGATTATCTGCGGCGGCGTTTCGATGCGATCTGCATCACCATCGGCGCCATGCAACCACGCGACCTGACCGTGCCAGGCCGGGATCTGCAGGGCGTCCATTTTGCGCTCGATTTCCTGCGACAGAACAACCGGCGCGTCGCCGGTCACCTCATCCCGGAGGCGCAAGCCATCCTCGCGACGGACAAACGCGTTGTCGTGATCGGTGGCGGTGATACGGGCAGTGATTGCGTCGGAACGGCACTGCGCCAGGGCGCGCGCAGCGTACAGCAATTGGAGTTGCTCCCCCGCCCTCCCGAAACGCGTCCAGAAAACAACCCCTGGCCGCAATGGCCCCTCACCCTCCGCACCAGC
>JAMDDR010000407.1 GCA_023488685.1 Chloroflexota bacterium | reverse complement strand
GCGCATCTATTTGCCACAACTCACGGTCGTATGCTGCCTATGATCAGGGGGATGCCAGGGAGCGGCAGCGCTATTCCTTGAGTGATCCCAATGTCAGCCCGTGAATGAAGTAGCGTTGCAAAAACGGATAGAGCATCAGGATCGGCACGATGGAGATGACGACCTGCGCCGCACGCAGCGAACGTTGCGAGATCTGCTCGAAGACACCCGCGGTCGCTACACGCAGCCCCTGGAAATTGTTGTCGACGATCAGCGTCTTCAGGTAGGTCTGCAACGGCACGTTGGCGATCGTGCGGATGTAGAGCATCCCGTCGAACCACGCATTCCAGTGGCCGACGGCAGCGAACAGGGTCAACGTCGCCAGGGCCGGCAAAGACAGCGGCAGGTAGATATTGAAGAGGATGCTCCAGTGTGAAGCGCCATCGATGCTGGCCACCTCTGCAAGTTCGCGTGGCAGGCCGCGGAAGAAGTTCATCAAGATGATGACGTTCCAGATGGAGACCGCACTGGGAATGATCAGCGCCCAGATGGTATCCAGCAAGCCGAAGTTGCGCACGGCGAGATAGTTGGGGATAAGCCCTCCGCTGAAGATCAGGCCGAAGATCAACAGCCACTTGGCGAGACGTTGTCCCTTGAAGCCTTCCTCAAGCGACAGCGGATAGGCCATGAGCGCCGTCAGCACAATATTGACGGCAGTGCCCAATACGGTGCGCACGACGGAGATCATGAAGGAACGCTGAAACTGCCCGAAACGAAAGATGCGTTCGTAGTTGGCGGTGGTGAAATCAATCGGCAAAAGGCCAACCTGGTAGGCCTCGCTGGGCCAGCGGCCGCTGAACGAGATGGCCACCAGATGCACCAACGGGAGCAGACAGATCAGCGCCAGCGATGTCAGCAGAATGACATTGAAGGTGTCAAACACCATTGAGCCAGGGGTTCGATCGCGCACCATGCAGTATCTCCTAGTCTTAGCGTGATCAGACTCCCGGAGTCGTGCGAACGCTCCGCGTTCGCCTGAGACTCCGGGAGTCTGATCACGTTAGAAGACGCGGTAATTGGCAAACCGATCAGCCAGGAAATAGGACAGACCTATCAACACCAAACTGACCAGTGATTTGAGCAACCCGACAGCCGTGGCGAAACTAAACTGCAGCCCGACCAGGCCGACGCGGTACACATACGTGTCGATAATGTCGGCGCTTTCCATGACCCGGCTGTTATAAAGCACGAAGATTTGCTCGAAACCGGCATTCAGAACGCCGCCCAGGCTGAGACAGGACAACAGAATGATGGTGGGGGCGATGCCCGGCAGCGTAATGTTGAACATACGCCGCCAGCGCCCGGCACCATCGACGGATGCGGCCTCATACAGCGTGGGGTCTATATTGGTCAGCGCGGCGATATAGATGATGGCCCCCCAGCCAAAGCTCTTCCATATATCCGTGAAAATGGCGGTGGGTTGAAAGAGCGCAGGCTGCCCGAGAAACATGATCGGCTCGACGCCGAAGCCGGCCAGGATGTGGTTCACGGCTCCGTCCAGGCCCAGCAAGTCGATGATGATGGCGCCGAAGATCATCCAGGACAGGAAGTGCAGGACATAGCTAGCCGTCTGGATCACACGCTTGAAGACTGAAAGCCGTACCTCGTTCAGCAGCAAGGCAAACACGATACTGAGGAACTGCCCCAGGATGATCTTGCCCATGGCAATGACCAGCGTATTACGCAGGATGAGGGCAATGTCGGGGTTGGTGAACAATGCCTCGAAGTTTTCGAGGCCCACCCAGGGAGAGTTCGCGAAACCGAGCAGCGGCTCATACTTCTGAAAGGCAATGACGACCCCGTACATGGGGTAGTAGTGAAACAAGCCCAGAACGATAAAGCCGGGGATCAGCATGAGATAGAGAGGCAACTTGCGCCGCAGCCGCCAGTAGCGGGCCCTTTCCTTCGTAGCGCCGCTGCTACGTGAGACCATTCGCGTCGTGTTCATCTATTCATCCTAAAGCCATACCACACACAGGCGGTGCTGGCAACCAGCACCGCCTGTGTGTCGACTGTGCCCTGCGACAGGTCTGTATGAATCGGGTTGGCTGGGAGCACAGCGGACAATGGCCGGGAGCACTTCATTTACTGTTCTTGGCGTACCACTCATTCACTTCGTCGGTGACTTGTTGGCCGCCACGGTTGTAGAACTCCGCGACAAAGCTGTCAAAGTCCGTCAAGGGAAGATCACCCACGACGATCTTTATGAAGCGTTCCTGCCACAGTTTCGTGAGATCGGCCTGATACTTCTGCAAGTTGGGGCCAGGGATGATCCCGTCAGATTCATCATGCATCATCCACTCGGGATGGTCTGTCAGGGATTTATGAGCCATGCGCGACTGGGCGGCGTACCCTTCTGCGATATAGCGCTCGAAGGGATTACGGTCTTCTGATTTCTTGGCCAGGATCTTGTCCATGCGCGCGTAGGCGTCGCGCGTGACGGTGGGGTTGAACGGCATGGGGTGCTCATGCGGGCTGCCCCAATGCAAGGTCGTCGTCGGCCCCTGCTTGATCTGATCGCCATCCCAAACGTAGTCGTAACCTTCAAACTCGATTGGATCGTGATTGGCGCCCAGGAAGCTGTAATCCGCATTCTCGACGGCGTTCTCCTTGCGTTCGAACTGCCAGTTCATGCTGTTAATCATGGCCTCGACCTTCGCGCGGTCCACGCCCTTTTTCCAGGCGACCATCTGGTTGCCGCTGTTCTCCGAGCGATGGCCACGCTTGCCCTCCGGCCCAGCAGGGGCTTCACCGATCAGCAGCTTAGCCTCCGGGAAGGCACGATACAGGTCCAACATCCACTCGGGGCCCCAGTAGTAGAGCTGCCAGATGCCCACCTTGTTGCCCATCATGTTGCCGCGCACCGTGTCGTAATTGGCGGTGGGCATGTCCTTTGGAAGAACCCCATCGGCATACCATTTGCGCAGGGTTTCCAGGGCTTGCACATTGCCGGGCAACGTCGCACCAAAGGCGAGCTTGCCAGTGTCATCCTTCAGCCAGTAGCTGGGCATGACACCATGGGCGCCGAAAACCTCATCCATGCCCGCAATCCAACTCACCAGGTCCTGATAAGCGGCAATGCCCCAGGTCGCCAGCCCTTCCTTCTTGAAGGCTTGTGCGACCTCGGCATACTCGTCGAGGGTCGTGGGCGGCTGCAACTTCAGCTTGTCCAACCAGTCCTGGCGGATGTACCAGACACCCGGGCCGGCGGTATCGGGGCACTGCGGCACACCATAGATCCTGCCATCGCGGGTGACGGTGTTCCAATAGCTATGCCCTTCCTTCTTGGCTTTTTTGGTCAGCGCGCTGGCGGTGCTTTCCCAGATGTCGGTGATGTCCTCAAGGGCGCCACCGCGGATCAACTGGTCGATGACAATACCGCCACTGACATGCGTAATACAGTCGGGCAGGTCATTCGCAGCCATGGCCGCGGTCAGCGCGTCGTTGCCACCGCCGATGCGCTTATACCAGACACCAGTGTTTTCCTTGATCCAGCGCAGGCGAATGTTATCCTCGAAAGTGTCGCTTTCGACCGGGGACGTCACCTCGAAGGCGGCGAAGCCAACGGTTATTTCCATATCCGTGTAGCGCTTCGGGAAAGGAACCAGCGTGCCACCGCCCCATGCGCCGGTGCCGCGCGGCGCAAACTTGCCACCTGGCTGTGCCGCGGCCTGTTGCGCGGCGGTCGTCTCGGCCGGTTGAGCAGGGGGCTGTGTTTCTGCTGCGGGGCGAGGGGTGGCCGGCGCACAGGCTGTAGCCAGGGTCCCAACCGCCACGGTTGCAGCGGCACGCAGCAACTGCCGTCTTGTGACTTTATCACGAGCATTCATAACGAGAACTCCTCCTTGTGGGGTTTCACCGCAATCATGCAGTCCAGCGTTGGGAACTTCGTTTGCAGGGCGCCAACTGCAATGGTAGACTGAGGAAGATCCCAAGCTTGCAAAATCAGTGTAGCATGACGGATCGCTGGGTTGACTGAAATATGGCCTTGAACCGGACTTCAACAGGGTGTTCACCGGACACGGAAACATCTGGCAGAGCAGCTTTCGGATCTCATTTGCGCTACACGCTGCGTCACCTGTATGACCCAGTGGCACTGACTCGCAGCAAGCTCCCACAGGTATTCGCGCTGGGAGCCGTAGAAGATCCCCTGGAGACGCTGCGACAGATGCTCCTGAGCGCAATTGAAGCGCTCAAACCCGATACGAGCGTGCCCGCACAAGCCCCTGTATGGCGCGTGTATCGCATCCTCTACGAACGTTATGTAGAGCAATTCAGCCAGGATGAGGTCGCCACCCACCTGGCGCTGGGGACGCGCCAACTGCGGCGCCAGGAACAGCACGCGCTGCAGGTGCTGGCCGATTTTCTGTGGACCCATTACGACCTGCGTCTGGCGCCCCCGCTGCAGTCACGACAACCCTCACGGGCGGACAGAGTGGCTGGGGCTGAGATCACCGGCACGGCGGCGCCGAGCCGCGATCAAGAGCTGGATTGGTTGCGCATGAAATATCCCAGGGAACTGGTCGCCCTGGCGGATATCATCCAACCGGGTTTGCGAACCATCGCCCCTCTGCTGCGAGAATTAGGCGTCCGGGTTGAGTGCAGCCCACTTGAGGCACTGCCGCCGATCCTGGTACAGCCGACCGGGCTGCGTCAGGCGCTGTCTGCCGTGCTGACCGTGGCCGTGCGCAGCGCGCCAGGCGGCACCATGCGCATCGGCGTACGGGCCAGGGAACAGGCCATCGAGATCGACGTGGAGACGACCGCCGCGCACCCCTCCCCTGAGGGCCCAACACCCGACGACGTCGATAACCTGAATCTGGCCCGCGAGATCATCAGCATCTCCAAAGGGTTGCTCCAGGTCGTGGCCGGCTATGGGAAGAACGAGCCGTTCCAGGTGAAAATCCTGCTGCCGGTTCCGGCGCAGGTGACGGTGATGGTCATCGACGACAATGCCGACGCACTGCAACTGATCGAACGCTACCTGGCGCGGACGCGCTATCACTTCATCGGCTGCACCGATCCGGAACAGGCGATCACACTTGCAGAGGAGATGCACCCACAAATCATCCTGCTCGACGTGATGCTACCCGGCATCGATGGATGGGAGCTGTTGGGCCGGTTGCGCGAGCATCCCAAGATGCACGACGTGCCGATCATCGTTTGCACGATCCTGGCCCAGGAGCAACTGGCGTCGGTATTGGGTGCGGCCGGCTTCATCCGCAAGCCGGTCAGCCAGACGGCGTTACTGGCGGCGCTCGATCAACAGGCGACGCCCCAGGCGAAAGAATCTGGCAAAGCGCATCCACACAAGCTAAAAACTGCGCCATAGACAGACCACCCTCCTGCGTGACCGCCAGCGTGCTGGCGATGATGGGCTGATCATCGGGGTCGCGCGCCGAGATGACGACCACCGGAATGGCGCACAACGCAGGATCCTGATTCTTGGCTTCCAGGAAGCGGAAGCCATCCATGTCCGGCATCACCAGATCGAGCAGGACCGCGTCGGGCTGCTGGGTGCGCAAGATGCCCAGGGCTTGCTGGCCGTCCGTCGCACGCAAGATTTGATAACCCCGCCCTGCCCCCGCCAGCATGCGCAGATAGAGCCGCGATGCTTCGGGTTCATCGTCGATGACGAGGATTTTGTTGCCCACAATGTGCAACTGGTCCAGGGCCGTGAGCAACTGTTCCTGGCTGACAGGCTTGATCAAATACTGGGCGGCCCCCAACACGTGGCTTGCGTTATCCACACCCGGCACCGAGCAAACGATGACCGGGGTGCCCACTGGCAGCCGGACAGACTCCTGGAGCTGGCGCCAGGCGAGCACGAGGGAAGCGGCGTTGACCAACAGGGCCTGGGCGGGTGCTTTCTCCAATTCGTCGACCGCTTCCGCCAGGCTGGACACCGCCACGATTTCCTTGCCCTCTGTATACCGGCCGAGCAGGCGTGGCAACGTCGGACCGCTTTCCACCACCACCAGGCGCGGGCGAACGTCGGGGGATGGCGCTAATGACGGCCGCGTGCGCTGGCGGTAATCCCAATCGCTCGCCAGCCAACGGGATGGCCCGCCCACGGTTACCGGGGACGGATCGATGGGCAACCGGAAGAAGAAGGTGGTCCCGGCACCCAATTCGCTCTCCAGCCACAGGCGGCCTTCGTGGAGCTCGACAAAGCCCTTGCTGATGCTGAGCCCCAGCCCGCTCCCGCCATGCCGGCGCCGGATGGAGCCATCCAGTTGTTCGAAGGGGCGAAAGATGCGTTCCTTATCGGCAGCAGAGATGCCCGGCCCCGTGTCCGTCACGCTGACCACCACATCATTGCCATCGTGCCATGCGCGCACCACGACGCCACCCCGCTGTGTGAAGCGTCCGGCGTTGGAGAGCAGATTAAGCATGACTTCGCGGATGCGCGTCGGGTCGCAAAAGATCGCCGGCAAATCCTCCGGGCATTCCGCCCGCAGGTACAAGCCCTTGGATTTGAACAACGGTTGCACGGCAATCGTGGCCGAATCGACGATGTCGCGCAGGCTCGCGCGCTCCTTGACGAGCGGCATGTGGCCTGTCTCGATCTGGCTCAGGTCGAGCACATCGTCGATCAACCTTGAGAGATGCTGGCTGTTGCGGTAAACCACCGTCAAGTCCGCCAACAGCGCTGCCGGCAGATTGCTGGCATAGGTCTGCGGCGCCTTGATGATCATTTCACAAAAGCCGATGATCATGTTCAACGGGGTGCGGAGTTCGTGGCTGACACGGGCAACAAACTGCTCTTTGGTTCGGCGCGCCTCCTCCGCCGCGTGCCGCAGCCCCTGGGCAAGCTGGTTCAGACGAGTGAGCTGCAGATTGGCCTCGGCCAGGTCCTCCAGGGTTTGATTGAGCTGCAGCCGCGAATTCACGGTTTCCTCCAGCGCGCGTTGCCCTTCTCGGTAGGCAGACCAGGACCAGTGCAGGGTCGTGAGCAGGGGACGCGTGGTCAACCACACCAGCCATACGATGCCCCAGATGCTGGCGGTGAGCGCCGCTCGTTCCGCCATGTCCAGCGGGGTGAGCGCGCCAGGCGCGCTGAACGTGAGCAACGTCAACGCCAGGGCCACCAGGACACCGCCCGGCAGGCTGACGGTCAGTGCGGCCAGACCCGCCGGGAGACCCAGCAGATAGATCGCCGGCCAAAAACCGGCCCAGGTCACCAGCAACCTGACGATCAGCAGGCAGCCGATCACCAGCGTCCAGCACGCCGCCAGGTAGCATACTTTTTGCAGGCGCCAGGCGACGAACAGCAGCCCCCAGTGCATCAGGAAGAGGCCATAAAGAGGCAGCGGGTCGGATTGAGTCTGCGCGACCGCCACGAAGATGAGGCCGATGGGAATCATGCTGCCAAGCGCCCACGCGAAATTGTTATTGCGCAGTTCCTGGAGCAATTCGCCGACATCGCCGACACCCACGGCGTTGTGTACCGCTAACGTTGCGCTTTCTTTCATAGGCGAAAAGATGGGTTGTGCAAGTCAGACCAGACCTTCATTTCACTGGAGGCAAGCAGCCACTGCTCACCCGCTAACCACATGGTAAGAGCGATATACTGATATAGCAAGCTGATCGCTGCCACACCTCAGGCGATCGGGACGCACGGCCGTGGCGGCATCGGCACGGGAGGTGTGCTATGTCGGGTTCCGGTTCTCGCATCGAGGGCTCTTCTCCCTTACCCATCGGCAGATCGATGGCGTCGCTACTGGTACGCTTCGTGGCCGCCATTGCCGTCCTCATCGGCCTGTTGTTCATCCCGGCTGGCCGGCTGGACTGGATGCAGGCGTGGCTCTTCGTGTTCGGCTATGCCGCGTTTGTGTTGTTGTATGGTCTGTGGGGCTTACGCCATGATCCGGCACTAATTACCTCCGTGAATACCTTCCTCTCGTCCATGGTGCGCATTCAGGACGACCGGGAGCAGTGGGTGGTCACGACAGGGCCGTACCACTGGGTGCGCCACCCCATGTATGCAGGTGTGATCGTCTTCGTACCTTGCGTGGCCCTGATCCTGGGGTCCATGTGTGCCCTGGTTCCCGCGGCGCTGATCGACGTCTTGTTCGTCGTCCGTACGGGGCTGGAAGACCGGACGCTGCAGGCTGAGTTGCCGGGTTACCGCGCGTACACGGACCGCGTGCGCTACCGCCTGGTGCCCGGGGTGTGGTGATGCCATGTTCCTGGTTCCGTTGCTGCTGGGGTTCGCATTCAACTCGGCCAGCGCGTTCACGGCCGCCTACTCTCGCCGTTGGGGTGAACGGCGCGGCCAACGGATCAGCCTGCTGCTACGGGATATCGCTGGCATCCCGCTGTGGGTCGTGGGCCTCGGCCTGGCGATGCGAACCCCGTCACCCATGCTCGTCCCATCCAGCGTTGTGACAGACGCTCTGGGCTGGCTGTTGACAGCGACTGGGTCGATCATGATCCTCCTGGCGCTTGCCGCACTGGGCCGGCGGGCCGCCGCACCGGCGCTGCGGGATTCGCTGGTGGCGCACGGCGTATACGCCTGTGTGCGGCATCCCATCTACGACGGCATGCTGCTCATCTTCCCAGGGCTGTTCCTGCTGAGCCCCAGCGTGGCCATGCTGGTGGCGTGCGCTCTCGGGGTCGCCTGGGCTGTGCTACAGGCCAGACTGGAGGAGATCGATCTGTTACAACGCATGCCAGCCTACTACGCGTACATGGCACGGGTGCCCAGGTTCATCCCCCGCCTTTCGAGGCGGTAGGCCCATGAGTAACCGCCTTTCGTTCGAAAGTTGGCGCACGACCGATTGGCTGTCGCGCTCGCAATCGGCGCCGAGGAGCAACCTATGAATTCAAAGGAACGCGTGCAAGCAGCATTGGAGCGGAAACCGGTCGACCGCGTGCCGGTCTTCATGTGGTTCCACCCGTCAACAGCCGCGCGGCTGTCACGCCTGTTGGAACTCCCGGCCGGCGATGTTGGGCAGGCCATGGGCAACGACGTCCAGCAGACCTGGGTCAACAACAACTATGCGATGGAGGGCATTTCACACGCCCAGGACGGGGAGACCCATGTCGATTACTGGGGGATCAAGTGGGTGAAGCAATTCTTCTTCAACCAGATCGAAGGTTTCCCTCTGATCGACGCCACGCCCGAGGAGGTTCTGGCCTACCAGTTCCCCTATCAACATCTTGACGACCTGTTGGGACAGATGGCACCCGTGATCTCATACGCGCAGGACACGTTCATTGGCTGTGATGTCTCGCCATGTGCGTTCGAAATGTACTGGCGGCTGCGCGGGATGGAGAACGCGCTGCTGGATATGGCGCTCGCGCCGGACCTGGCCGCCACCATGCTCGGACGCTGTGCGGATTTCGCCATTGCGCTTGCACAACGGGCCTGCGCCGATTTCCCTCTCGACTGGTTGTGGACGGGTGATGACGTGGCCTCACAGGCGGGCATGATGATGAGCCCCAAGACCTGGAGACAGTTGATCAAGCCGCAGATACAACGCGTTTTTGACGTGGGTAGGCAAAACGGACGGTGGGTTGCATACCATTGCTGTGGGGCACTGAGGCCGATCATCCCGGATCTGATCGAGATGGGGCTGGACGTGCTTAACCCCGTGCAGGGGAATTGTCCAGGCATGCACCCGCTGGAGCTGAAGCATGAATTCGGCAAAAGCTTGGCCTTTATGGGTGGGATGGACACTCAGGACCTTCTCCCCAACGGGACGGTGGACCAGGTGCGCCGGGAGACGGCCCGCCTGCTGGAAGGGATGACCGCAGATGGCGGGGGGTTCATCCTGGCAGCCTCGCATACGATTCCGCCGGAGACACCCGATGATAATATCTTTGCCATGTACGCCGAGGCCGGGATCAGCAAAGAAGAGATATTGGACCGGGCAGCAACGATCCGCAGATCAAGACGGGGGCAAACAGATTAGGAGGCAGCATGGACATTCGACTCGACAAGCGTGTCGCGCTGGTAACCGGGGCGGGTGAAGGCATAGGACATACCTGCGCGGTTGCACTCGCGACCGCCGGCGCCGACGTGGTCGTGAACGATGCCAACCCGGCTACCGGGAGAGCAACCGCCGCAGCGATTGAGAAGATGGGCCGCCGGAGCCTGTTCGTTCAAGCCGACGTCTCCGATGCTCACGCGGTGCAGTCCATGGTGGAGACCGTGCAGGAAACGTTCGGCGCACTGCACGTGTTGCTCAACAACGCAGGGGTCAACATATTCAAGAACCTGGAGCAAACCACGCCCGAAGAATGGGATCGCGTCATGAGCGTTGACCTGCGCGGGATCTACCTGGTCACCCGTGCGGCGCTGCCCTTGCTGCAAGCCGCGAACGGCGCCTCCGTGATCAATGTCGCCAGCGTGCACGCGAGTGCGACCGTTGCCGGCATGACCGCCTATGCGGCCGCCAAGGGCGGCGTGGTGGCGGTCGGGCGCAGCCTGGCACAGGACCTGGGGCGCTTCGGCATCCGCGTCAACACGATCAGCCCTGGCTTCGTGCAGACCCCACTGTTGGATCGCTGGCTCGCCTCAGAGCCCGACCCGCAAGCCAGCCTGGCACGCGTCCTGGGCTTTCACCCGCTCGGGCGCATCGGCACGCCACAAGACATTGGGAACCTGGTAGTCTTCCTCGCCAGCGATTTCTCCAGTTTCATTTCGGGGGCCAATATCACCATCGACGGCGCGCTGACGGCGCGATTGATGCACTGACTTACATGGCAAACTCTCCCAGTTCGTCCTGTGTCGTGTCCGACTCAATGCTGCTCACGGGCGGATGCAACACCCAGCGTTCGAGAAGATGGTTGAACTCGGTGAAGTCCTTGGGTAGAGGGATATGATGCCTGCGGTTCGCTTCGACGGCTGCGGCAATCGTCGCCTGTGCGCGGGCTAAACTGACACGATACAGGCCTATTTCTTCTTCACCGAAACCACGGCGCTGCTTTTCAATCAAATCGCGCTGAAACTCAGCGGCCGTTAAACCTGTGGTGAGGAATAGGTCCTTGATGGCGCCACGCCAGGGCATCCCAAAATCCAGCAAGAACACCAATGCCTGGATGGCACCCCCGCTTCGCTCCCAGGCGACGATCACGCTCTGCTGCCAGGGGTGATTGGGGTCGCTCATGTAAGCAGCATGGAATCGATCTTGTCCGAGGCCCAGAATGACGGGAGTGACCGGCCTTACCCCGCGCTCGGCCAGGTGTTCGAGCGCCTGCCCGGCTGCATGCTGAACTTCTGGAGAGGACGAAGTATGCACCAGCGCAAGCAGGAAATCAGCCTCCAGGTCGGTGGCGTTGTGCTCTGCCTCCGCCACCATTCCCAGGAAGAGATCCTCACCATCGGCAGCATTCTCGGACACCTGGCTGATTTTGTGCATATACGCTTCCACTTCTGCAGCGTCGCGTAACTCGCGCAATGGGCGAGCCAGGGCACGCCATCCCATCCTGAACAGCTTTTCTGCGGATGCAATGTTGCTGGGCTTCAGTTCGCGTGGGGAGAAGTAACGGGTCGGGTCACTCAAATCGACATCTTCGCCCATGCCCTTAAGAACGGCCAGTGCGGTGAGTTTTGCCTCCAGGGACAGCGCACGTGGCGTCTTTACCTGGCGCCATAAATACTCGATCACCGGCGAGGATTTCAGACGTGCAACGATCATCATCAGCACCCCCCGTTCGACCTCTGGGGTGTCTTCCATGCGCTTGACGAGCGCATCCAGAACCGGGCGCTCACCCAGCTCCGCGATGAGCGATTGCACACCCGCGTACAGCCCATCGTCATCCAACTCAGCACGCTCGTGACGCACGAACAGCGCATCGAGGCGTGGCCGGGTCAGCACACGTGGATCAATCTGCGGTGTTCTTGCCTTTTTGGATTTGCTCATTAGCGCTGCCTATGCCGATTTCGGCAACATGTATCGATTGGATTTCAACGGCATTCTAGCGCACTATCGGCGGGCAATGCCGTTATTCGTCGCAGGGCCTCATCCCTGTAGGCATCGCTTACGAGCGTGGCGTGTCCCACAGAATATGTATGGCAGTATGTATTCAGATTATAATTTCCGTATGAACAAGATCGTGGGCGTCACCGAGCTTCAGCGCAATTTCAAGCAGGTATTTGACGAGGTTACCAAGGGTAAATCAGCTCATATCCTCACCCGCAAGAGCCGCCCGGAGGCGGTGCTTCTGCCCTACGAGGAATATCTTCGGCTGACGCAGTTGAGTGACTCCGAAGTCACCACGCGCTTCAACCGCATCCTTGCCCGAATGCGCGCGGTAAATGCGCCCTATAGCGACCAGGAAATCGAATCAGACCTGGCGCAGGCTACGAAGGCCATGCGCAAGGCAAAGCGAAGCCATGCGCGCCGTCATTGACACCAACATTCTGATTCGCGCACTCATCAAGCCAGACGGCACCGTTGGCCCTATTCTGACGCGCCTGGCAGGCGGCGATTTCACGCTGATTTACTCGGATCTGCTGCTCGATGAGCTTCTGGAGAAACTGGCTCTACCGCGCATTCGTGACAAATACGGCATCGATGGCGACGTGATCGAAGGCCTCTTGCAGCTCCTCGCTCTGCGAGGAGAACTTGTCTCGCCGATTTGTAAGGTTAAGCTCTGCCGCGACCCGGATGACGATCGCGTGATCGAAGCCGCACTCGATGGCCATGCTGATTACATCGTCTCTGGCGACACCGATCTGCTCACACTGGGCGAGGTCGAGCACGTGCCAATCATTTTGCCTTCGATATTCCTGCAAGTACTGGATGGCACGGTGACTGGCAGATAGAGAAGAAGTGAAGGGGGCTTGTCAACCAGGCAAGCCCCCCAAATCATGCGCGGACAACGCTACGCCTGCAATGCCTGCTCAATCGTGTTGACTACCTTCGGGTCCTCTGGTTTCGTCTTGGGCGTGAAGCGCGCGAGAACCGAGCCATCTTTCCCCACCACGAACTTCTCGAAATTCCACGAGACATCCCCAGCCGGCTCGGTCTGGGTCAGCTTCGCACACAGCGGCGCCTGGTTCGACCCTTTGACGTCGATCTTGTTGAAGATGGGGAAGGTCACACCATAGTTGACCTGACAGAACTGCTGGATCTCTTCCATCAGCCGCTGACACAAGCAAGCCGAGGGTGGAGTTGGATTCTTATCTGCCCGCGACCGGATATGCCTGCCTCACCGGCATCTGTCAATCCGCAGTTCGAAACCTGGCTCTACCCGTAGAGTAATCGTGTCGTAAAGCGAAAGGGCGGATGAGTCTATTCACCCCGCCTTTTTGAGCTACCCAGCGTAGCCGCCCGCCTGTGAGCCCAGCGCCCGCTCGACCGCAATCACCACTTCCGGGCTCTCCGGCTTGACCTTGTGATGGAACCGCGCGAGCACCGTGCCATCGCGCCCGATCAGATACTTTTCAAAGTTCCACGCCACCGGCCCGGCCGGCTCGGTCTGGGTCAGCTTCGCATACAGCGGCGCCTGGTGCGACCCCTTGACGTCGATCTTGTTGAAGATGGGGAAGGTCACACCATAGTTGACCTGGCAGAACTGCTGGATCTCTTCCATCGTGCCGGGTTCCTGCCCGCCGAACTGGTTGCACGGGAAACCCAGCACTTGCAAACCCTGGTCCTTGTACTGCTCGTACAGCTTCTCCAGGCCGGCGTACTGCGGCGTGTTGCCGCACTTGGACGCCACATTCACGATCAACAACACATTGCCCTTGTACTCGCTCAATGACTTCTCTTGACCATCCGCGGTTTGTACCGTCGTATCCAATACATTCTCTGGCATGATTACCATTTCCTCCGAACGGACATTACACCACTCAAAGCTTAGCCTGATCTGAGGGATACAATTGCCCGGCGCCACTCCCAATCCTGCCCATCCAAGACTGGTCGAAGCGCGACCAGGGCAACGGTTGGCAACAGCCGGCAACGGTTGTAGAAGTTCGAATCGAGCGCAGTGTTGTTTGAAAACCGAGTGTGTGTGTAACGTCCATGGAGGTAATGTATGCAGTCCCTCTTCAGCGATACCGATTTCGACAAGCTATCTGACGATCTCTCGCGCCGCGTCTACACCTCGCGCCTGCTCGGCAGTGACCCAGCGCTGGTGCTGCACGGGGGCGGCAATACCTCCGTCAAGGTGCGCCAGCGCGACATCTTCGGCGATGAAGAGGATATTCTCTACATCAAGGGCAGCGGCTGGGATCTCGCCACGATCCAGCCGCCTGGCTTCGCACCCGTGCGCATGAAGCATCTCTTGCGGCTGGCGCAACTCGAGGCGATGACGGACTTGCAAATGGCCAATGAGCTGCGCGTCGCTACGCTCAACCCGAGCGCGCCCGCGCCATCGGTCGAAGCCATCCTACACGCTCTACTGCCCTTCCCATGGGTGGATCACACCCACGCCGACGCGTTGATCAGCCTGACCAACACGCCGCACGGCGAGCAGCACGTACGCGCATGTTACGGCGATTCGGTCGTCATCATCCCCTACGTCATGCCCGGCTTCATCCTCGCGCGCGAAGTAGCCAGACGGTTCCCCGAGCAGCATAGGTCCGGCACCGCCGGCATGGTGCTGATGAATCACGGCCTGTTCACGTGGGGCGACACGGCCAGGGAATCTTATGAGCGACACATCGAACTGGTGACGCGGGCGGAGCAATACCTGGACCAATGCGGCGCCTGGAATATTGCAATCCCGGATCAGCCGGCGCCGCCGCGACGTTCCCTCGCACACGAGATCGCACAACTGCGCGCCGCCGTGTCCAAAGCCGCCGGCGCGCCGATGATCACAGCCACAAGCGACGACCCCCGCATTCA
>JAMDDR010000509.1 GCA_023488685.1 Chloroflexota bacterium | reverse complement strand
TGCTGGGTCTTGCATAATACGCTCAGAACTCCGAGTTCTCTGAGAACTCGGAGTTCTGAGTCAGCCTGAGTCAGGAGCAGCTATGTTTGTCATTATCGTGGGCGGCGGAAAAACCGGTTCTCAACTTGCGCGCATGTTGTTTAACCAGGGCCACCAAGTCAAGGTGGTCGACGAGCGGCCGGCAGTGATCGAACGGCTTAAAAAGGAACTTTCAAAAGACGCGGTTATCGCAGGCGACGTCAGCTCGCCGAGCGTGTTGGAGGCGGCAGGGATCACGCGGGCCCAGGTATTGGCCGCTGTCACCAGCGAAGACGAAGCTAATCTGGTCGTCACGACGCTAGGGCGGTTCGAATTCAACGTGCCCCGGACGATTGCCCGTGTCAACAACCCGGAGAACGCCTGGATGTTTACGCCCGATATGGGCGTGGACGTGGCGCTGAACCAGGCGGATATTCTGTCCAAGCTGATCGCCGAGGAGATGTCGCTCGGCGACATGATGACGTTGTTGAAATTGCGCAAAGGGCAGTTCTCGGTGGTCGAGGAGAAGGTGCATCCGACGGCGCTGGCCGCTGGCAAGGCATTGCACGATCTCAATCTGCCCGATCAGTGCGTACTCGCCGCCGTGATCCGCAAGGGTAATCTGATCATTCCGCGCGGCGACGTCGTGCTACAACCGGCCGATGAGGTGCTGGCGATCGTGCATGCCTCACAAGTGGAAGAACTGGCGGCGTTACTGAACTCGCGACAACTGCAAGAAAAAGCATAGGCTTCTGCCGTGTTACACTCGCGCCCAACATGAAAGGTTTCACGAAACTGGCGCTCGACCTCATCATGGGGGCAGTCGTCCCCATTCTCATTCTGAATAATCTCACGCGCACGCTCGGCGCGCCTGTCGCCTACGTGCTGGCGGCGCTGGTGCCGGTGGTTTATGTACTGGCCGACACATTCTTCATCACGCGGCGTTTCAATGCCATCACGACCTATGTGGCGCTGTCAGCCATTTTGAACGGCATACTGGCGTTCTGGTTCGTGGACGGTGTATTGTACGCGCTGAAGGACACGGCCGGGCTGGCCGTCAGTGTGTTGTTGTTCGCCGGTTCCATCCTCATCGGCAAGCCGATGCTGCGCTTTTTCCTGGTACAGGCGCTGAACCCCGACACGCCGGCCCGGCGACAGGGGCTTGACGAGTTGATGCGCCAACCGCCGGTTTCCCGCAGCCTGGTGACAGCCACGGTCATCGTGGCGCTTGAGAGCGTGATCGCCGGGGGCGTGAACTTCTGGTTGAACCTGGGTATGGTGACGGCGCCATTTGGGGGCGAGACCTTTAACCAGCAGGTGGCACAGGTCAACGCCATCACCCGCATCGCCTTCCCAATAGCCAGCATCATCGCCTTCACCCTCGGCTTCGCGCTGCTCTTCCGTGCCATCTATGCCTGCCTGCCCAAGGAAGAGGGCAAGTCGCAGACCGACAGCGAGTTGTGGACGCTGGTCGATCTGTGGCAGGCAGAAAAGGGCGCACCAACGGTTGAGTCTGTTTAGATGCTGAGGCTGTGCCGGGCGCCCCAGGGTGACTATCCCTTTAACGCGAACCCCGCCACGCCTTCGATGAAATAGCGCTGCAGCACCAGGTATAGCAACACCAGGGGCAGCGTCGCCACCATCGCGGCGGCCAGCGTGAAGGGGCTGAACGTCACCGTGCTCGGCAGGCCGGTGAGATTGCCGCTACCGGTGAGAAACTGGAACGCAACAGACAACACCCAGATGGCCTCGTTCCCGCGCGACACCAGCAGCGGCCAGACGAAATCATTCCACATGGCTACGAACTGGAAGATCACGAACACCGTCAGCACCGGCTTGAGCATGGGCAGGTAGATGGTGAACAGGCAGCGCAGCGTGCCGGCGCCGTCGACGCGCGCCGCCTCCTCGAAGTCCGCCGGGATGGTGACGAAAGACTGGCGAAATAGGAAGATGAAATAGGCATTCACCAGGCCGGGCAGCAGCAAGGCCGGCCACTCGTTCAGGAAGCCGGTGCCACCCTGGCCGAACAGGTCATTGCCGCCGGCCAGCGGCCAGCGCACCATCATCACGAAGGTGGCGATATTGAACACGATGCTGGGCAGCACGAGCGAACTGAGCAGGTACAGGAAGACGGCCTCGCGCCCTTTAAAGCGCAACTTGGCCAGCACGTAGCCTATCAGCACGGCCAGCACGCCGGGGATGAGGATGTACCAGGCAGCACGTACCAGTGTGTTGGCGATCCATTGCAGCATGTCCAATCGCCCGGAATCCAGGAGGGCGGCATAGGCGGCCAGGCTGAGTTTCAGTCTTTTCCGCGGTGCGCCACTCAGGCCCCGGTATAACCACGCTGCATGGCGCGCAGGTTGACGATGGCGAACGCCAGCAGCAGCAACCCCAATAACACCGATCCCGCGCTGGCCATGCCGGGCCCGCCCTTGCTCAGGAACAACACGGCTTCGAAGATCTGCGCGCTGCCGATGATGCCTGTCACCAGCACGAAGATGGTTACCGGCTTGAGCAGTGGCAATGTGATGCGGCGCAGGATCTGCCCGGCTGACGCGCCATCCACACGGGCGGCCTCGTATAGTTCGGGGTGGATGCCTTGCAGTGCCGCCAGGTACAGGATGACGCCGCTGCCCACGCCGCGCCACACCGAGTAGAGGATGATGATCCACATCAGATCCACACGCAGGTAGAAGTAGATGGGTGGGAGGTTCGCCCTGCGCAGCAACAAGTTGATTACGCCATCCACCGGTGAGATCATGATCAACGCGATCAA
>JAMDDR010000540.1 GCA_023488685.1 Chloroflexota bacterium | reverse complement strand
CGATGTAACTTTCATCCGGCTTTCCCATCTAAATTCATGTGAACTAATCCAATGGACCTGCATCTTGATCCAATTGATCCAAATCACATCGCGACGGATTCCGAGAATGGCTACGACGTGGTGATTATTGGCGGTGGGCCGGCTGGCGCGACCGCTGCGCTGTATACGGCCCGCGCCGACCTGAAGACACTCGTCATCGACAAGGGGCTGACCGCCGGCGCATTGGGGCTCACGTCAAAGATCGCCAACTACCCCGGCGTACCGGGCGAGGTGAGCGGGGCTGAATTGGTCCACATCATCCGTGGTCAGGCTGAATCGTTCGGCGCAGCGTTTGCGCAGGATAAAGTCCAGGCCGTCGATTTGGAGAGCGATCCGAAGATGATCTTTGCGAATGGCGGCACTTACACCGCCCGCGCCGTCGTTATCGCGACCGGTTCGATGGGACGGGGACAACGTGTTGCCGATGAGGAGCGCCTTTTGGGTCATGGGGTTTCATACTGTTCCACGTGCGATGCCGCGTTCTTCCGCGACCAGGTTGTGGCTGTCGCTGGAAACAGTGATGAGGCGATTGAGGAAGCGCTCTTCCTGACAAGATTTGTACAACGAGTTCATTTCCTGGCGCCGGCACCCGCATTGAAGGCCGCGCCGCATCTGGTGGATGAAATCACCTCACACCCGAAGATCGTCTTACACCTCGGCGCGTCATTGCGCGAGGTGATTGGGGAGACGCATGTCGAAGGTGTCCGCGTCGCGCCACGTGGACAACCCGAACAGGTTATCCCTGTGAGTGGTGCGTTCATCTACTTGCAAGGCGGCAGGCCGATCACCGACTTCCTGGGTGGGCAACTGGAAACCAGCCAGGCCGGGTGCCTCGTCGTGGACAAGGAATTCCAGACCACACTCTCTGGTGTGTACGCGATTGGCGATGTGCTGTGCAACCACGTCAAGCAGGCGGTGATTGCCTCTGCTGAAGGGGCAACCGCCGGGATCGTGATTGAGAAGCAGTTGCATCATCGCAAACAGTTAGCCGTCGACTGGGCCTGAAGCCGTTTCTGGCACTGTGAACCAGAAGCGGCTTCCGTGGCCTTGTGCGCTTTCAACGCCGATCTGTCCGCCCATCATCTCAATCAATGTTTTCGCGATGGCGAGGCCCAGGCCTGTGCCGCCGCTGGCGCGCGTGCGTGATGTGTCGCCTCACTCTCAGGCAGAGGGGCTTGCAGCTTCAGTGATTTCTTCCGGGTCGGTTGGCTGCTGACCATCGTGTGCTTTGTCGTGCTGCTGATCGGGATGGTGCTCTTTTGGAAGTTATGAGATCCGTTCTCCGAAACTGACACAAATCTACACACTGGCAGATTGAGGTTCGGTTCCTGCTTCGTCGAGGACTGCCGGATGACCCGGTCTTACACCCTCTCCACAGGCGTCACTTCCCGCGGAACTCGCGGTAATCAATTGTTCCAGGTTGAGCGCGGCGTTGAGATCGCGGTCAAGCACCAGGTCGCACGCGTCACACATATACACCCGTTGGCCCAAGCTCATCTCTGCTTTGATGTGGCCACACTTCGAGCAGCGTTTCGTGGAGGGATAGAACGGGTCAGCAAAGGACACCCGACACCCATACCACGCCCCCTTGTAGACAATCTGCCGCCGGAACTCGTACAGCCCCACATCCGCGATGGCTTGTGCCAGGTGATGGTTCCTCAACATCCCGCTCACATTCAAGTCTTCCAACACCACGGCTGACTTGGTTTTCGCCAGCCGGCTGGTGGCCTGATGGAGCGCCTCTGTGCGGATGCTTGCCGCGCGCAGATGAGCCTTCGCCAGCTTCGCCGCGGCTTTACGACGGTTGGCGCTGCCTTTTTGGCGCCGTGAGACGGTTCTTTGCAACCGCTTGATTTTCTTCAGGTTGCGCTTGAGCGCCCGCGGGTTCTCAATTCCCGTTCCATCACTCACGGTGGCTAACCGTGTTATTCCCAGGTCCACTCCAACCACTGGCTGATGGGTCTCGTGTGGGTCGGGCAATTCCATTTCGACCTGCACGGACACGAACCAGCGCCCAGCGCGTTCGCTGACCGTAGCGCTCAAGACCTTCGCTCCGCTCACAGGCAAGTAACCGTGTTCTTTCAGGCGGAGCCGTCCCAGGCGCGGCAGTTGAATGGCGTCCTCGCAGATATGGATCGCCCCCGTCAAGCGGAAGCTGCCCAGCCCGTGCTTCTTCGACTTGAAACGTGGAAAACCCACCTTCACCTTCTTCCCGGCTTTTTTCGCCTTCACGCGCCGGAAGAAGTGAACAAAGGCTTGATCCAGGTTGCGTAAGGCTTCCTGTGGGGCGCACTTGGACACTTCGTACATCCACGACAACTCAGTCTGCTTGAGTACGTTCAACTCCCGGTGCAGGTCGATGGCGGTGGGTGTTTTCTCACCCGCTTGATAGGCGGCGAGCTTGCGTGCCAACCCCCAGTTGTAGGCATAGCGGGCCGCACCTGCATGCCGGGCGCAGGCCGATCTCTGGATGTTGTTCAAATCCAACTCGGTCTTGAAGGCTCGCAGGATGATCATAAGCCCTCTGCCACCTCACGCAGCGTCTCGACCAGTTTGCGGTTCTTGTGGCTGCGACTGCCATACAGCCGCGCCGAGAAAACCGTGATGATCTCCAACACGTCTTGCGCCAGCTCTTCCTCGAAACTCGACGGCTGCTCACCCTGGTTGATGAGGACAACTTCGGTGTTGTAGGCCTCACACAGCGCAAAGACCAACTCTGACCCCAATCGCAACAGGCGATCTTGGTGCGTCAACACCAACCGCCCCACCTGCCCGGAGCAAATGCGCTGGATGAGTTGCCGTAGGCCCTTCTTACTGTAGTTCAGTCCTGATCCCCAATCCTGGATGACCTCGTAGGACCAGCCATTGGCGGCACAAAACGTCTCTAATAACGCTACCTGCCGGACCAGGTCTTCTTTTTGATCGTGGCTCGACACCCTGGCATAAGCCAGCGTGGGACGGTCGGCGCTGGGCGGACGCGGCCTGACCCCGTACAACTTGGACAGATCGTAGCGCCGATGGCCTTTGGGTGTACGCTCGACCTGGATTTTTCCGGCAGCTTCCCACCGGCGCAGGGTTGCCTGGGACACGCCCAGTGCTTTCGCCGCTTGACCGATGCTGACTTTCACGCTTTGAATTCTATGCAAAATGTAGATATATGTTAAGGTATGATCAGATATTATTCAACAGATACTACCCCCTGTTGAGGGGTGTCTTGGTGCCTGGTTCACCGCTCCCAGAGTGGCACCAGCCTCAAGATCCAGCGTGTCATGTAGACTCCCCATAGCGAGGAGACGGCAACCACGGGTACCATGACCACCCATGCTCTCCAGTCCAGCGGGATGATGCCAAACACTTCATTCAGTGGCGTGTAGAGCGCCAGCAACTGCAAACTGACAGCCGCCGCATAACTCCATAACAGGGTCCGGTTTGACCAGATACTCAGATCGTCCAACTGGCGCACCACCATGACCCGTGTAAAAGCGTGCAACACAATGCTGGTGAATAGCATTGTGCGCGCGTAGGTGACGCCTCCCAACTGTAGCCCCGCCCAGAAGATGATGCTGTAGGCAATGAGGGTGCGGAAGATGCTACCGGCAATCGTGGCATAGATGGATTTGTTCAGGATCGGCTCGTCGTGACGTCGGGGGCGCCGTTTCATTACCTGCGACACCGCCGGGTCTGCAGCCAGTGCGCTGGCAGGGATCAGGTCAGTGACCACGTTGATCCAGAGTAGCATCTTGGCCGATAGGGGAAAGAACCCGGCCAATGAGAGTGCCAGCACGACAACGACTTCGCCCAGACTTGTGCTCAGCAGGTAGTTCGTGAACTTGCGAATGTTGTCAAATATCCGCCGTCCCTCTTCGATCGCTGCGACGATGCTGGAAATATTGTCGTCCAGGAGTACCATCGCCGCGGATTCCTTGGCGATGTCGGTGCCGCGCAGACCCATCGCCATGCCTACATCGGACTGCTTTAACGCGGTCGCGTCGTTGACGCCATCGCCCGTCATGGCGACAAAATGATCCTCGTCTTGCAGCGCCTGCAACACCTGTTGCTTGATCTGCGGCGTGGCACGAGACACAATGTCCACGTCTTCCATGCGTTTGACCAATTCCTGGCGCGAGAGGCGCTCCAGTTCGCGCGCCTCGACCACGTTCTGGCCGATACCCAAGTCCTTTGCCACCGCCTTGGCCGTCAAGGCATTGTCGCCGGTAATCATGATCACTCGGATTCCGGCTCCTTTTGCCTGTTCAATCGTTTCCGCTGCACCTGGCTTGGGTGGATCAATCAGCGCCTGGAGCCCGAGGAATGTCATCTCCTGTTCGGCACCATCTGTTGGCGCTGCCGCAGGAAATTCCCTTTTTGCGAGGCCCAGCACATACATGCCGGCGGCCTGTAATTGGTCTATGGCCTGGCGCACAGCGCGCCGTCGTGCATCGTCGAGGGGCACACGCTGACCCCCCTCGGTCATCGTCATACAGCGGCTCAGGATGGCGCCGGGCGCGCCTTTGGCGTATGCCACCCACTGACCATCGTGTGCGTGGACAGTCGTCATCATCTTACGCTCAGAGCTAAACGGGATGATGTGTGTCCTGGGGTGGCTTGCGCGCTCGCGCTCGATGTCCAGCCCGGCGGATTGCGCTGACCGGATCATCGCGGTGTCAACAGGATCGCCGACAATCTTGTGGTCCGCGCCTTCGGCGACGATGGCCTCGTTGCACAGAATGCCTGCGCGCAGCACCTCGGCAGTCTCACTGTCGCTTGCGTGTACCTGCGCCACCGGTATCACCTGGCCGCCAGTAAACACGCGTTGCAGCGTCATGGAATTTTGCGTCAGCGTGCCGGTCTTGTCGGTGCAGATAGTATCCACGGACCCCAGCGACTCTACCACGGACAGCCGGCGCACAACGGCGTGGCGCGCCGCCATCTGGCGCGCTCCAAGCGCCAGCGCGAAAGTCAACACGATGGGCAGACTTTCAGGAATGGTGGCAACGGCCAGACTCAATGTATTGAGCACGACGTCGATTGGCGGTTCATGCAATAGGAAGAGTAGAACGACCGCAATGGCGACGGCCAGAATCCCTATAATGACCGTCATCTGCCTGGCCATCTTTTGCACTTCCACCTGGAACGGCGTAGGGCGTTCCGACATCTGTTGCAACGTGGCGGCGACCTGGCCCACTTCGGTATTCATCCCTGTGGCTACAGCCACGGCTAATCCTGTGCCGTGGGTGACATAGGTCGAGCCAAATACCATACTGGTGCGCTCGGCCAGTGATGCGTCGGGCGCCACAGCCGCGGGTGATTTATCCACGCCAATACTCTCGCCGGTTAAAGCGGATTCATCGGTGCGCATGCTGAATGCCTGGATGACTCGCGCGTCGGCAGGCACTTTCTGCCCTTGTGACAGGACGAGGATATCGCCCGGGACGATCTCGGACGCATTGATCTGGCTGCGTGTGGCGTCGCGGCTGACGACGGTCTTGAAGACCAGCAGCCTGTCCAGGGCTTCAAGCTCTTTTTGGGCGCGGTACTCTTCGAGAAAACCCAGGATCACGCTCACCAGGACGACAGCGAGGATGAAGAGGGCTGTCAGGCGGCGCCCGCTTTCATTGGGCAGGTAACTCACCGCATAAGCCAGCACAGATGCGAACAGCAGCATCAGGATGAAGAAGTTGGCGAACTGCTTTAAAAACAAACGCCAGGGTGAGACTGGTTGATGGCGTGTGATCTCGTTACGGCCCCCCTGTTCCAAACGTTTGGCAGCCTCGGCAACACTCAACCCTTCGACGTGGGTCGTTAGCCGGGCAAGCACTTCGGTCACCGGCAGAGCGTGCCATGGCGTCGCCTTCGGTGACTGGCCTGGCAGGGTCGAGCCCTGCTCCCCATCTGCCAACGGATAACTGACACTCTTACTCATCCCCTCCGCAACATCAGGACCACCCATGGTTGAGGATTATAGGCGTGAGCCTTTCTCAACCGGTAAACCGGCATGCCGCCAACCGATCACCCCTCGCACACATGGTGTTATTCTGGCCCCTGTGAGGTGCACAAGTCATGCCCTATACCCCAATCGTAGCGACGCTCGGATACGTGCTGTCACCCGACCGGCAGCAGGTCTTGATGATCCATCGCAACGCCCGCCCCGACGATCTGCACTATGGCAAGTACAACGGCCTGGGCGGCAAGCTGGAGCGCGAGGAGGACGTGGTGAGCGGGATGCGCCGCGAACTGCGCGAAGAGGCCGGCATCGAGGCCGTGACATTGACCCTGCGCGGCACCATCAGTTGGCCTGGCTTTGGCAAACATGGCGAAGACTGGTTGGGCTTTCTCTTCACCATCCACGAGTGGAACGGCACGCCGCTCACGCACAACCCCGAAGGGGCGCTGGAGTGGGTGCCGGTTGAGCGCATCCTGGCGCTGACACTGAACCTGTGGCCGGGCGACCGCTACTTCCTGCCGTTGCTGTTCGGTGACGACACACGCCAGTTTCACGGCGTGATGCCGTATCAGAATGGGCAGCCGTTGGGCTGGCACTATAGCTTGATCTGAGATTGGAGATTTGAAAGGCTCAATCTCCAATCTCTAATCTCCAGCGACCAGCCACTACGGCGTATACAGCGGATTTGGCACGAACACCAATATCAGCACCAGCAGCGCAATGATGGCGAGTGCGACGTGCAATGGCTCCAGCTTGGCCGCCTGGTTGAGTGCCGGCGGGTGGGTGCGCCCGAACAACAGCAGCAACATAGCCCACAGCACCCAGCTCGTCGATACGAATGCCGCCAGGCCCAGAAAGCCTGCGATCATCACGTAGGACAGGTATCTCGCATTCGGTCCCAACAGAGCGTAGGCGACATGTCCCCCGTCCAACTGGCCGGCTGGGATGAGGTTGATGCCGGTGACCAGCAAACCGAACCAAGCCGCGATCAGGACGGGATGGGCGATGACGTCGTTCCCAGGAGAGAGTGGCCCAAATTGCACCAGGGTGAGGAACTTGGTGAGTAGCGAGTCACCGAAGATCATCATGTCCCCGGTCTGTGGGATCGGCTGTACCTTCGACAATGCCAACCCCAGGAACATCAGGGGCACGGCCACGATGAACCCGGCCAGCGGCCCGGCAATGCCGACTTCCAGCAGGGTGCGACGATCTTCGAAGGGTTCGCGCTGTACGATCACCGCGCCCATGGTGCCAAAGAGGCCCACCAGCGGCAGTGGGATGAAGTAAGGGAGTGAAACCGGCGCACCGCGCAATCTGCCAACCACGTAATGACCCATCTCGTGTGTGACCAGGATTGCCATCACCGCCGCGGCAAACATCAGACCGGCGCCAAGGTTCAGACCCGCCTCGTCGGCGCCCAACACCGCTCCGGCGAAGATCACTGAAGCCACCGTGCCGATGAAGAGCCACAGGTTGACTCTCGTGTCGGGTTTATTGCGCGGGATGACCCCCGGCACAGCGGTGATCTGATAGACGCCATTTTCCTCTTCGCTCAGATAGGGCGTATACCCCAGGCGTTCGACCTGCGGGCGCAACGGGCGATAGGCCTGCTCGGCGGGCAGCTTTAGCCGGCCCCGCAGATGGATGACGCCGTCTTGATCAAAGGTGTAGCCGGACACGACCATCACGTTCTCCACCGCCGAACGCAATGCTGCGATGGCTTCCAGGCGGTCGGTGGGCGGAGCTTGATTGGATGAGTTAAACATGTTGTTAGTTGCTGGTCGTTAGTTGCTGGTCGTTGGTTGCTGGAAATTAGTCACCAGCGACCAGCGTCCAGCGACTAGCGTCCATTTGCATAGCGTTGTGCCATTGCCTTGACCACCGCGGCGATGCCGAGCAGCCCCTGGCCTTTGCCCATGGAGATGTTGCGCCCAAACAGCGTCGGCACGATATCTTCAATCGGCATGGTCGCGATTTCTTCGGCGGCCAGTCCGTTGATCGTGGAATCGAGGATGGCTGACAATGCGCGCGCCCAAACAGCGTCGGCACGATATCTTCAATCGGCATGGTCGCGATTTCTTCGGCGGCCAGTCCGTTGATCGTGGAATCGAGGATGGCTGACAATGCGCGCGCCGAAACGCCAAACGGGTTTTCAACGGCGAAGTGGAACTTCAGCCGCTGGCCGTCTTCCAACGGTTCCACGAACACGTAGCTGTCTGATTCGCAGTGGGGCACGCGGTTCTCTGCAGGGTAGGGACGTTTCGCGATATATTCTGGCACGCCCCTGAATTGGTCCGAATACTCGATCAACATGGCATTGCGATCGTTGGGGCTTTCGACGAACATCTCCAATACCTCGCGCAGCCGTTCGGGATAATTTGAGAAATCACTCATATAAAGTCATTGGAGATTGGAGATTAGAGATTGGTGTTGAACCGTAGGTTGAAGATCTCCAATCTCCAATCTCTGCTCCAGACGTTGCTCGAATTGCAGCAGCAGCTCCACGAAGCGCTGTGGCGACTCGCACGTCACCAACTGCTGGCGCAGCTCCGCCGCGCCGGGCAGCCCGTGGATGTACTTGACAGCGTGCTTACGGAACAGCACCAGGCCGTAGTCGCCATAATAATCCACCATCAGTTGCAGGTGGCGCAACGACAACTGAACCGTCTCGCGCACCGACACCTGGTCACGGTCTCTGCGTTGGAAGATCCATGGATTCCCGATGGCCGCGCGGGCGATCATCACGCCGTCACAGCCGGTGTGCGCCTTCATGCGGTCGATATCGCATGCCGTTTTTATGTCGCCATTGCCGATGACCGGGATTTTGACAGCCTGCTTGATCTCGGCAATCGCATCCCAGTCGGCCTGGCCGTTGTACTTCATTTCCTTGGTGCGCCCGTGCACGGCGACCAGCGACGCCCCATTGTCCTCCAAAGTCCTGGCGACATCCAGGTAGTTGCGCGTCTGGCTGTCCCATCCCAGGCGAATCTTGCCGGTCACCGGCACACGGAGATCCTGGCTGAGGCGCCGAAAGATGCGCCCAATCTTCTGCGGGTCGCGCAACAGGCCCGCGCCGGCGCCGCGCCCGCTCACGTTTGGCACCGAGCAGCCCATGTTGAGATCGATGATGCCTGGCTGCAATGCTTCCAGCTTGCGGGCGGCCAGCACGATATCGTCCTCGCCAGGGCCGAACACCTGGAATGTCATCTGGGGCTTCTCCATGGGCGCGTAGTCGAACATGCGCATGGCCTTTTTGGCGCCATGGATGATTGCTTCGACCGCGACGAATTCGGTGTAACTCATGGCCGAACCGTACTCACGGCACAGCACCCGGAAAGGCAGATCCGAGTACCCGTCCATCGGTGCCAGGATCACATCGCCGTGAACAGGAATGTCCCGGACGTAAAACGAAACCTTGGCCGGCACTTCTGCCCCTGCCTTTACTGACGCTACTAACACTTTCTCCACAGGACGATTCTAACCAATAATACCGGCGGACGACTCACGCGCGGCTAATGTGCGAGGTTGACCCGGGCGTGCCGTCGCGACCGGCAGCGTAAACATGATGAGCGTCCCTGGGCTGGCGTGGTCTTGCAGCCAGATTTTGCCGCTGTGTGCTTCGATCAGGTGTTTGCAGATGGCCAGCCCCAACCCTGCGCCTTTGGTGCGGTGCGTGCTCTCCCCTTCGCCACGCCGGAATGCCTCGAACACGATCTGCCTGTCCTCGGGAGGGATGCCGGCGCCTTCGTCCTGTACGCCGATTTCCACGTTGTTGTCTGTGAGGCGCGCCGAAATCGTGATGGTGGACTGTGCCGGTGAATACTTGACAGCGTTATCCACCAGGTTGGTCAGCACCTGCGCAACGCGCTGCCGGTCGGCATAAACCGGGGGCAATTCGCCGGACACCTGGGTGACGAGCTGATGATGTTGGGTCAGGGTCTGCAATTGCGCCAGGGCGGTGAGCAGGATGTCGTCGAACGCAAGCACTTCCGGTTTGATGCGCAACGTGCCGGCCTGCATGCGGGATAGGTCGAGCAGTTGCTCGATCATGTCCGTGAGCTTGTCCGCTTCCTGGTTGATGGTGACGATGAACTCGCGCTGGGTGTCCGCATCCCAGGTCACGTCGCTGGCCAGCAGCGTGGTGGCGAAGCCTTTGATCGATGTGAGCGGCGTGCGCAATTCGTGCGAGATCATGGCCAGGAATTTAAGCTTGAGATCGTTGGCGCGCTCGGCTTCACGCCGGGCCTGCGCTTCGGCTTCCAGCAGCCGGATGTTGTGGATCGCGACGGCCGCCTGGTCCGCCAGGCCGCGCATGTGGAGCATGTCCTCTTCGCTTACATGCCCTGGCGAGTCGGAGTGGAGCGACAGCATGCCGTACCATTGCCCGGATGCCACCAGCGGGAACATGGTCACGGAACACGTGTGGAGGCGGCCAAACAACGTGCGCATATTTTCGTTCACGCGTGGATCGGTCCGGACGTCCTGGATGTGCATGGGCTGATCGAGAACAAACAGCTCGTTCAACCCATACTCCAGCAATGGGAAAATCTGTCCCTCGATGCTCGTGAGGCTGTGGCTGCTGCGCCATGACGCCAGCACGCGGCAAGTGTCCGGCGGATTATCCTGCCATGGCTTTTCGAAGAGGAATATTGCCGCACGGTTGACCCGGCGGATGAAGTTGCTGAGGGTCAAAGCGTGCAGGACGTCTGCGGGCGTGCGCACCAGCGCGATCAATCGGCTGATCTGGTACAGCTCGCGCGTGCGCTCGAGCGCCGCACGCAATGCGTTCTCCGTCTGCTTGCGATCGGTAATGTCCTGTGACAGGCCGACAAAGCGAATTGGCGCGTCGTCGCGCTCCTGCGCAGGGAATGTGCGCGTCCAGATCCACCTCAGCGCGCCATCCGGCCGTACGATGCGATATTCTTCACTGTAGTTGCCATTGAGTGGTCCCGACAACACCTGCTGCACCCGCTCGCGGTCTTCGGGGTGGATGATGTCGTAGAAGGATTGCAGATCGTGATGCATGCTCTCGCGTGGCAGCCCAAATACCTTTTCGAAGGCGGGGCTGACGTATAGCGGCGGCGTGTCTGTCTCGTCTCGCAGCCAGAAGACGTGATCGATGCTCTCGGCGACCTGGCGGAACTGAGCCTCATTCTCGCGCAGCGCCTGCTCGGCCTGTTGCCGTTCGGAGATCTCTCGCCGCAATTCCTGGTTGATTGCCTCCAGTTGCGCGGTGCGCTCGGCGACCCGATCTTCCAACTGCTCGTTGAGCTGGCGAATGCGCTCCTCCGCTGCGCGGCTCTCGGTGACATCCTGCCCGGTGCCAAGCATGTGGAGCGGGTTGCCCTGGGCATCGCTGATCACTTCGCCCCGCGCATGCAGGATACGAATGCTTCCGTCGGGGCGCACGATGCGGTGATCGAAGGTAAATGCACCCGGGTTGAGGTAAGCGCCGGTGACGATCTGGTCGACCCGTTCGCGATCGTCCGGATGGACGAGTTTAATGTAATCCGCAAACGTCAAGGCGCGCTCAGAAGGCGTAACGCCGTAGATGCGGTAGAGCTCATCGGACCACGTGATCACGTTATTGGCAATGTCCCAATGCCAACTCCCTACGTGCGCAATCTGTTGGGCTTCCGCGAGCTGTTGTTCACGCATCTTTATTTTCTCGGCGGCCCGGCTATGTTCCGTAACGTCGCGCACCAACCAGCGCAGCGCGCTGGGCGTGCCGGCGCTATTGTGAGCATGTGCCACGTGGATGTCTGCCACGAAAGACCCGCGCGCGCGGGTGCACATCTTCACCTGCCACTGGCGCACGAAACCCTGCCGGGCTGACTCGGCCAGCACCTCGCTAAAGACGGCGCGTCCGGCCTCCTCCACGAAGTGCGCCACCGGCAGGCCGATCATTTCTGCGACTGGTATATCGAACAGAGCGGCGGCGGCGCGGTTGGCCTCGCGAATGTTGCCCAGGAGGTCGGTGACCAGGTACCCGTCCGGGGCGAACTCAAAGAGGTCCCGGTAGCGTTGCTGTTCATCTTCCCCCGGACCAGCTTCCTCTGGTCTGCCGCGATCCATCTTACCTGTATCCCCCAAGTCCATTGTTCACCAATTCAAACTAAACCAGGTTTTCCAACTCATACGTCGCTTCGTCCAACCTCGGCCTCTCCGCTGATATGCCTTGTAGATAACGCGAGTCGCATGCGTGAATGATGCCTGTGCGGCGAGGTGTCAAGAGGCGCGCATAGGATCACTATGTTACCCCAGATTGACATCCTATCAAGCCATGGTGGATGCATCGACTCCCTTCGCCGTCTCCGTCGCAGACAAAGGGGCCACAGATGCTGTCATCACCGCACCGCGCAAGCTGTACGCCTACAGCCGCTTTCTCATCTCACCTTTTAGGCTCTGCCGGATAAAACAGTGTCTCTCGCAAAGGCGCTAAGGCGCCAAGAGATTTCTTGGCGCCTGCGGCATGCATGCCGGTGCGCCTTTGCGAGAGCCAAAGCGAAGCATCGATTCGGCTGCCATGAAAGACACGTGATAGACTGGCTGCCTAATCGCTTGTTCGGGGGTAATGATGGCTGAACCACGCGTGAAGACGAAGGCGGAGTTGTTGTCCGATATCGAGCGCGCCTGGACTGCGCTCAACACGGCGCTCGGCCGGCTGACGGAAGCGCAGCTCACCACACCCGCAGACGCGCAGGGGTGGACGGCGAAGGATCACATCATCCACATGACCGCCTGGGAGCACTCGGTCGTGTTCTTCCTGCAGGGCCAACCGCGCCATGCTGGGCTGGGCGTGGACGAGGCGCTCTACCAGCGCGGCGACGAGGACGAGATCAACGCGGTGATCCGCCGGCAGCGCCACAAACTCCCACTGGCCGATGCGCTGGAGCAATTTCGAGACGTACATCAGCAGTTGCTGGCGTTGTTGCAGCCTCTCGGCGATGCCGACCTGCTCAAGCCGTACCGCCAATATTTACCCGCAGAACCTGGAACGGGTGACGGTCCCCCTGCGGTCAACGTGATCTATGGCAATACGGCCGAACACTTTAGCGAGCATCTGGCCTGGATTGAGGCGCTTGTGGACAAGGCCGCTTGAGCCAACCAACGAATGGCATAGACGTAGCGACCGGCCTGTGTGCTGGCCTGCCACGCCCGTGAGGTCGTCAGGCCCTACTGACAACTGACATCCGAACGCCAGACCAACCACCAAGGCCGCCAAGGACACCAAGAAGACAAAGGGGGGTGCCCCTCAGTTTGCCACTTTCGCGAAATACATCCCCTGCATAACACCGTTTGCCTTGTCACGCCGGCGGGTCTAATATGTGGCTCAAGCTTACCTTCGATGGTTGCCATGGGGGTCGTACAGTTTCACTACAAAACAAAGGAGACGACATGGTGCGCACTATCAAACTCCGGCACATTGTCAGTGCGATCGTCGCGGTGTGTTGCGGCTTGTTTTCGTCGGTGGGGATGGGGGCTGCATCGCGAGTAGCAAGGGAAACCCCGCCGCAAAAGTATCTGGAGCTGAGCGGCGGAGATTGGCTGGCCGGGCACGGTATCGGCGTGTATTACTATCCCGGTGAGAACCCTTCCCATGTGACCTCCGACGGTACGCTGTGGTATGAATGCGCTGAACTCGCCATCGCTCTCTATATGACGCTCGGTTACGGACAATGGAAATATGCCGATGGCACGCTTATCGGTTCTGCGGTTGAGATGGCCGACATCGCGACCCGGCGCCCCAAGGGCTTCAGTGATCTGGCTTTCTATCAAAATGGCGATCGCACACCCCCTCGCCCAGGCGATCTTGTCGTGTGGCCCGGGAGCTACAACAGCGGGGCGGGGCATGTGGCCGTCGTGAACCGCGTGATGGGCAACACGGTAGAGGTGGTGCAACAAAACATCAAGTGGGATGGTGAAAACCTGGCCAGGGCTTATATGCATCTCGACCGCGACGGCGATACCGTGTACATCTACCTGACGCCGGACTATACCCAGGTGCTGGCTGACGGCCAGCTCTTTTCTGAGCGCTCAAATATCGACGCTGGCACAACGCCACTCGGTGATCTGTCACGCGCCCTTATCAATGCGGGCGCGCTGAGTTTGACCGACCCTAATTACTCGGAATTGGTGTTGGGGTATGCCATGAGCCAGATACGCTCCGATAGCCGGCTGAACCCAGCCAACGGCGTGCGGTCGGTGGATGTGACGATCAAATACACCGGCGATAGCATCTGGCTGCGGCCTTGGGGCGGCCCGGCCAGCGACAAGTGGATCAGATTTAACGGTTTGTGGGCCAGCAATATGGTGGCCTGATGTGATTTGATGCGTCTGTGAAGACCACGCGATCACCCTGCGCTTGTTGAAGGGCGATCGCGTGGTTTTGATGTGAAGGGCCTACCTGGCCAGGTTCTGCGCGACAAATTCCCAATCGATCAGGTGGTCGATGAACATCTGCACGAAGTCGGGCCGGCGATTCTGGTAGTCCAGGTAGTAGGTGTGCTCCCACACGTCTGTACGCTGGTACGCCTTTGGAATGATCTTCAGCCGCTCGCCAGCTTCCTTCTAAAAAGAAAGGGCTGTATCAATCAGTTGTCTGATCTTACTGCCGAGTTGTCCTTCCGGTTGGGTGCTTGTTACCTGGGTGGTTCCATTTTGATCAGTGAATTGCTCTACCTCGTCTTGCTCTATGTACCAGTGTGGCTCTGTTGTCAGCATGCCATCTAAGAGTAAACAAAACTTTAGGTGTAATTGATTACCGCCTTTCTTCGTTCACGGGCCAGCCGCAGCGGCAGGCGCGTCAGCGAAGAGAGGCGGAGCAACGGCATCAGGATGATGCAACAACTCAGCGATGAACGCGACGAAGTCACGCCC